>CAZSXS010000005.1:0-66306 GCA_964611385.1 uncultured Defluviitaleaceae bacterium
AGATTATATCGCTTTCGGGGGCATTCTTAAATGTGTCCTTGGGTTTACGCTTACAGGAATGGCTTATTTTTTCTTTCAAATTATGAATATTATCAGCAGACCTTTCTTTGTTTTACTTAAAATTATCTGTATAGAAATGAGCCTGCATATTATATAATTCCGCGTATAATCCTTTTTTTTCTATTAGAGTGTTGTGATTACCATACTCAACGATTTTACCATTTTCAAATACAGCTATAGCATCGGAAAAACGACAACTTGACAATCTATGTGAAATGTAAATTGCAGTTTGTTTTTTTGTGATTTTATTAAAATTAGACAAGATCTCAAATTCTGCACGAGGGTCTAATGCGGCAGTGGGTTCATCCAAAATAATAACATCACCATTTTTATATAACGCTCTGGC
This sequence comes from uncultured Defluviitaleaceae bacterium, assembly GCA_964611385.1. Taxonomy (GTDB): domain Bacteria; phylum Bacillota; class Clostridia; order Lachnospirales; family CAYPQA01; genus CAZSXS01. The sequence continues at coordinate 407 of CAZSXS010000005.1, forward strand.
TGTTGCAAGCTTTTGCCCTTCACCACCAGATAGTTCTATTCCTTTTTCATCATATATGTAATAAAGGTAAGTATCGATTCCTTTTAATTCCTTTTCAAAACGTGTTTTCAATCCAACCTTATCTATAGTTTCCCATATTATATGTTCTTGTTCTGAAATCGACGATGACAACATGGTAATATTTTCTCTTATTGTAAATGCATATAGATTAAAATCTTGAAAGATTACAGAAAATATCTTTTGATATTCGGAATATTCTATATCTTTAATATTGATATCATTCAAATAAATGTTTCCTTCCGTAGGATCACAAAGCCTGGTGAGTAACTTAACAAAAGTCGTTTTACCTGAGCCGTTTTCTCCTACTAAAGATAAACAAGTATTCTTTGATATGGTAATATTTATATCTTTTAAAGCATAATGGTCTTGATTAGGATACATAAAGCTAACATGCTCAAACCGAATTAACATATTATCTAGCTCTGGTAACTGACAATAACTTTTTTTGAATTCTGAAGTGATTCCGATGAATTCAAAATAGTCCTTTAAATATCTGCCACTATTATCTATATCGGCAAAAGATGAAAGTAGATTGCTCATGTAATCTTTAAATTGGCGCATTGCGTTACCATACAATGTAAAATTACCTATATTAATTAACCTGCCAACCAATAATTTATATCCCAAATAAATATATATTGACATTTCAAGGATGAAATTCATAACCGTTCCGATGCTGTTTATATTTCGGTTGAGGTTATATGTTTTTTTTAATATATTCAATGTATCATTATATAAAGATTTATATCTCGATAGCAGTTTATCTTTCATATTAAATAGTCGCACTTCTTTAGCTGTTGAATAATTAGTGCTTAAACCGACATAATATCCTATTTTTCTGTTAATAGGAATCATTTCTTCATCGGTGTTATATTTATGTTTTTTACCGATATAGGACATCATTCCATTTACAATTATAAGCAAAAGCGTTATCAAAAGTATAAATATATCAACCTGAGAAAGGATGGCTACCATACCGCATATAACAATTAAACTAGCTGTTATACTTTTAAAACTTACTATTAATGCTGTAAATGCTCCGTTATCTAATGCCTTGGTTGCCAATTCTTTCTTTTCCAAAATCTTTGCATCTAATAATTTCTGATAATCAATATCAAGACATTTTTCAAGAATATGAGTATACAATTTTTGACCAATAAGATTTCCTTTGATATTATTATAATTATTAATATATAAGTTTGATAAGCTTAATACAAGCCACGCTATTAAAAACATACCTACCTTTACTACATATTGCTTATAACTACTTCCGTCTGTGAAAGCGTTAATTGCGTAAGTAATCAAATACATATTAACAAATGGTAAAATTGAAACAATAGCAATTTCAATCATTGAAGTTATAAAAAATATTTTGTCGGATTTCCATAATATTTTTAACATTTGCATTAGATGCACTATGCGCTCTTTAAATTTATTTGATTTGCTCATATGGAGACTCCCTTTTAGTTATATATCAAAATATTCGTTAATCACATATTATATGTTCGGTAATAATGAATGACTGAATTTTTGAGCCAACCCCACAACTCCTCAATCATATTGAAGTTGGGACTATAAGGTGGTAAAAATTTAAGGGTTAGTCTTGATTTGTTTTCTTCTCACGGATACGACGAAAGCTGTCAAATTTGCATTTGACAGCTTTCACTAAAAAATGATGTGCTTGACAGGGCTCGAACCTGCGACCTATCGCTTAGGAGGCGATCGCTCTATCCAGAACTGAGCTACAAACACATGTACCCTTATTCTAACATAGATGTGGGAAATTTTCAAGACAAAATTTTATGAGAAAAGATGAAGAGGAAAGTTTTTGACAATCCGCTACACGAACTAATAAGATCAAGTCAGGCCTATCACCTATACTGAGTATTAGCAAAGATTGGAGGAATACCATGCAATTTGAAAATGTTTCATTTTTGAACCTTGGCGCAATTGAAACGATGCGGGGTTTTGAGGAGAACGCTTTGGTTCGGATCCCCATGTCAGTGCGGAACCGTTTAAATGAGAGAGCCCGCTTCATAGGGATGGACTCGACGGGCATAGAGGCTCAGTTTGTGACGGATGCCCCGAACATTGACCTGACAGTCACGGCAAAAAAGCCGGAATTCAGTCCCAGAGGACTTATCAGAATTTTCAAAGGGAATTTTCAGGTTCAGGTTTTGGAACTGGAACCAGGGATTACACATTCTTTTCGTCTGAATCCACCAGCAAATTTTTCCTTGGTCAATGAAAAGCTATTGAAGCAAGGTGGCTATTCGCCTGATGTGTGGCGTGTCGTCTTTGACCGTTTTTCAGCGGTGTTGCATGAGATTAATACCCACGGGCATTCGCTGCACCAGCCTGAGAAAGATCAGCTGCCTGCCTTGAACTGGCTGGCCTACGGCTCGTCCATTACCAACTCCAATTTGGATGGATATCCCCACTTTGCAGCCGCAAAGCTACGGGCTCAAGTGCAAAACAAGGGCTTGAGTGGGGCTTGCCATATCGAAAAGGAAATGGTGGACTATCTGATTGACGACTGTCACTTTGATTGCATTACCTGTGAGCTTGGCGTGAATATGAGAGAAAGCTTTAGCCCAGAGGAATTTGAAGAAAGAGCCTCTTACTTAATCCAAAGACTTGTGACCCTTCAAAAGCCAGCTTTGATCATCAGCACCTTTCCCAATTATTATACGGAGGGTTACAACCTAGCACCCAATCCTATAACAGAGGTGGAGAAGCGCTACAATGAAGTTCTGGCTAAACTGGTTGAAGAAGCCAATTCAAGCTACATCCGACTGATTCATGGGTCGGAGCTTCTAAACGACAGCTACGGCTTGAGCGGAGATCTGCTGCACCCAAGTGCATACGGACACGCGATCATAGGTACTAACTTGGCCGAAGTGCTGCGCTCCTTTCTTCAAGACTTGGGAATAAAAGGGTGAAATGTTTTTAGCAACCAAGAACGCTTGCGCGAGCCCATGCGGGATTTCATTGGCATTCTGTGCATCGTGAAGCATGAGCAAAAATATACTAAATTTATATGAGGAGGAAAATTGATGTCATTAGCAGATGGAATGGCAGCCCTACGCTTGGAGATGCCGGGCCGGGTGCCCAGAACAGAGTATTCGGCAGGTTCCCACTGGGAACTGATTAAAGCTGTTACGGGAATTGATGTTCATTATCAATCCACAGCTGAGGTGAAGGGGGAAGCCTATAGAGCCTTTATTAAGGCCTGGAATTACGATTTTCATTGGTGCACAAACATTGCCAATCCTCATTTAGGCGATTACTATACGGACATGGGTCATGCCGTTTACGAAGCCGGAGGAACCGACTATCGCTCAGCTAAAGAAAGCTACTTTAAATGCGAAGAGGATGTACTGGGCTTTGATGCTCTGGAAAAGCTTGGGAAGAAGGATCACGCGGAGAGCGTACGGTATTTTAATGAGGAATACGATCATAATTGTGCCAACAATCCTGACGGAGTCAATATGGTGGGTGTTTATATCACCTGCATATCTGGGTTGATAGACCTTTTCGGCTGGGACTTGCTGCTTGCCACTGCCGGAATGGATGCGGAGGGCTTCGGTCAGGTCACGAACCGCTATGCCCAATGGATTCTGCAATACTTTGAGGCTCTGGCGGAAAGTAAGTCGGAGGTCGTGATGGTACATGACGATATCGTGTGGACCTCAGGCGCTTTCTTGCATCCGGATTGGTACCGCACCTACATATTCCCCAATTATAAGAAATACTTTGCGCCCCTTCGTGAGGCTAAAAAAATCATCATGTTTACCTCAGACGGCACCTATACCGAGTTTATAGACGATATCGCTGCCTGTGGGGTTAACGGCTTTGTTATGGAGCCCACCACGGATATGAAGTACATTGCCGAAAAGTATGGCAAGACCCATGCTTTTATCGGCAACGCCGACACTCGAATCCTGCTGGAAGGAAGCAAGGAGGACATTGAGAATGAAGTTAAACGCTGCATGGACATTGGTAAAAAGTGCCCCGGCTTCTTCATGGCTGTAGGGAACCATATCCCCTCCAATACGCCGGTTGAAAATGCGCTGTGGTATAATGATTGTTATGAGAAGATGAGTAAGAGGTGAGGAACTTTCATTATTCAAAGACATCAAATTGAGAAGGGTTGAAGATCAAGAGGCCTCCGCTTGGTTCCTATACTCAGTCTCTTAAGCATTTACCAAGCCACCATCCTTCAACCCGGATAAATTCTATTGTTTTAGGCGGCGACTTTGCAAAGCTGAACTTGACTGAGTATAGAGAGCTAAGCGGATGAGATGTGCCAATTAAGAAGATAATAACTTTAAAACCATTTGTTGATTATTGTTTGCTTGTGATAGCATTGACATAGAAACATTTTCTAACACATCACATTTGAGTTTTTGCATGAGTTCTTTTGCCATATCTGCATCACGAAATTGGCTTTCAGAATAGGACAAGCAGATGCTGCTTGTGCTAACACTTGTGGCAGCCATATCAAGCGCATTATAGTAGGAACCGTATTTTGCTCTTTCTCTTGAAATTTGGCTTGCAGCATGATCTACAAGGTTTAGTAGCTCAGTTGAGGCTTCCCATGACAGCACATTGATTGGTTTGATGATTGCACTTTTAAATAGTTCGTCTGCGGATACTTTGCTTTGTGTTAATATTTTTCCTTGATAGGCATTTGGCCCCGATTGAATATACAGTTTAGAGATTGCATATTCTGTTTCAAGAAATTCCTGTTGTCTCTTCCTTATTTCTGTTTCTGATATGGTTCTACTTTGCAGCAGTTCAGCTTCAATGATCAATCCCTTTGTTGATCTGCCGCCGGGTTCGTATATCGCTTTGCATGTTGTAAATCTTATAACATTGCCGTTCCCTAAGTCCATATCCGGCATGGGCATTAAATTGACTTCGATGTCTTTATATGCAAATGTGTTACTACTTAGGCTGCCGTGTATCCATAGATCGCTGTCTCCGTTATTTGTAGATGAAGCAACAAATATAAAATTATCAGGATCGTTCGGGTCAACCACAAGAAATGGTTTGCTGTCGATTTTATTATTTGCGGGATCTGTTGTTGAATCTATCGTTTTTGAACTTTTTATTGTGCCTCCAGAAAGGAATAGGTCGATTGTATCAATGACGATATCACCTGATCGATTGGTAGCGGCACTAATAGTGCCATCAGCATTTTCAATTATGGAGTAATAATTGTTGCTGTAGGTTTTTGAACTGTAAGTCCACGCTGACGGATCATACAAAACAAATTCATTCCCAAATGATACTAAGTATTCACCACTGCCCAATAATAAGATATTTGATCGATCAAAACGGGTATTAGTATAATCCTTGATGCCGTGCGTTTGAGAGCTAATCAGATTAAAGTTCGAATCTAGTGTTGCCGTCCAGTTTGTGTAACCGGCACCGGAAGGATTATTCGTAAAACCGGATATAAGGTAAGCCGGATCACCCGGATTCCCCGTAGAACCAGACAATTCTACAATGCCGGTTATTAAATCCCTATACATGCCTGTATTACCAGGGCTGCTTATTTCATGAGTGTCAACCAGTGTGCCATTATCGCTAAAAACAGAAATGATTCCTTCTCCATTCCTGTTTGCTCCTACAGCTAAAACTTCACCGCCATTATTTTGAATAACATTGTAGAAATATTGAAAATCAGACTCAATAAAATATTGGCTGCCTGGAGGACTATTAGGATCAACGATTGTACCCCTATTGATATCTATAACCTGACCATCTCTATCTAGCAGAACTGCAAATCCATAACAATTGGCTTCACAACCGCCAACAACGAAATGATTTCCGTTGGCCAACTGAATAATCTGCGTTGGGGTGGTTGAAGCATGACCTGGTGGCCCCTCTAAACCAACGTTTTGTATAATGTTGCCTGTATTATCGAAGGTGGTAATTTCAATAAAGTTATTACTGCCTTGTTGTCCCCTTGATGCTGTGACTATACTACTAACGTTACCACCAGCATCAGTTGAGATCACGACTGCTCCTGGGCGTGTGTCACGTGTGCCTGATTCAAAAATGAAATCTATTTCATAAATTTCGGTTAAATTTGGGGGAGCAACAATTTCAGTTTCTATATTATTGATTGTGCGGCCCATGTCTTCAACAGTTGTAATCACTTTCTCAGGGGTGCCCAAAGTATCTATTGCATAGGTAAAATCAAGTGGTACGCTAACAGCAGGGTTTGAATTAAAACTCATATTCACTGATTCAAGATGGGGGCTAGCATCGCTTATGGGTTCTGATAAAACTTTATTTATATTGGCATTCTGGTTAAACCTAATTGTTTCCGTTCTATTTACCACATTAACTTCAGCAATTTCTCTAAATGAAATTTTATGAGTAAAATCATTTAGATCATAGTCTCCATCTAACATGTAGATATTATTATAGTTAGTCCGCTTAGCAATTGAATTGATTTTGTCATATAAATCATCGATTTCTTTTTGAATAATCTGTCGATCTTGATCCGTATTTGTGTCATTCAGTGCTTGTATCGTGAGCTCTTTTATGCGGTGTAAACCATCGTGTATGTTTTGTAGTGCTCCATCTGCAACCGTGCAAAGGTCTTTGGCTTCTTCCATGTTTTTTTCTGCCATATCAAGTCCACGTATTTGTGCGCGCATTTTTTCAGAAATAGCTAAGCCAGCTACATCATCCGCCGCACGATTAAGCTTTTGACCCGAAGCCAATCTTTCAGCATGCTTTGACTTTGTAGCATTAACTCTCTTCATGTTGTTTACTGAGCTGAGACCTAATAGATTGCTGTTTAATACCATTTCATCATCTCCCTAATGTTGGCTACTTCTATAACCCTAACGAATGTTACAGTTTAAGAAAAAACACCTGAAAATTAAGCTCTAAACATAAGTTTTAAAATTAAACTGATGGAGCAGATTTTCGACAGCCAAGGAGGCTTGCCCCGCACAAGTACTTGTTAAGAATGGGCACAAAGATGAATGCCGAACATACACCCCCAAAAAATAGTCGGCTACTAAACTAATAAGTTCAGAGCGCAAACCGTCTCTACCTCCGCCGTCTGTGCAAACATATCCACAGGCTGACAGCTTTCGATCTGGTATCCATATTCTTTTAAAATCCCTGCATCCCTGGCTAGAGTAGCTGGATCACAGGACACATAGATTATTTTTTGAATTTTCATTTCCCCAATGGCAGTTAGCAGTGACTTTTCACAGCCCTTTCGGGGCGGATCTAACACAATCAAGCTCGGAGCTTCAGCACCGCAAGCCTCCAAAAGCTTCGGTACCTCAACCTCCGACAGTCCGCAGATAAACTCTGTGTTTGTTATTCTATTCAGCTCTGCGTTTTCTTTGGCGCAAAGAACGGCTTCCTCTACACATTCTATTCCGTATACCTTCTTTGCAGACTCTGCCAAATATAAAGATATGGTTCCGATGCCGCAGTAAGCATCAATGACCGTATCTTTTTTTGTTATCCCAGAGAGTGAAAGAATCAGGTCGTACATTTTTTCCGTTTGCTGAGGGTTTACTTGAAAAAACGAAAGAGGGGATAGCTTAAATTGTAAGCGTCCCAGCTCTTCCATGATATACTCCCGGCCAAAGAGAAGTCGGTTTTCCTCTCCCAGGATTACATTCGATTGAAGCTTGTTTTTGTTCAGCACAAGGCTTTTGATTTCAGGGAAGGCTGCCAACTTTTCGATCAACCGCTCTGCCTTCGGAAGGCTGTCTCCATTAATAACCAGTACTAAACCTACTTCCCCAGTGCGAAAGCCTGTGCGGATGATTAAATGGCGGACAAGGCCTCTATGCGTGGCCTCATCATACAAAGAGATTCCTTCCTCCCTGATAAAGTCCAGAACCAATGCGCTAACATCTGCACTTTTCCTGTGCTGAATCCGGCATTGCTTGACCGGCACCAGTTGATGGCTTCGTGCAGAATAAAATCCCATGGTCGGCAGGGCTTCTGGTACTTTCCCTTGAAACAGAGCATCAGCGCTTTTTTCATAGCCCAAAGGAAAGGCGGCCTTATTCCTGTAAAAATAAGGCTCCTCCATCCCGATGGGTTCTGATACATCCACCTCAAGGCCACCAATCCGTTTCAAAGCTTGCTTTACCTTGTTTTGCTTGAAACGTAGTTGTTCTTCGTAGCGCATATGCTGCAACGAACAACCCCCACATTTGTGAAAAACGTCACAAGGGGGGCTAGTCCGTTGAGGCGAGGGCTCCAGGATGGAGATCAGCTTGCCGAAGCCGTAGGTTTTCTTAAGCTTGACAACTCGCATTTCTATGGTTTCGCCCACCAGAGCTCCCTCTACAAAAAAGGGAAAGTCCTCATAGCGCCCAACGCCTTGGCCTTCGTTGCCGTAGGAGTGAATGGTGATTTCTAAATGCTGATTCTTTTTGATCACTTTAATAAGTCCTTTGCCCGCTTCACCACATTTTCAACGGTAAATCCGAAGCGCTTGAATAGCAAGTCTGCCGGAGCAGAAGCGCCGAAGCCTTCCATGGAAAGAACATCCCCGTCCAGCCCTGTATACTTATGCCAGCCGAAGGGCGAAGCGGCTTCTACCGCCAGACGCTTGCGAAGGGTCTTGGGCAGGATGCTGTCCTTATAGGCTTGAGGCTGCTCATCAAAGACCTCAAAGGATGGCATACTGATTACCCGTGCGGCTATGCCGTCTGCTTTCAGTACATCGTAAGCCTTGTAAATCAATTCAACCTCTGAACCGCTTGCCATCAGTATGATTTGGGGATTCTCTGAATCCCTCAAAATATAAGCACCCTTGCAGGCTTCTTTGCCGCTTTCCGGAAGTAGGGTCAGGTTTTGGCGGGAGAGAACAAGCGCGGTGGGGTTTTTCCTTGTGAGAGCCAGATACCAGGCGGCAGCCGTTTCGTTGGTGTCGCAGGGGCGAATGACGGTGAAATTGGGTATGCTTCGAAGAGCTGCTAGCTGCTCAATGGGTTGATGCGTGGGGCCATCTTCACCAACTCCGATGCTGTCATGCGTAAGAATGTTAATCAGAGGTAGGTTCATTAGAGCTGAAAGGCGTAATGCAGGCTTCATGTAGTCACTGAACACAAAGAACCCGGCAATGTAAACCCGTAGACTTCCATGCAGGAGCATACCATTAGCGATCGCCGTCATGGCGTGTTCCCGAATCCCGAAGTGGAAATTCCGTCCGCTACGGTCATTTTTGCTGTAGTCGCCAAGGTCTTTCATCAGGGTCTTTGTGGAGGGGGCCAGGTCAGCGGAGCCGCCTACCAGGTTAGGAATCAATTTACAAAGCTTGTTGAGTACGGTTTCCGAAGAAATACGAGTTGCCAGGTTGCCCTCGTACTTCCAGAAATCTTCATTGGCTAAGAGGTCAAGGGGCAATTCGGGGCTGTGCCAGACTTCCCATTCTTTGTAAAGCTCTGGGTACTGCTGCTTGTATGCTTCCAGTAAGGTGTTCCAAGCGATTTCATTCTGGTTCAGGGCATGGATTCTTTCCTTTAAATAATCCTTCACTGGGTCGGGAACCACAAAGCTCTCATAGTCAAAGCCCAGATGCGCCTTAGCAAGCTTGATTTCTTCCTCCCCCAGGGGTTCCCCATGAGCGGAGGCCTTGCCTTGCTTGTTGGGAGCACCAAAGCCGATTTTGGTTTTGATTTCGATAAGGCTAGGTCTGTCAATGTCGGCCTTTGCTGCTTGAATGGCCTTCAAGATGGCTTCTGTATCATTGCCATCCGCAACAGAAAGCACCTGCCAATTGTAGGCTTCAAAACGCTTTTTGACATCCTCTGTAAAGGCAATATCCGTACTTCCTTCAATGGTGATATTGTTAGAGTCATATAAAAGAATTAATTTACCTAAGCCAAGGGTTCCCGCCAGGGAAGCAGCCTCGGCAGAGATACCCTCCATAAGGCAACCATCGCCGCAAAGGGAGTAGGTATAGTGGTTAACAATCTGGAAGCCAGGCTGGTTAAACTTACTTGCCAACATGCTCTCAGCCCAGGCAAAGCCCACTGCATTAGCGATACCCTGTCCCAGGGGGCCTGTGGTGACTTCCACGCCCTTGGTATGGCCTTGTTCCGGGTGACCAGGCGTCAGACTATCCAGCTGCCTAAAATTCTTCAAATCCTCAATCTCTAAGCCATAGCCAAAAAGGTGCAGCAGGGAGTAGATCAGGGTAGAGCCGTGCCCAGCCGAAAGTACAAAGCGATCTCTATCTGCCCAACTAGGGTTTTGAGGGCTGTGCTTCATTTCCTTGTCCCATAGGGTAAAAGCAGTAGGCGCCATGCCCATGGGCATACCAGGGTGACCGCTTTTTGCCTTTTGGATCGACTCCGCGCATAAAAACCGTATGGTATTAATTCCTAAATTCATGCCATTCTCTGAATGCATAACATCATCATTTCCTTTCATCTTTATCCTTGTAATCAACTCAGTCCCGTCTGTCTTTGCTTAAGCGCTACGCAAACAATTAAGCCTTTCCGGCTGTGTTGTCGGCCTGGAAAACGCTTCGGAAGCTGAGTAGGGTCATTTTATAGCGGAACATAAAGGATTGCAAGTCCTTTTTCAAACAAGAGCCTTTGTAAAAAAAGCTGGACAACAAGTATATTTTACGAGAAAAGGTAAAATATAAATAAAATGTCAAATCAACTCAGTCACGTTCAGCTTTGCAAAACCGCCGCTCAAAACAATAGAATTGATTAGCTTGAATGATGGCGGCTTGGTAACTGTTTAAGAGGCTGAGTATAAACATGCTTACCGAGAACAGGAGGGTAGCAACAGTTTAATTATACCTAATAATATCTACTAAAAAGCATTGACATACACCAGATATATGTTATACTCGTTAAGGGTGATAACATGAATTATTATACTATAGGACAATTTTCAAAAATGGTAGGTAAAAGCATACAGACGCTAAGGTTATGGGACATTGAAAACAAATTAAAGCCACACCATATATCTGATGGCGGACACAGATATTATTCCGAACAACAAGTTTATCAAGTAACACAACAGCCAATGAAAGAAAAAGTAAGAAAAACAATAGGATATTGCAGAGTTTCGAGCAATAAACAAAAGGACGATTTAGAAAAACAAGTAGAGAATGTTAAAACATACATGATAGCGAAAGGGTATACATTCGATACAATAACTGATATAGGGAGTGGAATCAATTACAACAAAAAAGGACTCAATCAACTAATCAGTATGATAACCAATTATGAGATTGAAAAAGTAGTTATCTTGTATAAAGATAGGCTTTTATCATTTGGCTTTGAGCTAATAGAAAACCTATGCAATAGATTCGGGACGGCAATTGAAATAATAGATCAAACCGAAAAGACAGGGGAACAAGAGTTGGTAGAGGATTTAGTTCAAATCGTAACTGCTTTTAGTTGCCGATTGCAAGGAAAGCGAGCGAACAAAGCCAAAAAGCTGATAAAGGAGTTGTTGGAAAATGATAATAGCAAAGAAGGTTAGGCTGTTACCAACGGAAGAACAAGAACGACAACTCATAAAATCAGCAGGAACAGCACGTTTTGTTTATAATTGGGCCTTAGATAAACAGATACGCCATATGAAAACAACAGGAAAACTAAACAAAATAAGCGATAGTGATTTGCGAAAGGAATTAACCCAATTAAAACAAACTGAAGAATATAAATGGCTTTATGAAGTAAGTAATAATGTAGCAAAGCAAGCAGTAAAGGATGTATGTGTGGCAATAGACCGATTTCATAGAGAAAGCAAAAAGAACGGCTATAAATACAGACGGAATGCTATAAAAAGTGGAAAAAAACTTGATTTTACGGACTTTGAAAATTTTCCACGATTTAAGATCAAACGAAAATCTAAAACAGCATTCTACCATGACACTGAAAAGTTAAAGGTGGAAAAGGACGAAGTACATTTAGAAAAAATAGGCAAAGTGGAACTTGCGGAACAAAACCGAATACCAACAGACGGAAAATATACAAATCCACGCATAAGCCATGATGGGAAGTATTGGTATGTATCTGTAGGCGTAGAACAAGAACAAAGAAAAAATGAATTAACAGGTGAAACAATAGGCATCGACTTAGGAATAAAAGAACTGGCGACCCTATCGAATATAGAAAAGCCTATAGAGAATATCAACCGAACGAAGGAAGTAAAGTGGTTAAAGAAAAAACTAAAACGAAAGCAAAGGCAACTATCAAGAAAATATGAAAAGAATAAAACACCAAAAGGAAAGGTAGGTGAAAACCGTTACAAGTTTGCAAAAACTAAGAATACAGAAAAATTAGAGAAGGAAACCAGGCTTATCAATCGAAGGTTAAGCAACATACGTTTGAATCATATCCATCAAGCGACCAATAGGATCGTGAAAACCAAGCCATCCAGAATAATCGTTGAAGATTTAAACGTGAAAGGTATGATGAAGAACAGGCATTTATCAAAAGCAATATCAGAACAAGGTTTCCATATGTTCATCATGATATTAGCCTATAAATGCGTGTTAAATGGGATTGAGTTGGTAAAGGCAGACAGATTTTATCCGTCAAGTAAAAGATGCTCCTGTTGTGGCGAATTAAAGAAGAACTTGAAATTGAAAGATAGGACTTTCATTTGCCCGGCCTGTCATTTTGAAATTGACAGAGATAAAAATGCTTCAATCAATCTTTCAAAATATCTGGATATAGCCTAACGACAGTAATAATAGTAATAGAATACTGTTCGTTACGCAGGAATATAAGCCTTCGGAGTGTCAGAAAAACTGTAGTAGCTTAGGCAAGGCAGGACACGTTGAACAAGGAAAAAATCTCTAAAATATTAGTTTTTGGTAGATTTTATGTAACGGAAGAATATGCGTAAATTCATTTCATGGACGATGGCTCTGGTACTGAGCTTAACAGTTTCAATATCTTGTAAGGCTGAGGAACAAGAGGTGCCAAGTATGCGGGTGGACTGCAAGGCTGCGGTTCTGATGGAACCTTATACAGGAAAGATCCTGCTGGAGCAAAACCCCCACGAAAAGCTACCCCCAGCTAGCGTGACCAAGGTAATGACGATATTGCTGATTTACGAGGCTATAAGCAATCAAAAAATCAAATGGGAAGACATGGTGACTGTGAGCCAACATGCAGCCAGCATGGGAGGATCTCAAATTTTCTTGGAGCCTATGGAGCAGCAGCCCGTAAGGGAACTGACCAAATCAATCGTAGTGGCTTCGGCAAATGACGCAGCGGTAGCCATGGCGGAATTTATTGCTGGTAGCGAAGATGGCTTTGTCACAATGATGAACAATAAGGCACGAGAGCTAGGCATGGATGATACTAATTTCTTAAATGCCTGCGGACTGGATACCGATGGGCATGTAACCTCGGCTATGGACATTGCTATCATGACTAAGGAATTGATTACAAAATATCCGGATGTGTATGCGTTTTCAAAAATCTGGATGGACAGTATCACCCACAGGACTGCTCGGGGCGAAGAAGTATTCGGCCTTTCCAATACGAATCGGCTCATTCGCTCTTACCAGGGGGCAACTGGGCTGAAAACCGGCTCCACCAGCCAAGCTCTATACTGTATCTCCGCCACTGCCCAAAGAAACAATATGAATCTGATCGCCGTGGTCTTGGGTGCTCCCGACCCTAATGTCCGCTTTCATGAAGCCATGAAAATGTTTGACTATGGCTTTGCCAACGTAAACATTGTGCAGGGCGAAGCAGCTGGGACAGAAAAAGGAACAGTAAAAATACAAAAGGGTGAGAAGGAAGAAGTTAATGTCGTGATTAAGGAGCAAATCAATGTACTCATTCCCAGAGGCAAGAGTACGGCCCTGGATTCCAAGGCCGAAATTATGAGTACCCTAAATGCGCCGATCAAGGAAGGTACCAAAGCCGGGGAAATTGTTTACTTCTTCGAAGACAAAGAGGTCGGTCGAAGTGACTTAATTGTTCCGGAGAACATCAAAAAAGCCTCCTTCGCTACGGTGAGCAAGAGGCTTTTGCGAGATTGGATGAAGTATTAGGAAAGTAGTATCCTCCTTAGAGTTCTATTGACAAGTCAAGAATTCTGTGCTAAAAATGTGTCCAATCAAGCAAATAAAGGGAGGATAAGCATGAAGAAACTATACGTAGGCAAGACAAAGGATGTTTATAGTCTTGATAATGGCAATTATTTATTAAGGTTCAAGGACGATGTTACCGGCGAGAACGGGGTTTTTGACCCAGGCGCAAACACAGTGGGCCTCAGCATTGAGGGCATTGGTAGAGAAAACCTAAAGATGACAGTGAAGTTTTTCGAGCTCCTGAAAGCCGCCGGTATCAAAACCCACTATATCTGTGCGGATATTGATAAGGCTGAGATGGAGGTTTTGCCAGCCAAAACCTTCGGTAAGGGCCTGGAGGTCATTTGTCGCTTACGAGCAGTCGGAAGCTTTTACCGCCGTTATTGCGATTACATTGCAGAAGGCGCTCCCTTGGATGCCTATGTAGAAATGACCTTTAAGAACGACGCCCTTGGCGATCCCCCGGTTACGAAGGATGGGCTGGCCATGCTGAAAGTCATGACAGAGACACAGTATGAACAGATTAAAGAATTGACCCAAAAGATCACCAGAGTGATTGCAGCAGAGATTGCAAGAAAAGGACTTGAGCTTTACGATATAAAGTTTGAGTTTGGTTACAATGATGATGAGGTCATTTTGATTGACGAAATCGCCTCTGGAAATATGAGAGTCTATAAGGACGGAACAGTCATTGACCCAATCCCCTTGTCTCAGCTCTTGTTGTAAAAAGTTATGTTATAAAAAAATTGTAAATATAACCGCCCTGTATCTTATGTCAAAATGAAAAACTGAAAAGGATTTTTCGAAGGGCATAGGTTATAGTACCGACGACGGATAAAAACGAACCGGAAGAGCTCTTGGCTTATTCGAAAAGCTTACCTTACCCCCGGCAGGTTATGAAGTCAACCCCCATATTCGCAATACCTGTATAAGACCCAGAAGGACGAAAAGAAATCTGCGTATAGCCGGCACAGTAAATTACTGTTTACGTGGATGGGATAAGATCTAGAAGGGTTAAGAAAAAAACAAAACGAATCGATTCGGCAGGGAAAGCGAGACAAATGAATAAAGCAATTCGGATAGGATACTGACAGTAAGTCCTATTCTAGAACGGTTGCTCAAGCAGCCAAATATAAGAAACCATAAGCAAAGAGGCTTTTGGGCATTGTTTTGATGCCTAAAAGCCTCTTTGCTTTGTTTGGAAAGTGGACAGCGCTTTGCCTTGTCCGAATGACAAAACAGGAGAAAAGCAAGGCTGTAAGGCTGCAAAAATACTGGGCGTACTTTTAAGCCGAAACGGAGTGGATAAATAAAAAAGCCCACGAAAAATCGTTGGCTTTTTGCAAGGCTTGTGTTGCTGAATGTCTATATCATAGAAGTCTTAACTAGAAAAAAATAACCGCCCTGCCGACCAAGTAGCGCGGTTATTTCTTTAAATATGATGTTTTAAGGATTAGCCGTCAACCTTGTAGTTGTAGCTAAAAGGGAGGGTATTAGCGTACCCTCTCTTTTATTATGTTCAGATTATAACAGAATAAACAGGGACTGTAAAGAGAAAAGTGAATACACTTCAGTCTTCTTCCACCCATTTCAAATCACTGTAAAGATCTTTCAAGCTATCTTGAAATCCCCAGCCTTCGATAGCATTCTGAATGATTGCATGAATCCGCTCCAAGAAGAATTGAAGGAGCTCATCCGTTTTTTCGGAATTCAATAATTTTATTGCTTGCCCAAACATGCTTTCCATGCTGCTGTAGAATGTCTCACTGATGTCACCGTATGCTTTTGTGAATTCAACCCCGTTTTCAACGTAGAACAACATCAGGTCTAAGATTAGTTTTTTGTCCGTGGATATTTTCTTGAACTCTGAGATGGCCTTTTTTGCTTCTCTTAGATCAAGTCGCCCATGGCCTCTTTTTGGGAAAAACTCATGTCTGATCTTTTCCTTATGCGCTTCAATGATGTTTTGAGTTTCTATGGTTCCCAAAAATTTCATGGTCAGAAAATCCTTTGCCTGCGAGCAAGTCTTGCTTATTTCGCAAACCAGTTCCATCAGATCTGCTTGATCATAAGCTTTAAGGTGTTCTTTCAATTGATTAACGGTGATTGTGTTTTTCTTCAATTTTAAGCCGCCTCTCAAAATTATTGTAATTGAAATTAATCGAAAGGTCATGTTATGCTTGCCAACTATCAGAAGCCGTTTCAAGATAAAGTTCAAAGGCGATAGCGACTCCTTCTAGCGGAAGGTCACTTTATGCAGATGACCTTATATACAGTTGTCGGCCAATTGATGGCTTGCTGTTTACGGAATCTTCAGCCAACAAAAGCTGATAAATAAGTCTTGCACTGGCTTTCATACCCAGCTCAATGCAAACGCTCTCATAAGGGTTTAAGCTAGAGAGCAACCGCCGCTTCCTTTTTTTATTGTTTATTCAGGTCATCAAACACCTTATCAATTCCTTTTCCGACAATATCTGATGTAGTTGCACCCGATGCTTGCCTGCACTGTGCGAGTTTTTCTTTTGTTTCATCACTGACCAGTACATATATTCTGTCCTTCAAAGGTTTCTCCAAGGGTGGACGCCCCATCTTACCTTACCTTGCGCCATTTTGTCACCCGCTTTCTATGCGCACCGTAATCTTACTCCGATGCATACAGAAAGTCAAACGCTTTTACAAATGTTTCTTCATAATTCGACAGTACTGTTATAAAAAGCGCCAGGTTACTGATTTGTGACTTGGCGCTTTTTGTAGAAAGGATAATACTAAGTCGAATGAGTTCAACTATGCTCTTGCCGTTAGCTTATGCCGACTAAGCCTTATGCACACTTCGAACGCTCCTTTGTACGGTCAAATGTTTTTCGGGTCTGTAGGATTGTTGATGATTCCTAGCCCGATCAAGACGGGCAGGGCAAAATTTAAAAATTGATTCAGCTGGTCATTGATGTCAATGCCGGTAAACTGCTTGACGCAAAAGCCAAGTAGAGCTGCGATAGACAGCCATAAGGCCCAGCTTTTGAAGCGGTTTTGCATTTGGAGGCCTCCTTTGAGAGAATCTTTAGTTTATGATATGCGGCTTGTCTCTACAGTGTTATACTTATGAACGATAACCTTCGAAATTGTATACTTCTTGGTGAGTACTGTGATATAGTTCTTATAAGTGGTAGGTAGTATAGTGTCGTTAGTAGCTGTAGCTATCTGATCTGGGAAACTGTGATTTAGCATGTAAGGAATCAATTCACAAAACATTACCAAAAGTATCATCCTGGTTCTATTACCTTTTCATTACAATTTCCAGATAGTACTTGCACAATAATTTAAGTAATGATATATTTCTTCACGCACTTACGAAATTACGTCATGGATAAAATTTATTCGATAATTTAGACTTCAAGGGCTTTTTTACATTAAGATTACATATTTTAATTAGACTTGACATGAAATTTTTGTAAGTGTTATAATCTTTCTATCTTGGAAAAAATTACTAAATTCCAAGACAGTATTAAACAATAAGGAGGAAAATGAATGAAGAAAAAAATTGCTGTGTTGTTGGCTTCTGTGATGGCTCTGTCATCCTTGCCATCAACCCTGTTTGCCGCAACAGACAACGGTCTTAGCAAGAGCGTTTATGTTGTAGGCGCAAGTGTTCGTATGTTGGAAAGTGGTTGGCTTTATCAGCCAGGTTCGGTTGGTAAGGGTTCAGCTCTTGCTAGCGGCACTAATAACACAATTGCCAAGCAAGCTGGTCTTGTACAATTAACCAATTCCAGTGTTAATTATGGTGATGCTGATGGAGATCGGCTCGTTGTTGACGGTACCGATTTGGTACTTAAAACGACGAACACTGAAGGGTTTCAACGTGGTACCACTTTCGAAGTTAGACTTGAAGGTGCTCAATGGTCCTTTGGCGCAAAAATTGGTGGTGGAGCCAAAGGAAAGCCTGTTACAGAAGTTTATGACACCAACAAAGGTACATGGACTGGTGGAACTAATTTCGGAACTTACTACAGAGGTCTTTCCGTGCCTGCAAACAACAACACAGTTACTGGGCCATTCTATCGCATGGCACCCTATAACTTTGTAGTTGCTGATAACTGGGGCACCACATATGGTGACTTAACTACTCCATCAGAAGTAACTGGTAATGCTTCAAGGATGGGTTCGATCGTTACTCCATGGTTCGGCAGAGAAATCAATAAGCCCGGATATGTTCAACCTGCCTCAGGTTTAGCAGACGGTACGAAATTAAGCGATATTTATACTGCATCAAAGAAGAACAATAGCACTATTACTGCTGCAAAGAAGTTAGAACCCACTTCCGATGACAAGACTGCTGCTCAATATGTAACTAGATTGAAAGCTGTTCCCACAGGTGCAACTGTTTCTTCTTTTGCAACCTATGCTGACAACATTTATACATCAATGATTGAAACTGCTCAAAAAGCAGGCGTAAAGAAAACCTTCTTTACTGATGAAAATGGTACTCCTGTAATCACCACTAGCGGTGCGTTAACAACTACTCCATCAGCATTAGGAGCATCAGTAGGAATCGCAGGAACAAGAGTAGCAATTCCTTCTGATAATACCGTAGCAGCTTCAGAAGCAGTTAATTTCATTAATGAGTCTAATGCTCAACTTGTCAAAATTAACCGCGCTGTGACCGGCAATCCTGACAATTATACAGCAGCTCAAATTTATGAGTTCATCAGATTATCAACCTTAAACTTAGCTTTAGCTAATGAAGCAATGTCTAAGGCTGTGGCTCAGAACGAATGGAAAAAAACTGGTGTGTTTGTAGGCAAGGCTGCTGCCGATGCAGATTATATTTCTGCAGTTTCACCTAGTACTGTATCTACAGCTGTATATTACGATGAAGTACCATACATGTTAGAGGTTAAGCAACCTAACAATAACATTGCTATCGTAACGATTCTGGCTGACACAACACCAAGCACAGTAAACAGACCTACTCAAATTAATATTCCTATAGTTGCAACAACCAGCACATCTGATGGTTCAGACATCAAAGCTGTTGTTACAAGCTATACTGCTAATATTAATTCTGGAACCTACTTTATCACCAATATTTCTTCAACTGCAACAAACACTCGTCTTGAATCTACAGCTCAAAAGACTGCTGATGAATTCAGACTTGACAGACTTACAATTGAAGAATTAAGAATTGGTTCAATCAAGAACACTGGTAGCTTTTATTTAACTGCTCCTGCTGGCTACAGATTTGTTAATAACTTTAATGACAATGCAGGTAGTGTAGAAGCAGCGATCAATAACCCTAATGGCGAGTACGCTAGCGGCCAACCAATCGTAAGAGTATCATTAGGTGGCGGTTTGAGATGGGATCCAATTCAAAATGACGGCGCAATCAATAATGCACCAAATTCTGCTGTTAATCCTGCTGAATTGATTTCAAAGAGAAGTGCTAGCGTATTTGGTTACAATCCAGTAAGCGATGCTTCTTTGGTTCAAGCTGGATGGGATACAAAATTTGCATGGTATGGTATTCAAGCTACCAATGGTTGGTATACTTCCACATTCTCAGGCTCCAATCCTTGGGCTAGCATGTGGTGGAACTATCCTTCTATGTATCAATCACCTAACACTTCTACAGTAATGGGTAGAGGTCAATATTACATCAACACTGGCATCAATAATAATATAACTGGTATTACATCCAATTCTATTGCACCTTTAAAGACCGACTATTCAATTGGATATTACTATGATCCGGTTGCTGGTCAATTTGACCCAACAAGAGTAAGAGTTGACTTCAAGAACGTTGTTGCCTACAGTGCAGTTACTAATGTTCAAAACAATATTACAGCTGCTAATCTTCCTGGTAAGATGTATGTCACAGGCCTTAAGTTAGTGCCATATGATACAGCTTCTACAACTGGTGACTTGCTCATGGCCATTACGAACATTGATGCAGGTATCACAAGCCAAGATAAGATTAATGTTGGAACACGTGTTGAACGTAATGTTAAGATTACTGCAACTACAAGTCCTATTCCTACTCTGATCAGCGGACGTTATGCTGATAGAGGTCATCTTGTAGATCAATACAACACCGTTTCTGCTGCAAAGGCTTCTATCGTTAAGTTTGAAGAAACCGTTGTAAATGCTTGGTGGAGTGGTAAAACAACTGAATTTACTTTGGTTACAAGTGCAAATCCGAATGCTGCTAAGTTCCGTAAGGTAAGACTTACAGACAGAGACAAAATTCAAGTAAATCAAGGCGAGTCTTCTAACAGATATTTCGATACAGATTTATTTGTTAACAATGATGCTTTGAATGTATCACAACAAATTAAAGTAACAAGCGAGCAAATTATCATTAACAATGTTTTTGTTACTGATTATGCGATTGCAAAGTTTAACATTCAATCTTGGCTCAGCATCGCTGCTGACTACGAAGGTGATGTAAAATTAGCTTTGGCTGGTTCTGCTATTGCTGATGCAGACAAGAATCCTGGTATTGTTATCGCTCAGGCTATTCCTGCTGTAAAGGTTACAACAGAAACATCTCCTGTTAAGATTGGTTACCAAGAGCAAACAACTGCTAATGTTAAGATCAGCGAAAACGGTGCTGGTTACCTTCAAGTTGGTAAGACTGTAACTGTTGATGTAACTGACAGAATTAAAGACGATGTAGCTTTTGCTACAGCTGGATCTTATACGATTACTCCTGCTGATAGCGGACTTGCAATCACAGTTCCTAAGGTAGCAAACGGAACAATTATTTTTGATATTACTAAGGCTTCTGTTAAGCCCGCAACAATTGAGTTTACTGGTTTAAGTGTTAAGATTAGCCGTGATGCTCCTGAATCTTCTGAACTTGCTTACGACTTGATCGTTGGCGGTAATGCAGTTGCTTCTAACTGGGATGAAGATAAGGTTGATACAGTTGGCGACAAGTTCACAACTAAGGGCGTTAGACCTTTAGCTGCTGACGGTACTGTTGTTAAGTATCTCTCCATCAATTACCCAGCTAACAACAAGCTTGACTCAGTTGCTGGTATCATCACTGAGTTAGTTGAGATCGAAACTAAGGAAGGTTCCGCTCCTGGCTACACCAAGGGTGGCGTATTCCATGACGCAGATCCTAATGGCGTTCCTTATGACTATGCTGCATATGTATCTGCAAGCAGCAATAGCACAATGGTTCCTTTCAGAATGTTAGCTCATGCATTTGGTCTTAAGGATGAGCAAATCGTTTGGGATGATGCAAACAAGACTGCTACACTTCTTACAGCTTCTAAGGTTGTTCAGCTTAAGGCTAACTCCGATGTTATGCTTGTAAATGGTGTTGAAATCCGTATGCAAAGCCCAGATGGTCTTCCAGTTCAAGCTGAGATCACAAATGAAAGAATTTACTTGCCTTTCAGATCAATGGGTAACGCTTTTGGCGTAGTTGTTGATTGGGATGCTAATGCAAGAGTAGCTAAGTATATTCCTAATTCTGCTAACTAATCCAAAGAAAATTTAGTCTTATAAGCTTCACCCCCCCTTATTTTAAGGGGGGGTGTTGTTTTAAAAAAAGATCTATTTATTCATTGATAGGAGATCTTAGGCATTTAATTAATATAATTCGAAGGGGGACTTATCTTATGAAGAGAAAACTCGCACTATTATTAGCCGGAATAATTACTGTTTCAATTTCACCATTAACTATTCATGCCGAATCGATTGATATTGATGCCTTAAAGCAATTTGTTGTAAATGATTTGACTCCAGCTATTCAGAGTGCTTCAGCTGTCCTTGGAGCATATCAAACGAACATGGCAAACTCAAAAACAGAAGAAGAGAAGTCAGTAGCTCTGGAACAATTTGCCGCTTCCTTCAAAGCCCTTAATCCATTAGATTCAGACAAGATATTATCTCTAAAAACGCAATCTGAAAATCTTGGTGCTGATCTTTTGCAGGCAGGCTCTTTTGATGCTTCTAATGTAGATACCTCTTTATCGATAGACAATGAAAATATAGTAGAAGGTTACTGCTTTGTAACTATAAGTTCTACTGTTAATGGATTTAAGTTATTCATTAATGATGTCGAGTGTCTGGCAGATAGGCCAATTTACCTATTGCCCGGAGTTTATGAAGTCAGGGCTACTAAGGAAGGTTATTCAGACTGGATCAAAATCATTGAGGTGGATGATACTGATATAAATGTTGAAATTTCCTTCGAATGAGGATAAATTCATACGAGTGTGTGTTTATACTATGAAAGTGATATGTAGCAGATTTAGATAAGTTTAATTTGCACACGAAAAAATGGTGTGATTCACTTGAAATTAAAGCGGTGTTCTTTCCCAGCTCATGTGGGATAATACATCGCTTTTTTATTTTAATTGCATTGACCTTGTACCTACAAACATTACTAATTTTATCTTGATATACGAATTCAACAAAAGGTATTGACGAACAGAAATATCCAATATATAATGTTTGCGTAAAATACAACATCTCATGTGCGTGTCGATGATATTATTCTATTAGGAAAATGGAGGACAGTTAGATGCCTAACTACAAAGCAATGTATTTAACACTGTTTAATGCTTACACAAAGGCGATTGAGATTTTACAGAAGGCACAGCAGGATGCGGAAGAACACTATATGTCAGAAGAGTCGTCTGAAAATGATGCTTGTGAAGCTTTCAAGGGCAATGAATTTGAGAAAGATGTCGTTGATTTTAAACAGTAAATAGGTGTTTTGTTTATGGATTCTTTGTTACATATTTTAATAAAGAAGAAACGAAAAAGAAGGTAGGCTTATGGATATTTCGTAAGCCTACCTTCTTTTTAACTACAGATAAAAAGTTATATGTTTGCATGGTGTCTTGTCAAATTTCATTGCCCTTGAATGTTAACAACATCCTCTAAAGGAAGTTTTAGCACTTTTGCAACATTCTCAGTTGAAAACCCTGCTGAGAGCATATCTTTAGCTGCTTGTTTCAGACCATCCAGAAAGCCTTCCTGTCGTCCTTCCTGTCGTCCTTCCTGAAGTCCATCTTGTCGAGCAATTCTTCTGGTTTCTTGCACATCATAATCCTCTAAAAATTCAAACATATCATAAACACTCCTTTCATAGATTTTGTCCGTAATAGCTTCTATTTCCTCATTCGGCACTCTGATTTTTGATAACAATATCGTTATCACATCGGCAATAAGCTTATTCAGATGAGGTGGAATGTTTAAACTCAGTTTCTCCTTATATTCATCAGGCAGTTTACTTAGAAGACTCATTCCGTCTTTTGTTTTAATTTTATCAATCAACATGATAAAAGACAAAGTATCACCAAACAGAACCAAATCTTCTGCTTTATACTGATTTAAATCCACCAGTTCATATTCAAACTTTGGTATATATTTATAGAAAATATCCGATAACTCCGTCTTGTCTAGAAAATTCCTCTCGGCAGTCCATTCCGAAACGCCATCATAAAAAACAATGGGTAAAATGGGAGGAAACTTGAACTCCTTAGCGAACGAAGCTTTGTCCTTCATCGCATTAACTTCTTTTTCATAAGCGTCCAAAACCAAGGCAATGTAGAGCAGCATTTTGAAGCTGCATCTATAATTCACCTTTGATTCATGTTCCAAAATAGCAATGACAAACAAAGAATGATTTCCTTTGAGATTAATTTTCTTCACCGTATCAGCATCTTTGTTTTCGATAAAGAGCGGGATGAATCGTTCTGTAATGTCTTCAATGTCATTTGGTGTAATATCATTGAAGATATCTAGCCGGACAAAATCCCGCAGAAATTCAATAAATAACTCAGGCTCATCAAAGATGAGCTTATAGCTATTGTCCTTTGCTTTATTTATAACATCATTCACTGACCGACCTCTTCCATTCTCTTTTGTCATTCTCAATTCATTCCTGCTCAAACAAGGCCTTTGCAAACTCCTCTGCAGAGAAGGGCTGCAAGTCATCAATTTTTTCTCCGATTCCGATGAAGCGCACTGGCAAGTTTAATTCGTGTTTTATGGCGATGATGATACCGCCTTTGGCTGTTCCATCTAATTTTGTTAGGACGAGGCCTGTTGGTTGCGCAACCTCTGAAAACATTTTGGCTTGAACCAAGGCATTTTGCCCTGTGGTGGCATCCAATACTAGGAGCACCTGAAGCCTGGCTTCGCTGTACTGGGAATTGACAATTTTGTAAATCTTTTTAAGCTCTTCCATAAGGTTTTTCTTATTATGGAGTCTGCCGGCTGTATCACAGATACATACGTCAACTTTTCTGGCCTTTGCCGCATTCAGCGCATCATAAATGACGGAGCCTGGGTCTGAGTGTTCATTTTTGATTACAGGTACGCCGCTTCTTTCTGCCCAAACCTCCAATTGATCAATGGCTGCTGCACGGAAAGTATCCCCAGCTGCCAACAGTACGGACTTTCCATTATTCTTATAATAATTGGCAAGTTTCCCTATTGTTGTGGTTTTTCCTGCGCCGTTTACCCCGATGACTAAAATAACAGTAGGATAACTTTCATTGTTTTCTTTGATTCCATCATTGAGGCCTGTCTCGCTCTCTAATATTTTTGTTATTTCTGAAATCAATAAGCGCCGAACTTCATTTCCATCGGTTACTCTCTCGGTTTTAACCCTTTCTTTAAGGTTTGCAATGATTTCTGTTGCGGTATTTACACCGATATCAGCAGTAATCAAGGCCTCCTCTAGTTCTTCAAACAACGCATCGTCAATTTTTACAAAAGCTTTTAATACCGTATCGACGCCACTCATAATATTTTTTCGTGTCTTTTCAAGCCCTTCAACCAACTTATTAAAAAAATTAAACGCCATAAATCCTCCAAAAATTTTCAAATATGCTTCTTTTGTCTTCTTTTATATATGATAGACAGTATATCATCCTAGCGCACTGTTTTCAATTGTTCCCGTTAATTTTCAACGGAATTTTTCAGAAATTTTATTGTGTATTAATTTCAACTATGGTAAAATGCAGATACATTACGTTTTATTAAAGGAGTTGAATGTATTGTTTAAATCTTGCTTAAGCAATTATAAAGTAAAAGATCCCAATATAGATATAAAAAAGTTACAGCCTGTTTTGGATCAATATATGGATGTACCTGGGAGCTTGATTACGATTTTACAAAAAGCTCAGGAGCTTTACGGCTATTTGCCTGTGGACCTTCTGACTTATATTGCCCTTTACACTGGTAATAAACCTGCAAAAGTGATGGGTGTTGTTACATTTTATACCCAATTTCGCCTGAACCCCGTGGGGAAGTATCTGATTCTCCTATGCCAGGGAACAGCTTGTCATGTCAATTCTGCTGCTGACATTGAAGTTGCGCTAATAAACGAGTTGGGAGTAAAGGAAGGTGAAATTACCCAGGATGGGCTCTTTACGTTTGAAAATGTTGCCTGCCTGGGCTGTTGCAGTCTTTCTCCGGTTATGATGATTAATGATGAGACCTTCGGAAATCTCACTCCGGCCAAGGTGAAAAGCTTGATTCAGGAGTTTAGAGACAGAGAGCAGTCAGCTATCATTGAGAAAAATGACAATAAGGAAATTGTTAATGAGGCTATACTTAATGATCAGATTGCTAATGACAAGATTGCCATTGCAGAGGAGATTAATTTGACTGAGGGGGGGATTGAAGCATGAGGATTAATATAGGCAAAGGGAGCTGCGGCATTGCCGCCGGTGCAAATAAAATCTCTTCTCTTTTTGAAAGTGTACTGAAGGGCAAGGGTCTCAATGTTACAATTTCCGACACCGGTTGTATTGGAATGTGTTACTTGGAGCCTATTGTCGATGTGATTGAAGACGACGGAAGCAAGCGTACATATGTTTGTGTCAATGAAAGGAATGCCCAGGCAATCATTGAAAAAATCCTTGGGAACGCTAACAAGGCAGATGATTTTTTAATTTCTTCAAAGGATCTGGATATACTAAAGAAGCAAACGAGGATTGCCCTCAAAAACTGCGGGCTGATCAATCCTGAAAGCATTGAAGAATACAGGCAAAACGACGGTTACAAGGCGATAGAAAAAGCACTTTCTATGAGCAGGGATGACGTAATCTCTGAGATCAAAGTTTCTGGCCTTGCCGGGCGAGGTGGAGCTGGGTTTCCAACCTGGTTTAAGTGGAATGCCGCAAAAAATTCTGTTTCTGATAAAAAGTATACGATTTGCAATGCAGACGAGGGTGATCCCGGGGCTTTCATGGATCGCGCAGTCATTGAAGGTGATCCCCACGCGCTGATTGAAGGCATGTTAATTGGCGCTTATGCCATGGGTTCGGATGAAGGTATCGTGTATGTTCGGGCAGAATACCCTCTGGCCATCAAGCGATTGAGTCTTGCTCTTGAACAAGCACGTGCAAAAGGCTTCTTAGGCAAAAATATTCTGGGAAGCGGTTTTAACTTTGATATTCGTATTAAGGCTGGGGCTGGCGCTTTTGTCTGTGGCGAGGAAACTGCATTGATTGCCTCCTTAGAAGGTGAAAGAGGTATGCCACGTTTGAAGCCCCCTTTTCCAGCGCAAAAGGGCTATTGGCATCAACCTTCCAACATTAATAATGTAGAAACTTATGCCAATGTGCCTTGGATTTTATTAAACGGTGGTAGCAGCTTTGCGGCCATGGGTACGGAGAACAGCAAGGGCACAAAGGTATTTGCGTTGACAGGCAAGATTAAGAACGGCGGTTTGGTTGAGATTCCTATGGGTTCCACTGTACGGGAAGTTATTTACGAGATCGGCGGCGGCATTAAGGAAGACAAGGCCTTCAAGGCGGTTCAAATGGGGGGGCCCTCCGGCGGCTGTATCCCAGCTGAGTTGATTGACACCTGCATTGACTACAAAACCTTGGCACAGACTGGTGCTATCATGGGTTCCGGCGGCATGGTGGTCATGGACGAGACGACCTGCATGGTGGACATGGCGAGGTTCTTTTTGGATTTTACCTGCAAGGAAAGCTGTGGAAAGTGCATACACTGTCGGATCGGAACCAAGCGTATGCTGGAGATACTAACTCGCATTACAGAGGGTGAAGGTTGCGAAGGCGACATAGAGCTTTTACTGGAGCTTGCCAATCAAATCAAGGAAGGAGCGCTTTGCGGGCTAGGGCAGACGGCACCGAATCCGGTTTTGACCACGATTCGATACTTCCGCAATGAATACGAAGCACACATAAAGGACAAAAAATGCCCTGCAAAGCAATGCAAGGCTCTTTTAACGTACTCAATTGACGAACAGCTCTGCGTAGGCTGCACGCTATGTGCAAGGCGCTGCCCAGTGGGAGCTATTTCTGGCACGGTAAAGCAAGTTCACAGCATAGACAACAGTCTCTGCACCAAGTGCGGAAGCTGCGAAGCTTCATGCAAATTCAAAGCGATTAGAGTTGAATAAAGATTAAGACCGTGGGGTGACAAGGAGTTGGCCAAACAAGTTGGCCAATTCCTTGTCACCCACACCCCTATCCTCTTCTTTCAAAAAAGCCGGACATACACATTGCATACATGGTGATAAAGTGAGGTTATAAGTAAAGATCAAAGTAAAGGTGATTTTATGAAGTTAAAGAAGAAGCACAGTGGATTTTTCAAGATTGCTATTCATTTAACGATGAGTGCCATTTTAGCATTTCTGATTACCGTCCAAACGCCCGCAACGGCGAGGGCGGCAGTTTTTATGCCAGTACGGATATTTATCAACAAGACGGAGTTTCATATTCCTTATGAAAGGATCGGAAACTTTGGAGAAATCGTTCTCGTTTCTCTGGAGGATTTTTGCGAGGTTTATGGAGCGAGCTATACTGAAAACAATGAAATCACCATCAGCAAGGGCGAATACCGTGGTAAGCTTAGTATGGATTCCAATGTAGCTTATGCGGGTAAAAATGTGATTCGCTTGGCAGAGAAGCCGGAGAAAAAAGACGGAAAAACCATGGTGCCTATTAGCTATTTGGCAGAGGTTTTTCATTTGGAGAGTAACTTTAAAAACAGCGTTTATAACCTAAATGATGCGCCACCGCAGAAGGAGCAGAAAGTAGCCGAAAAGGCTCAGTCCCAGATTGCAGGCGAAGTGGAGTTGTCGTATCGTGATGCGGTGAAGGCCGCCATTGATAACAATTCTAGCTTGAAAACCTTGGAAGAAAGTGTAGAGTATTTGGATGCCAAGTCTAAGGATACCAATTCCAACCTTTCGTTGGTGATTGCAACCCAGGATTTTGCTCAGATCACCGCCATGTTGCGGGGCATTAATGCGCTAGATTCCCAGAGTGCAAGCGCACCCTATAACAAGAGTATCATTGAGGGAACAACTGAGTATTTGGTTCGGAACACCTTGACGAATATCGTGTTCATTAAAATGGACATGAACTTACTTGAAGAAATGATTCGTGTTAATGAGACGAATGTGAATAACAACAAATTGAAACAAAGCCTAGGAATGGCTAGTGATTTTGCAGTACGAACAGCAGAGAAGGAGCTTGAAAAGAATCAACTGAGCTTGGCTGCTTTGAAAATTAACTTGGAAATTGAATATCAAAACCTGAACAAGCTTTTGGGCAAGGATCTCAAAAGCAGGATTTTTGTTCCCTTTACCCCTGAGTCCAAGACTTTCAGCAACACCAGTTTAAACGGGGATGAAGTCTACAAGAATTTTACTAGCTATATGAATAAAAAGGTGAGTGAAGCACCCACCTATAAAATAAAGGATCAAGCTTTGAAGCAAGCTGAAAAGGACAACGAGCTTGGCGAGCAGCTTTTAAACCCCAAGGACCCTTCAATTAAAAATACAGAACTTGACAAGCTTGAACGCACCAACAACCTAAATAAAGCCCAGAGAGAAAAAGCAGATACCATTAAAGAGCTTGAAAGCGCTATGAACAAGGCTTTTAGCAATTTAAAGCAGCTTGATGAAAACGTGACCATGTTGGAACTGGAGCTTTCCAAAGCCCGGGAAAATCATGAAACTATGCTTGTCAACTTTCACGCAGGTAATGTAATTAAATATGAAGTTGATCAGCTTTTGCTTGCCATCTTGAAATGTGAGCTGGATCTTGCCAAAAATGCCTACAATAAGAGTAACTTGCTCTTTTTACTTGAAAATCCATTCTTGCTAGCTCAGAAATGAGGTCATTCTAAACCAGTCTCTACCTAAGCCAACCTTTATTACCTTTAACGAAAATAGGATGTGGCAAAACATGCTTGAACCCATGTTTGGCTTTTTTGAAAGAAAGGGGATGGGGGTGTTGGGGACAAGGAGTTGGCCAACTCCTTGTCCCCAACGGTCTTATCTTTTTTACAGGAGGTTTCTATGCCAAGTAAATATAAACAAGACGTTGCTGAAAAGGCTAGCCTAACGGAACCAGCGCAGGATGTGAAGAAGCAGAGTAAGAAAATGGAAAAGAAAGTTGTTAAAATCATCGCCAGAAAAAAAGTCGAAGATCAGCATTCTGCCGTTGCGGTCATTGATATTGCTTCTAATGAGTTGCGCCTAAAGATCGCCCAAAAGAAAAAAAAGAACCTGGAGTACCTCGAAAGCCTGAATTACCCCCTCAGCCTGGGCCGAGATACCTTTAATAAAGGTAAAATTAGCTTCGATAAGATCGATAAAGCCTGCGATATTATTAAGAATTTCTTGACGGTGGCCAAGGAGTACGGCGTCAGCTCCGTTAAGGCTGTTGCCACGACCGCTGTCCGGGAAGCGACTAATAGTGACTATATTCTTGACCAGATTAAAATCAAAACCGGCACCGAAGTCCAGGTTCTGGACGATTCTGAGGAAAAGTTCTATATCTATAAGCTCATTAGCCACCTCTGCCCCCAGGAGCAAAAGCAAAGTGCCCTGATGGTTCATATCGGTTCCGGAAATATCGGCATCTCCGTCCTAGAGGATGGTACCATCCCCTATATGGAGAGTATTAAGCTGGGTACTCTGCGGATTACCGAGCTGTTTGATAGTATGCATGAATATAGTACTGAGTTCTACTTGGTGGTCGAAGAATATATTAATAGCTTCATTAATATGTTGCATGGTGTCCTCCCAGAGGGCATGAAGAATTTTATTGTCTCTGGCTCCGAAATGCAAATGATTGCAAACCTTTGTAAGGCCAAGCAGGACGGTGTCTTTTATTATTTCAGCCGTGAAGCCTTTCTGGCGCTTTATGATGAGATCAAATATAAGTCGGTCGAAAAAATTGCTGTGGATTATAACTTGTCGGAAGATAAGGCTGAAATGCTCCTCCCCGCCCTTTGTATCTATAATAGTTTGCTTCGCTTTACGCAAAGTGATCGTTTTGTCGCGCCGAATATTTGCCTGGTCGATGCGTGTATTTACGAGCATCTGTATTCGGAGGATTTTGCCAAAATCCATAAGGAGTTTCATAAAAATACCATTAAGTCCGCTCAGCTGTTTGCAAAAAAATTTAATGTGGTCACAGGCCATCATACCCATGTTGCTCATTTTGCCAAGACCATCTTTGATAAGATGAAGAAGATTCATGGCCTTGCTCAGAGGGAAAAGCTCCTTTTGGAGGTTTCCTGCATACTTCATGATATCGGCAAATTTGTGAACAGTAAGTCCCACTACACACATTCCTACTATTTGGTGAAAAATCTCGAAATTGTGGGCCTGAATACAGAGGAGATCAACATCGTAGCCGGGATATGCCTTTATCATAGTCGTCTGACCCCTTCCATGCCGAGTAATGCCCCCGATGAATATTACTTGTCCTTAAGCCCCAGAAATCGTGTCTTGGTGTCGAAGCTGTCGGCCATTTTACGTCTGGCAGATTCTTTGGATCGGGGGAATTTTCAAAAGTTTAATGAGATTGAAATTAAAGTGGATGAAGACGAATTGGTCATTACCATTGCCTTGGATAAAAATACAGAGCTGGAGCAATGGTCTTTCAAAGAAAAAAGCTTGTTTTTTGAAGAGGTGTTCGGAATCAAGGCTGTGCTGAAAAAGAAGCAGGTCTACGCACATTAAAAAAGTACACCGCCGGGAGGGTTGCTATGGATTTTATTAACAGGGAACTTAGTTGGCTCGAATTCAATGAAAGAGTTTTGGAGGAAGCACAGGACAAAAGCAACCTCCTTTTAGAACGCCTAAAATTCTTGGCTATTACAGAGTCCAATCTGGACGAGTTTTATATGGTACGGGTATCGGGGCTTTTGGAGCAGGTCTGGGCAAAGCACGAAACGCCTGATATCTCCGGCCTGACGCCTTCTCAGCAACTTAAGCTGATCAGCAAAAAGGCCCATGAAATGACCTTGAAGCAATACAACTGCTTAAACCGTTCCATTTTGCCCGGCTTGGAAAAGGAGGGCCTTTTCTTTGTAAAGCCTAGCGAATTGAGCCTGGAGGCAGAATTGTATGTAAAACGGTATTTTAACAGTACTGTTTATCCGATTTTGACCCCCATGGCCATCGACCAAAGCCGTCGTGTGTCTTTGTTGAATAATAAAAGTATTTATCTGATTATTGAAATTGATAAGGGTGGGGAAACCCACTATGCCGTTATGCAAATTCCCACTGTCATCCCTCGCATTATTAAGCTTCCCTATAACGGCCAAAGGCATGAATTTATCCTCTTGGATGATCTGATTAAGGAAAACAGCGAAAAGCTTTTTCCGGGGCATAGCATCAAAAACCAAGCACTGTTTCGTATTACGCGAAACTCGGACTTGGAATTTGACGAAGAGGACACAGAGGACTTATTGGTCGAAATCGAAAAATCCATCAAAAGCCGGAAGTGGGGAGAGCCGGTTCGTTTGCAAGCCGAGCGAAGCATGGCCAAAAACTCCAGAAAGTTTTTGAAGAAGATTTTTAACTTAGACGAGGGAGATGTTTTTGAGATCCCTGGTATCATGGACTTAAACGTCTGGATGGGCTTTTATTTTTCAACGAACACCCAGGCTTTTGAGCATCTGAAAAACAGGCCTCTTCCACCCCAGCCTGCGCCTGCATTTATGAATAAATCCGTATTTGACGCCATCAAAGAGTCCGACATCTTGGTTCATCACCCCTATGAATCCTTTGATTGCGTTGTCAATTTTGTAAAGGAAGCCGCAAGCGATCCCGATGTGCTCGCCATCAAACAAACCCTGTACCGGGTTTCCGGAGATTCTCCCATTATAAAGGCTCTGATGCTGGCTACGGAAAACGGGAAGCAGGTAACGGTGCTGGTGGAGTTAAAGGCTCGTTTTGACGAGGAAAATAATATCAACTGGGCGAAGAAGCTTGAAAAGGCCGGTTGCCATGTGGTGTACGGCCTGGTGGGATTAAAAACCCATTGCAAGCTTTGCTTAGTGGTGCGAAAGGAGGAGGACGGGATACGCCGTTATATCCACCTTGGCACAGGAAATTACAATGACAGCACGGCAAAGATTTATACGGACCTGGGTTACTTTACTTGTAAGGAAAGCTTTGGGCAGGATGTTTCTTCTCTGTTTAATGTCCTTACAGGCTACTCCTCCAACAATAACTGGAACAAGCTGGCGGTAGCCCCCTTTAATTTGCGTCAAAATTTTTTGCGCTTTATTCATAACGAAGCGCAAAACGCAAGAAATGGCAAGCCTGCTGGTATCGTTGCCAAACTGAATTCATTGGTGGACGAAGAAATTATCCGGGCCTTATACAGCGCCTCCCAAGCCGGGGTTCCCATTCGGCTCATTGTTCGGGGTATCTGCTGTCTGAAAACGGGTACGGAGTACAGCGAAAACATCGTTGTTATGAGTATTGTAGATCGCTTTTTGGAGCATAGTCGTATTTATTATTTTGAAAACGCCGGAAATCCCAAAATCTTTTTGTCCAGTGCCGACTGGATGCCACGCAATTTGGATCGGAGGGTAGAGGTAAGCTTTCCGATTGATGAACCGGCTCTTGTGGCTCGCATAGCCAATATTTTGCACTGTACCCAAAACGATACAGTAAAACTACGTCTGCTGCAGCCCGACGGTTCCTACGAGAAAGTAGATCGCAGAGGAAAGGAATCCATCCAATCCCAACTCATGTTTTATCAAGAAGCCTGCTTGCAGGCAAGCAGAAACGAAGGCAAGGAATTTCCACTATAAGGATATACTCAGTCTCTTAAACATTTACCACGCCGCCATCATTCAACCCCGATAAATTCTATTATTTTGGGCAGCGGCTTTGCAAAGCTGAACGTGACTGAGGATAGAAAAGGGTAATGGTTTTTTAGTCAAGGATGATTGACTTGAGCCCGTGCTTAAATTCATCAGCGTTGTGTGCATCCAGAGGCATGGGCATAGAGATGGAGGTAAGAATGAGACTGATAGGGGTAAATACACTGAAGGAAAACGACAAGCTGGCGTATTCAATTATGAATCAGGAGGGTTTGGTACTGCTGCCCTCCGGCACGCCCATTACAAAAACCTATTTGCTAAGGCTGAAAGCCTATGGAATTGAAAATATTTTAATTGAAGATGACTTTTTTGAAGACGTGGTAGTCAATCCAACCTTGCAGACTGAAACCAAAACCATGGTTATTTCCACCCTTGTTTCTGTAATGCTCAGCATTGAGAACAAAAAGCCATTGAATTTTGCGGCTATGGAGAAATGTGCCAAGGCGATTGTTGGAGATATTGGAATTAATATTACAGAACCAATCAATATCTTGAATATGTACGCCATCAAGGATGCTCGCTGCCATCACGCTATCAACGTTGCCACCATCGCAGCCGCCATTGCAGCAAGATTTGCGGTTAAAAACGATTTCAACCTTCGGCTTATCGAAGAATTAGTGATTGCTGCCTTACTGCACGATGCTTGTTTGAAAACGATGGACGAGGACTCCAGTGATAAGACGCATTGCGAGAAGATTTATCAGCTTTTAAAGTCATATTCCTTTATATCTGTAAGAACCTATACCAGTTGCTATGCGCATCATGAACACTTTGACGGATCTGGCTTTCCCAGGAAATTAGTCGGCGACGACATTTATATTGGGGCAAGAATTTTGGCTCTGGCAGATTTGTACGACAACCTGCTCCACGGTTACGGGCAATATAAGAAAATGAAGGAACACGAAGCCTATGAATTCTTAAATGCCCAGCATAATACAAAGATAGACGGACGCCTGCTGCCATACTTTAACGAGACGGTATCTGTTTACCCCTGTGGGGTAACGGTTAAGTTGAACAATGGCTATAATGCCGTAGTGGTGGGACAAACCAAGATTCCCTCCCGCCCCAAGGTACGACTCAGCATGTTAAACAAAGAGGATTGTCTTCTTTTTGACCTTACGACAGAAAAAACCTTGTTTATTGAGAAAATTGTGGTATAAATCGACTATTGACAAATAATAAATTACATAAGATAATGGTATTAATAGGCCAAAAGCAATAAAAAAGGGCTCTGAAGGCTTATTGAATACATAATCAATAAAGGAGTGTCTTTGTGTCAAAAAAGGAAACGGAGTATGACCGCTTTGACAGAATGAAGCGGTTGGAGAAGGAATTGGAGATTCAAAAAAAGAAAAGCTCCGAAACCATTGAATTTGATTTCGAAAGTCGCAAGAAAGGAAAATCAAAACTTTCCAGTAAGTCAAAGCAAAAAAACTGCTCAAATCTTTATGATGAGGACATGGACTATGAATTAGTTGGCCAAGGCTGAACTGACACTTGAATTGATGCAACTTAAAATGAATTTGTTATAGGGTGACAGTTGTCACCCTTTTTTATTAGCGTACTCAGTACCGTTTAGCTTTGCAAAGCCTCCGCTCAAAACAATAGAATTGATCAAGATTGAATGAAGGTGGCTTAGAAATGTTATATAAACTGAGACATTGCTTATGGAGGATTAGCTATGAAGCATATTTTAGTAGTTGATGACAATGTTACAAATCTCAAGGTCGCCAAGGCGGCTTTGGATCCGCATTACAAGGTAACTATGCTCACATCGGGCGCTCAGGTACTTAAATTTTTGCAGAAAAACGTGCCAGACCTTATACTGCTTGATATTGAAATGCCGATTCTTGACGGATTTGAGGTTGTAAATCAGCTAAAGGAAAATGGACAGCTTCAGATTGCGCCTATCATCTTCCTCACTGCACTCACAAGCCCCGAAACAGAGGCAAGAGCCTTATCAATGGGTGTGGTGGACTTTATTAACAAGCCCTTTGTCAGCGAAACACTATTGTCAAGGGTGAAGCTGCACCTTGAAATCAGTGACTACCGTAAAAACCTTGAGGGCATAGTGGAAGAAAAGACGAAGATGGTGGAGGAATTGCAAAATGCGATCTCTATAAGCATAGCCGAGCTTGTAGGCTGCCGTGATGGTTACACCGGAGAACATATTAAGCGCACCTGTGTTTACATAAAAATACTAGTGGATAAGATGCGAGCCTTGGGCCTGTATGCAGAGGAACTGAACGAGAAATTTGTCAACGACCTACTGCGTTCAGCAGCACTGCATGATATTGGTAAGGTGGGCATTAAGGATGAAATCCTATGCAAACCCGGACGCTTTACCGATGAAGAGTTTCAGTTTATGAAAGAGCATTCACGGCTTGGCGGAGAGACGCTGCAAAGTGCAATTGATCAGACCAGCTTGGAGAGCTTTTTATATGTGGCTCGAGATATGGCGTTCTATCATCACGAAAAATGGGACGGCAGCGGTTACTTCAAAGGAACCTCCGGAGAAGATATCCCCCTCTGTGCAAGGATCATGGCGATTGCTGATGTCTATGATGCTTTAACCTCACGCAGGCCGTACAAGGAGCCCTATTCACATGAGAAGGCGGTGGAAATTATCACTGAAGGGAGGGGGAGTCATTTTCAACCCTGTATTGTGGATGCCTTTCTTGACTGTGCAGAGGAATTTCGGCGCTGTCTTTTAAACTTAAGCATGTCATGGGAGACTTTTACTGGGGGGAAATGAGATGAAACATATTTTTATTATTAACCCCAAAGCAGGGACGGTTGATAAATCAGAATTGATACTTGCAGAGATAGAAAGTCTTTTTAGTAATTTGGATGAGGAATATTTTACCTTTGTTACAGAATATCCCACTCATGCAACTGAGCTTACCCGCTCAATGTGCGGCTTCTTTGAAAATGAAACCATACGCTTTTACGCCTGTGGGGGCTTGGGTACTGTTTGTGAAGTGCTGAATGGTATTGTTAATTTTGATAAGGCGGAGCTTGCCGTTTATCCCATCGGTATAAGCAATGATATTATAGAAGCATTTCCCAGAAACAAAGATGGATTTTTTGATCTTGCACACCTTTTTAAAGCCAAAATCAAAAAAGTTGACATTATAAAAGCGAATGAGCTTTATGCGATTAATCACGTGTGCTTTGGACTTGATGCGCAAGTTGGCGCTGATATGAACAAGACCTTTTACCGTAAAATGGGGCTTTTGCATCCAAGTCTTGCTTATATGCTGCCTGCAATCCATAATATTCCTAAGATACGAACCATACAGCACAACCTCTTTTGCGATGATCTAAAATGTGAACTGAGTTTTTCCTTCGGTGTGGCGATGAATGGTATCCGCTATGGCCGTAGCTTTCATCCCAGAAAGCGCACAGATATTTGTGATGGCATTCTGAATGTCTCACTTTCATTGGTGAGTAACGCAGCTCAGTTTTTTAAAAATATTCAGAGCTATAAAGAGGGCGCTGAGAATGCGGCAATCCACAGCTACTATGATGTGAAGAAATTTCGCGTGAAACGTAAGGACTTGGCACCCATCCTGCTAAACTACGACGGTGAAATTACAAAGGTGGATGAAATCAAGATTGAGGTCATACCACGAATTTTAAACTTTGTTTTGCCGGAGGTGAAGCGGAATGCAGACTAAGGTTGGCATTGAAGGCAAAATCATTTTTATGGTGCAGATCCTGTTTAGTACCTATTTCATTTTGCATAGTTTTTCACAGCATTCTGGTCAATTGTTGAGTTTTTATGGTCTAGCTACCACGATTGTAAGTTCGTATTTAACTTTTCGCAAAAGTGGGGCTGTGGCTGTTCAAAAGTATGCGATAGCCACCTTTCTTTTAACCTTCGCTGCCATTTATGGTTTTGTTAGAGGGGATATAGGCTTGATACAAGGTACCTTTCTTGCCATTATCTGCCTTAACAGCTTGCACCTTGATAAAGGGCTGAATCTCTATCAGGGTGCGTACATCAGCATTTTGTATGCCGTGCTACTGCTGTTCTTTCCTAGCCTCACCTTCGCCGCCCTTATGGAGCCGCGAGATATCATCATCAAGCTTGTTACCCTGTATATTGGGCAGGTGATGCTGCTTGTATTGATCGGTTTTGTGAACGCCCAAAAAAGAACCATTGAGGTTAAAAACAAAAATGCAAAAACACTTCTAAAGATTGTGGAAAACAAACGTGAGGAGGCTACCCGCGCCAATCAGGCAAAGTCGGACTTTCTCGCCAACATGTCCCACGAGATTAGAACGCCGATGAACGCCATATCAGGTATGTCGGAGCTGATACTACGGGCCGACAGTCTTGAGGAAGCAAGCGATTATGCAGCTAAAATCAAGAATGCCAGTAGGTCCCTACTTACCATTATTAACGATATATTAGACTTTTCAAAAATAGAAGCGGGTAAGCTTGAAATCATTCCCGCAGTTTATCAACTTTCCAGTATCCTGGGTGATATTACGAACATGGCCGTTATGCGTATCGGAGAAAAGCCACTTGAATTTATCATAGAAGCCGACCCGAATTTGCCCTATGAACTGTTTGGGGACGAAATACGAATCAAGCAAATATTGCTCAATTACATTAACAACTCGATCAAGTTTACAAAACAAGGTAAGGTTATCCTACAAGTAAGCGGAGAACGAAACGAAAATAGCATTACGCTTTCAATGCGAGTAAGTGACACAGGCCTAGGGATTAAAGCAGAGGACTTGAAAAAGTTGTTTTCTTCCTTTTCGCAGGTGGATATGCAAAAAAACCGTGCTATTGAGGGCAGCGGCTTGGGGCTGTCCATCTCAAAACGTCTGGCTGAGCTTATGGGTGGCAGTGTATCAGTGGAGAGTGAATATGGCAAGGGCTCGACCTTTTCCCTGTTTATTCCGCAAAAAATCTTAAGCGATAAGCCCATGGGTGATTTCAAGCAGCTCAAAGACGATGTTAAAAGTGCTTTTACGGTTAGTTTTATCGCTCCGAAAGCAAGTATATTGATTGTTGATGACAATGAGGTGAATTTAGCAGTCGCTAGTGGCTTAATCAAGCCTTATCAACTGAAGGTGACTACCGCCGCAAGTGCTTCGGAGTGCTTGGCTTTATTGAAAAAGGAACCAGTTGATATTATCTTTATGGATCATATGATGCCGGTCATGGATGGTATGGAGGCCACTGGCATTATCCGTAGGACGGACACAAAAACACCCATCATTGCGCTGACAGCAAATGCCATCAGCGGCGTGCGCGAGATGTACCTAACAAACGGCTTTACCGATTATCTGTCAAAACCCATTGATATCATTAAAATGGATAAAATACTAAAAGATCATCTGCCAATTCCCTTAATAGAAGAAGTAAGCGGAACACCCATCTTGCAAAGTGGAACCCTATCAGACGATATTTCACGTAGCATTTTTCTTGACGCTCAGCGCAAAATTCCTCTGCTCAAAAAGCTGTTTAGCGATGGTGACTTGAAGAACTATGCGATTGAAACCCATGCCTTGAAATCCGTCGCAGCCATAGCCAAGCAGACCGAGTTGTCTGAACTTGCGAAGACGCATGAGTTTGCAGCCAAGGCTGGTGATAAGGAAACGCTGGCAAAAAGCTTTGAGAAGCTGATTGCTCTGTATCAGGCTTTTGCGGATAGCCTTGCCTACCTTGCCGCCGAAAAAACCGAAGTGCTGGAAAAGGCAACAATAGCACAAGAGGAAATAGAAGCACAGTTTGAAAAAATTAGAGATCGTGCTGAAGAGTTTGACATCGACGGAATCAATGAGGCGATTGAGGTGCTGAAAGCAGTAGCACTTTCGGAAGGTGGAAAGAAGCGCCTAGAGGAGATAATAAACCTTGCGGATCTTTTGGATTATGAAGCCATAAGCGAAATGAAATGAGAAGAATTATGACAAGAATTCAAAGTATGCCTTACTATTTGTTGGAGGATGTGAGCAATGAAAAAAACACTCAGTGGTAAAATAATAAGATGGGTCATACCATCTGTTTTTATTGTTACTAGTATCTTGATTTCCTTTAATTCCATTATTCTTAAAAGGCACATTGAGAAAATGTCCGTTGAAGAATTAACTATTTTATCAAGCCTCAATGCGCAGACTACAGACAGTTACATCAATGGGTTACTGGATATTGTAGAAGCAGTGGCAGGCCAGCTTGAAGAGGTGCCTCCATATACAAGAGGTTCTGCAAGCAAGGCTTTTGTAAAGTCTTTTTTAACACTGAACGACAAAGCACAAGGTGTATATGTTGAATGGTTAGAAGATGAAGCTTA
Source organism: uncultured Defluviitaleaceae bacterium (assembly GCA_964611385.1). Classification (GTDB taxonomy): domain Bacteria; phylum Bacillota; class Clostridia; order Lachnospirales; family CAYPQA01; genus CAZSXS01. Next base: position 40,007 of record CAZSXS010000005.1, read on the forward strand.
TGGTGGGCTGAAAGCTACAGACGAATTGGCCCAGACATATGGGGTACCAAATGATTACGAAGGATTTGAGGAAATATATTTTTATAGAGAAAACGGGGAAATTATAGAAACATTCATCTGTGAGCCCGATTTTACAGAAGCAGACTACTTTATAGAATCACAGCAATTAAACCAGCCTCATATTGCGTCACCCTATTATGACGAATATTTGCACTATGTTGTCGTTTCTGTGATTGCTCCCATTCAAGATAGTAATGGAAGGTTTATAGGCTTAGTTGGAATTGATGTAGACAGTAGTATGATGTCTGACCTTGATATTAAAAGCGGATACTTCGATACAGGCTATAGCTATTTGGTTTCTGACACCGGAATCATCGCCACACATAGCAAAGATAGAGGCCTAGCAGGCAAGCACATATCTGAATTAGGGAATCAAGAGGATACGATTACTGCCAAAACAGAAATCAAATTTAATTCTTATGGCCAGCCATGGCAATCTGTAAGTGCCGTTAAAAAAGCCGAAGTCAGCAACAATGTTAGAAATGTGCAGATCGTTACTCATATATTGGGAACAATTCTACAGTTTCTGCTTGCCTTGTTACTATATTTCATTATAAAACGATATACGAAGCCTATAAGTGTCATAACACATAACGTTGAACGTCTTTCACTTGGGGATTTAAGTGCAGATTTAAACTTCAAAAGCAATGATGAGCTCGGACTATTGGCCTATTCCTTCGGCAAGCTTCGAAATATGGTTCAGATGCTAACTTCTAAAATAGATGATGCATTGATTCAAATTCGCAATGGTGATATTGAGGCGAAAATAGCAAGCCAAGAATTTGATGGTGAGTATAAAACTACGGTAGACTATATTAATACTCTTTCTGAAGAACTCATCAATGATACGCTCACTGTCATGAATGCTTTCAATGAGATTAGCAATGGTAATTTTGAGTATGAGCTAAAGAAATTTCCGGGTAAAAAAGCTATGTTGAATGATATCTTTGATAGATTGAAGGGCAATCTTTATTCCATGAATAAGGACATTCTGCTACTGATCACTTCTGCAAGAAATGGGGACTTGACTAGAAGAATACAGGCAGATAAATATTCCGGTGACTGGAACAAGCTAATACAAAGCCTTAACAACTTGATAGAGGGTGTAGCAAAGCCTATTGAAGAATCAAAGACAATTTTAGCTTCGCTCTCTAAAGGTAATTTTGATGTACACGTAAACAATGAATATAAAGGCAGCTTTGCAGATATGATGAACTCCTTTAACAAAATGATTGTTTCTACCAATTCCTATATCGCTGAAATCTCCACTATACTTGAAAATGTTGCAATGGGAGATTTAAGTCACGAAATAACAAGAGAATATGAAGGACAGTTTAGTCTTATAAAGGAATCCATAAATCGAATCTCTGTTATCCTAAGAAATACCGTTATCGGTATTCAAACTTCAGCAGATAGTGTACTGACGGGAGCCAAACAGGTTTCAGTCTCGTCATCAAGTCTTTCCAATGGGGCAAGCTTACAAGCAAGTTCTGTAGAAGAATTGAATGCTTTTGTTGCTGTAGTAAATGAACAAATTAAAGTTACAGCAGACAAAGCTAAGAGTGCCAATACGTTTTCACAGAAATCAACAGAAAGCGCTAAAGTAGGCAATTCCGAAATGAGGATGATGCTTTCCTCTATGCATGAAATTATTACAGCCTCCAATAATACTTCAAAAATAATAAAGGTTATAGATGAGATCGCTTCTCAAACCAACCTTTTGGCTTTAAATGCCACAGTTGAAGCAGCAAGAGCAGGCGAACACGGAAAAGGCTTTTCGGTAGTAGCAGAGGAAGTGCGTACGCTTGCCACAAGAAGTTCACAGGCAGCAAAGAGTACGGCAATCCTGATAGAAGAAACCATTAGCAAGGTAAATCATGGCATGAAAACAGCTGATAAAGCAGCTACTTCATTAAAAGAAATTGTTTTAGACACTGATTCAGTATCCCAAATAATCAATGAGATCTATGTTGCCATGAGTGAGCAAACAGGGATCATTTCGCAAATTACAGCCGGTATCAATCAAATTTCTGGAATCGTGCAAACCAACTCGGCCGTAGCAGAGGAAGTCGCAGCGGCTGCAGAGGAACTAAATAGCCAGTCGGATTTGCTTGCAAATATGATTTCTAAATTTAAAGTTTGATAAGCAAAAAGAAGTAAGAATCGTCAACAGAAAGAAGAAGGAGCCAGACTACAATAGTTATCAGTTAAGTATTCAAACGCTATACTAATAAATAGCTTGACGTTTTTTAAACAATTCTTTAAACTCATTTTGACATTTCCCTCTCTTTGTTGATCTGTGCTTTGTTGGCAAAAACAGTACTTTACATCATCTGCGGTGATATGTCTTCCTTTGTTTTTTGGATAGTTTATTTTTTCCAATGCCTTAAAACCAAATTAAGGTGTTTTTTACTGAGTTACTTTTAACTTGCAAGGCCGCCGCTTGATAGTCGAATTCATCTGGGTTCAATGAAGGCGGCTTGGTAAATGCTTACGAGACTGAGGTTACTCCTATACGTTATTGCTCCACCAACACGACAAGAGAACGAGCTGGAACGCTGACCTTGCAGTCTGTATAAGTAGTTTCCTCAGTTTCAACAAAGTGAACTTCAAATTGCGTAGCTTGCTCCAAGGCCACGCTTGCCTCTAATAACTCCGTTTTACTGTTGTTTACAAGCACCACAGCACGCTTGTGATTGTCCGTATTCAAAAATACAGAATACAAGAAATCCTTATGAGTAGCAGAAACAGCAGCACCTACCGTATCTGTAAATCTGCCTTCCCAGACATATTTCCACAACCTTCGCCTTACTGCCTGCACCTTTTGTCCGTAGTCAACGGTTTGAGGTATATCAGTTATCCTGCCTTTGAAATTATAAGGCTCGTAATTAATAATGTAGCCATATGCAAGGCATTGATTGAGCATTTCTCTGTCATCCATGCCTGTTATACAGGTAGCATAGTACAGTTCAGGCGTAAGAAACTTGCCGAAGGGCTTATGATATCCCCAGCTTCGGATATAGTTTACTGGATAATACTGTGCCAAAAAATCCTTTGGTCCCTCTGCCGCAAACATAAACTCGGGATTCACACTTTTTGCAAGCGTATAGAATTCATCTGTAAGCTTTAAGGTGCCTTTGGTAACGCATTCACCCCAGCGGTGATGATGGTTTTTATCAAAGCACATAGTCATTCCGTGATTGTTAAGCTCGTCATAGAGTATACCGCTGCAACCCAAGTCTACAATTTTTTTGAATTCATCACAAGCAAAGCGGCGGAAATCCTCAGAAAGATGGCAAAGTGCGCCTCCGTTCCGCCTGCTGACACCGCTGATCTCCTGAGCCAAGGTTTGATAAGCATAGCCGCCGAACTGAACGTAGTTTCCATACATATCCTTAATAGTATGAGGTAGTATTTCATTTTCCCATTCAGGCACCGATTGATCTGCCCATTTAAACTTACACATCAAGAGAACTCGAATTCCCATATCCTCTATTTCCTTTATAGCACTGGCCAATTCTTCTCTGCTTCCCAACAATGGCTCTGTATCCTGAAAGGGCTCGTCGCCGTCTTGCCCACCTCTTGCCCAACCGATGAGCTGTAAAAGTTGAACGCCCTTTCCCTTTGCCTCGCGCATAAGCTCTGGTAAGTCTCTGTATCTGTAACGAACACAGGCCTCGGGTGAATTCATATGCAAGGTCAGCCAGCAATCAATAGATTTGAGCCACTTAGGCTGGGGCTTAAACTGAAACCATTCCTTTCTGAAATCCAAATAGGAATGAAGGCCGTTGTGCCAATCTCCCTGAAAAAAAGTCATGACCACAGGTGCAAGCTCTGCGGTTTCGTTGGGTTGAATAAAGGGCATACGGGCAATGCTTAAGACGATTCCTGCGGGCAAGCCATTGAATTCCTTATCAACAGGAATCGTCCGATATCTGCCCTCAACATACCCGGGAATAAGCTGATGTATAAAATGTACAGTGTTCGGTTCTTTGTCATGTACGCCAATATATAGCCCCTGGTTGCCGTTAGTAACCAGTATAAAGGGATAAAAATTGGATCGGTCAGGATAGCTTCTTATAAAAGTAGGATAGTCTGTTCCCCAATAGCCCCATTCCATAGGAAAGCCGTCCCCAAGCCGTGTTCCCCAAATACTGCCGCAAGCATCCGATACCATCGTCTCCAGCTTTTCTTCCCCTGCCGGTTCCTTGATACCACCCAAACAGGGGCACCAGAGCTCTTCAATAACATAGAAAGATTTATTATGTACCTTTAAAACAAAGGTCAGTCCCTTTTCGGAAAGTTGGATACTCATGCAGACATGAATCGTAAGGACCCCGGATTTATCCCCTGTAAAGCTGTCCCAATAAAGATCAATCTGATCATTCTTTGCAAGGATAGCACTTGGTTTTCCACTTTTAGCACGGTTGTTTCGATGGGTATTCGTTGGAACAAGCAAACTGACAGCCAAAGACAACTTTGGTTGATGAATGATGTTCCAATTGGTTTTTAAACTTATAAGCCAAGTGATTGCCCCCATTTCATCAATTTCAATTTCGTACAAGTCATTTTTTAATTGATACATATTTTTTCCCCTTCCTTTCAACAGCCCATGGCTGTTTTCACCCGCCACCATGCATAAAAAATCCATGTGAGCGTCCACTGACCATCATGTTTTCGTATTAAGTAATAAGCATGGTTAAACAACCTGCAATATATGCCGCCTGTAAGGCTCTTACTTCCTCGGTGAAATGGACATGATCATACACCGCTGATTCGCCGAATTGTAAGGTGAACTGATATAAATCAATCCTTGGAATGCCTTTGCTTGCCATAATCCTATCAGCAAGCGCATTGAATTTCTTCACATCCTCATGAAAGCGCAAAAAGGTATGGCCGATTTTTGGATTATGCGTTTGGTCATACACGGGAACCAACCGATACCAAATGATTTTGACACCCTTATTAATAAACAAGCTTGTTATTTCCTCAAGATTTCTTTCGTACTCTATAAGACTGGTTTCATACTCCTTGCTGAGGGGATTGACCTTCAAGTCATGCAGGCCGCAGTTTATCAGCACACAATTACAGTCTATCTTGTCGATGTTCTCTTTGGTGAAACGCAAAACGTTTGTGCTCGTTCCAAAGTTAGAACCCACAGGATTGTCCAAATCAGCTAAGGCTTCCAGCTCGCCCTTTACCGTAACGAATTCAAAAGTATCCGAAAGATATGTTTTCAAAAAAGGGGCAAAATGGATAGCGATGCTGTCACCAATAATCAAAAGCTTTTTCATAAATCAACTCCATATCAATAAAAATTATGTTTTGCACTGCCTTCTGCTTTATACACATCGTATTGTTTGTTATAATGAACCAGAATAAGGGGGGCTTTATTAATGAAAGAACAGGACTTAATTTTTGGTGGAAAAAACTTCGATGCCGAAAGAATGACCTATGTGGCACCAATGAATATGCCTGGAAACCATTTTCATGAGCACTATGAAATCTACTATCAAGTATACGGTGAGAGATACTACTTCGTTAATGACAGAGCCTATAAAGTAGAAGCGGGAGATATCGTTTTAATCAGCGAATATGAGCTGCATCATACCTTTGCAGCAGATGGCAATGGGTTTGAACGTATTTTAATTAATTTTAACAGTAAATTTTTAAGCGGGGTAACGCATCATATAAAAGATATAACGATAGAAGACTTGTTTCAACTCTGTATTTTTAAGCCAGAGGGTTATTTAAAGCAAAGGTTGGAACAGGTCATCTTAAACATTGAGTCCGAATGCATACTATGCAAGCCACAAAAAATTTCCATTACATATGCAGAGATATTGATGAGTGAGTTGTTTATACTGCTTTCAAGAGTACCAAAAAAACAGTATGAAGTTTATGACTACTCAGAACAAAACCTGTTAAAAGCGATTCGTTTTATTAAAGCACACTATAATGAAAGATTGTCGTTGGATGATATCTCAAAAAAATTTTTTATGAGCAAGTATTATTTTTGCCATAAGTTTAAACAGCTCATGGGAATTACTTTCAAGCAATATTTTGAGATGGTGAAAATCAACGAGGCAAGGCGGCTTTTAAATAATACGGGAACCAGTATAGCAAAAATCGCTGAGATGATAGGCTTTGATAATGAAACCAACTTTTGCAGAATGTTTAAAAAGGTTATGGGCATCTCACCCTTGCAATACCGAAACCAGAAGAAAGAAGACTGATTGAAATTATACTTTTTTTAAAGGATGATTCAAGGTTTAAGCTTGCTTTTATTGGCAGGTTTTAATCAAATCTTGTTATCGCAAGTTTTGATTAAAAACCGTGCTTGAAAGCAACTTTCGATATTGTATTCGTAAATAGTTACTATATAATCAATAAGAAAGGAGGCTTATTTATGCAAAGACATGAGTCAAGTTTAAAAGATGCAAGTGTTAGGTCTGTAAAAATAGCTTACATCGGTGGAGGTTCAAGAGGTTGGGCTTGGGGTTTAATGAGTGATTTAGCCCTTGAAGGTTGCTTGTCAGGTGAAGTCAGGCTCTATGATATTGACATGGAGGCAGCCAAAGCAAACGAAAAAATAGGCAATTCACTCAATGGCAGAGATGATGTAAAAGGGGAATGGCAGTATAAGGTATACGAAACCCTTGACGAGGCAGTAAAGGGGGTAGACTTTGTAGTTATATCCATATTGCCTGGGACTTTTGATGAAATGGAAAGCGATGTACATACCCCGGAGAAGTACGGCATATATCAATCAGTAGGGGATACGGTAGGACCTGCAGGGCTAGTACGAGCGCTCAGAACCTTACCAATGTATGAAGTGATAGCAAAGGCAGTAGAAAAGAACTGTCCTAATGCCTGGGTTATCAGCTATACAAACCCAATGTCGCTTTGCATGAAATCCCTTTATAATACATTTCCAAAGATTAAAGCATTTGGCTGCTGTCATGAGGTGTTTGGAACACAGGGGTTGATAGCAAAGATTGTTCAGCAAGCCTTGGGTGTAGAGGGTGTAACCCGAGAAGATTTAGTCTGCAATGTAATAGGCATTAATCATTTCACTTGGCTTGATAAAGTAGAGTACAAAGGGATAGATGTTCTTCCGATCTACCGTAAGTTTATTGAAGACCACCCAGAAGGATATGTACACTCTCAGGAAGGCCATTGGATGAACAGCATCTTTTATGCAAAGGAAAGAATAAAATTTGACCTGTTTATGCGTTATGGAGCCATCGCAGCGGCCGGTGATCGTCATCTTGCAGAATTCTGTCCTGGAGACTGGTATATTAAAAACCCAGAAGTAGTAAAAGCTTGGGACTTTGCTTTAACCCCCGTCCAATGGCGTAAGGATGATCTTAAGAATAGGCTTGCGAAAAGTGAGCGCATGCTCAAAGGCGAGGAGAAGTTTGTACTTTGGAGAACAGGTGAAGATGGTGTAAGGCAAATGAAAGCTTTACTCGGACTTGATACCATTGTAACAAATGTAAACATTCCCAATATAGGTCAAGCACCCGATCTACCCCTTGGCAGTATAGTAGAAACAAACGCTCAGTTTTCTAATAATCGTATAGTTCCGTTGGTTGCAGGGAAACTATCTAACGAACTATATCCCTTGGTTTCCCGTCATGTATATAATCAAAACACAATAGCAAGTGCCGTAAAGGAAAGGGATTTGGAATTGGCGTACAAAGCCTTTGTAAACGATCCGTTAGTAACGATAACGCTGCGTGACTCCAGAAAGCTCTTCATAGAAATGCTACAAAACACCAAGCAATATTTGGAAAGCTATGATTTAAAAGACTGGTGTTAAATGATAGAAAGTAACCAAAAATCACAGCAGGTTGACAATGCTTATTTTACGTGTATACTTGCTCATGCTCCAACTCCCAAGGGTTTAAAGCCGCCACCGAAGGCAGTTCAAGAATTCTTGTATCCCTTAGAGGCTTTTGGCTTATAGGCTTTGAAAAGGCAAATGAGATGGAGTTAGCAAAATATATGCAGGAACAGTATTATCGAATGTGGGGATTGATTTAGTGTGGTTACAATTAAAGAGGTCGCAAAACATGCAGGCGTAGCGGTTTCAACTGTGTCAAATGTTCTTAATAATCCAGAAATAGTCAGCAGCCAAACACAAGAAAAGGTATTGTTGGCGGTCAAGGCGCTTGGCTATACACCTAATATTCATGGGCAAAGCTTACGTCAAGCAAAACAAAATAAAATAGGTGTTTTTTTAAACTATATCACGGGTGAATTTTACCTTGAACTTTTGCAGTCAGCGTCAACAACCGCAGCAATGCGTGAATTCTCGGTAAATATTTTTTTCCCGGCCGTAAAAGAACGAGCGAATATTATAAATACTATACTGAACGGTATGAATGATGGGGCCATTATTCTTGATGCAGAAATAAGCGATTCCGATATGGAAAAACTGGCCGCAAGTGGATTTCCTGTGGTGTTTGTCGATCGGGAGATTGTACGCCCGAATATATCAAGTGTACTTATAGACAACAAACACGGCAGTTATCAGCTGACCAAATACCTAATAAAAACAGGGCATCGTTCTATATCTTTTATTCACGGACGACATAATTATGATAATCAGATGAGGTACAAGGGGTACCTTGATGCACTTTCAGAACACAATCTAAAACCATACACTGCTTTTGAGTGCGTAGGATATTATTCCCAATCTAATGCTTACAATGCGATTACCGCATGTTGCAATAAAGGCATACGCTTACCTGATGCGTTTTTTGCAGCGAACGACGAAATGGCGTTCGGAGTCATACAAGCGTTGGATCTGTTTGGCTACAAGGTGCCGAGCAATGTAAGCGTAGTAGGTTTTGATGATGATATGTTGTCAGAGTTTTTCTTTCCGCCATTAACAACAGTGCAGAGTCCGCGCAGTGCTATGGGGCGAGTAGCAGCAGAAACGCTAATAAGCATGATTAATGGCGAGATTGAGGGAAAAAGACATTTTCTTTCGACAAAAGTGGTCATTCGCAGTTCTGCAGATATCCGAGTACTATGATATTAATAAAATCGTTATTACAAATAAAATTATAAAAAGATATAAAATCATGGACATAATTTATACTAAATTGTTATGAATCTTGAGATTTTACATTTTATTATTCATAAGCATTGTCATGTATTTTAGTTTTATGTACCAAATATTGGATTTCCTTGATGGTTGTCGCCTTAAAATAAAAACGTTTCTATTTCAAGTTTGCTGTATTATGAAAAATATAATATAGAATTCTATGCTCAAATTTTTCTGGAGAACACACCATGCTTTACGAACATTGGTGCTTTTCAGAGGTTTCAGTGGTGGCCTCAAGCGTAAAAGGGGGTGTCATTAAAGAAGGGAAATAAGTGTAAGAAGCTGGGTATAAGAGGAATAGGATGAACTAGAAATTAAATTTTATAAGGAGGAATCATTTTATGAAAAAAAAGTTATGTACATTTTTGGCAATGGCAATTGTAATGGGGTCGCTTGCTGCTTGTAGTGGCAATACTGGCAATACTGGTAATGATGGCAATACTGGCAGTAGCAGTACTTCTGCTCCAAGTCCAGCAGTTACCGAAGGAAAAGACAGCAACAGTAAAGCTAGTGAAGGCACTAAAGGAATTGATCCTGCATCGGTTAAAGGGAAAGTTGTGGTATCCATTCCGAACTGGGGTGGCGATCTGCAAAACGACATGAAAAGAGAAGGTTTGGACAAATTAAACGAGCTATATCCCAATGTAGAACTTGTAATGGACAACTGGGCCGGTGGAGAAGGACTTGGTAAATTTCTTACTGTTAAAGCGTCTGCTGGTGCTCTCCCCGATGTAGTTATGGGCTGGGATTCTTTAGGCTTCTTCCATACACAAAATTGGATTGCTCCATTAAATGATTTACTTGAAACAGATGCTGAAGCGCAATATATCCCAGAGAGTGCACTGGACGCTTTTTCGCTCAAGGGGAAGGCGTATGCTTTGCCGACCAGCGTTGTTTTTAACGCTGTCATCGTGAATCTGGATATGTTGGAAACGATTAACGAAGACATTCCCAGTTATAATTGGACAATAGACGAATTTATGCGTCTGGCCAAAAAAGCCACAACCGATGAGTTGTCTGGTATTACGAACTCTAAATTGATTGCAAACTTACTTTCAACGGCATCGGATCCAGTATTATGTATTGACCAGTTTAACCCGGAAACGTTCAAATTTGATTTTACAAATGGCTCCTGGGAAAAGGGTATCAAGTATGTAGCAGAACTGAAAGCAGTAAAAGGGTTGTTTGGTGATGAGTTGAAGAACCAGTTTTTGCGTGACTCTGGAAAAGCAGACGACTACGAGAAAAAATTCGGTAAAGATGCGAACGCTATGGGTGAAAGTAAAATTTTGATGCATTTTGAAGGAACATGGGAAAAGGGCGGCTGGCATAAGCACCTTCCTTTCAACTGGGATTACTATCCAATTCCTCAAGATCCAGCAGTAGGATACAAGAATCCTGCCGGTTTTAATTACGTCTTTATGACACCCGTTGTTAAGGCTGAAAATAAACAAGCTGCCTATGAGGTAGCAAAGTTTCTTGGACACGGCTCTTATGGTAATATTGTAAGATTACAGAATGCTTATGACAGACCAGATGAAGCAACTGGTACACATGCTCCAAATTTCGTGCCGGCTTCTCTTCATCCAGATGTTATCGCCAAGCTTAAAGAGTCTAAGACGATTAAACCCGGCGAAATGTTTATGTATGAGAATATGGCTAACAGTGTTCGCGGTGATGTAAGTAAGGGAACAGTGGATATTGGATCTATTATTAATCCCCTCTTAGACCCCATTCGCGATGACCTTCAAACAGGCAAACTAGCACCGGCCTCGGTTGCAGCTGATATAGAGGCAAAGGTAAATGCTGAATTTGAAAAGGCCTTCAATGAGGTTCTTTCTTCACTGAAATAAGCACTGTTGCTTTGTGAACGATAGCATTTGTGAATGATTGCATTCGATCCGGCTTATGAATGATTCTTTTAAATAGGCTTACGTTTGTTTTAGAATAGTGATAAGAATAGTGATAAATTGAAGAAAGCGGTGATATTGTTATTTTAACATTGTCACCGCTTTCAATAAGATCAGTAATTTTTGTTGATGGTCGTTGTTGATTGCATGTATAGGTTCGGCAAAAAGGTTCTCAGATTCTTCGCATAACGCAGAACGAATTCCTTGACAGAGTTCTTCTCACGGGCAATTTGGAAACTTGAATGCCTACTATAGCAGGATAAAACAACGAAGATGTGGGGGCTGTACTATGCATAATAAACGGAAATTTAAGAGCATTATTTCGTTATTAACCGTAATCGGCTGTCTGATGGGATTGCTTCCGCTTGAAGTATCTGCAACAGAAAAACAAAAAGCGGCCGATGATCTTGCTGTTATGCCTGCTTCTGAGAAATTGATGGAGGCTAATCCTGCAGGTTTTGTTTTAAAGGAGAATGAAACAAAAATAGTTTCAGTAAACGCTGAAGAAGACGGTTTATACAATATTGAAATAGAGTATATGCCGCTTCAAGAAATCGTTTTAAACAGTACAATAACGGTGAGTGTGGGTGAGCAAACGAATTCGGTTGACACTCGTTCGCTCTGGGAGGATTCTACAAAGGAGTATAGAAAAGACCGTTACAGTAATGAAGTTGCGCCGGAACAAGTGGTTATGGAGGCTTATACAAAAGAGCGCTTGATTGACAGTGTATCACTTGACAAAACGCCTTTGGAATACACCTTAAAAAAAGGGGAGAACTCAATTGAAATTACTAACGGCAGAGCAGCACTGGATATTGTAAGTATCCGTGCGGTAAAGCCTCAGTCTGTTCGCCAATATAGTGAAATTTTTCGAGGCGAATCAGATGGCAATAGTTTGCTTACGATAGAGGCGGAAGATTATGTAAAAAAATCTGATTCTTATATCCGTCCGAAAAACATGCAGAATAAAGCGTTAAGCCCTTATCAGCTGACGCAAAAAAAACTGAATGTTATTGATGATCAATCCTTTAAAAATCCTGGGCAATGGATTGAATGGGTGCTGGATGTTCGTCAAGGAGGTAACTATCAGCTTGGATTTAGATATCAACAAAGCTTGAAGGAAAATATGCCTGTCTATGCCAGCATACTGATTGATGGTGAAATACCCTGTCAAGAGCTTAAATCATATCCATTTAATTATACGAAAACAGAATTTAAAAACGAAACCTTATCCCTTTCAGGAAAGCCTATGTCCTTTTGGCTTGATGAAGGCATACATACCCTAAGAATAGAGTTGGATGGGGCTCCGATTGAACGATTTATCAGCCGTGTACGTGAGATATCTTCTGATATCTCTGACTTGGGTATTGAGATAGGAAAACTCTCTGGCGATAAAGTGTCTGCTTACAGAAATTGGGAAATTGAAAGTTACTTTCCTGGCATTACGGATAAATTGAAAGGCTATTCCGATGAGCTTAAAACCCTCTTTACAGAGTTCAAACAGATGAGTGGAGCAAATGCGAAGGCTGCGACGAACTTAAACCTTGCCGCAGAAAACCTTGATATGCTCTTAAAAAAGCCAAAAAAGATTCCTGCAAAGCTTAATCTACTCAATCAGGGAAGTGGGTCGACTACTCAGCTGCTTTCTGTTTTCTGTACAGATGTTGTGCTTCAGAACCTCAGTCTTGATCGGGTATATGTTTATCAGAATCAGGTCGATTTACCACGAGCCAAGGTAGGCGTCGTAGAGCAGACTGCTGAAGGCGTAAAGCGCTTCTTCTCCGCATTGTTTTCACCCAATTCTGCATACAGTGTAAGCAAAAAGCGCGAAGGGGAACTCAATATCTGGGTGAACCGGCCAATCAATTATGTTCAAACCTTACAGAATATTGCTGATACCCAGTTTACTCCTGAAACAGGTATCCCTGTTCGCCTGTCTGTCATGCCCAATGAACAGAAGATGATCCTATCAAATGCAACCGATACCGCCCCGGATATCGTACTAAGTTCCACTGCAAGCGCACCTTACGATCTTGCGCTCCGTGGTGCAGTAACGGATTTTACCCAATTTCCCGATTTTGCTGATTTCGTATCTGAAAACTTTAACGTAGATGCATTGGATGGTTATGTTTTTGAAGGTAAAATCTATGGAATGATTGAAACACAGGACTTTTTTGTGCTGATGTACAGAAAAGATGTGATGGATAACCTTGGACTGAAAACGCCTGAAACCTGGGACGATGTGGCTGAGATAATGCCTGTACTTCGGCGCAACAGTATGAATTTCTTTATCCCTTTATCTAATTTTCAAGGGACAAAGCCAATGTATGCAATCTCACCGTTTATTTACCAGGTGGGTGCTTCGTTCTTCACGCCTAACGGACATGAATCTCTTTTAAATTCAGAGGAAGCGATCAGAGGCTTTAGCACACTTACGGATTTGTATAGCTACTATTCTCTTCAGCCTCATATCCCAAGCTTTTACAACAGTTTTCGATATGCAACCGTACCCATAGGGGTAGGATGGTTTGGTGACTATGTGCGCTTAATGAATGCAGCGCCGGAAATAGCCGATCGCTGGGAGATTTCGTATGCCCCAGGTACACGTCAAGCGGATGGCAGTATCAATCGGGCTTATACCGCAGCTGAGCGCTCATGCATGATCTTTGAAAGCTCCAACTTAAAAGAACAATCATGGGAATTTATCAAGTGGTGGTTGTCTGAGCGTACCCAGGTTGAATTTGCCTATTTACTTCAAACCAAGTACGGGCCGGAATATTTGTGGAACTCCGCAAACTTAAAGGCCTTTGATAAGTTAGAACTGCCACAAAAGCACAAGGATATCATTCTTGCTCAGTGGCAAGAAATAAAGGAAGTTCCTAAGCATCCAGCCGGATACATGCTTGATCGTGAGCTGACAAACGCCTGGTTGGGGATTGTCACGCAGGGCATGAACCCTCGTGTAGCACTTGATAAAGCCACTCAGAACATCAATCGTGAAATCAACCGTAAGCTTGAAGAGTTTGGTTATATCAAGGAGGGTCAATATGTGAAGGATTATACGATTATGACAGCGCGCGAGATTTTATTCGGAGAAAAATAAGAAACGATTCATTTGCTCAGAAATTGAAGAAAAGGCGGTGAGGGGTCTGCTATCCCTTTTATAAGCAGATAGCATATCGGTACATGAATAAATTGAAAAGCTTTTTTGTTAAACAGTCCCATTGGGTAATGCTTGCGCCGTTCTTACTCATGTTTTTCTTGTTTATTGTGGTGCCTGTAATCGTTGCTATAACGCTTTCGTTCACCCAATACAACTCGGTGCAGCCACCCAAAATTGTGGGGATAAAGAATTATATTCTGGTCCTTACGCAAGACCCTGTTTTTATGCAAAAGGTACTGCCCAATACCATTCAATATGCGTTAATCGTAGGCCCCGGCGGATATATGCTGTCCTTTCTATTAGCTTGGGTACTTTCGCAGTTGACAAAGCTACCGCGTACAATTCTTGCCATTATCATTTATTCGCCGTCAATGACATCCGGCGTTATCATCTCTACCGTGTGGGCCATTATCTTTAGCGGTGACAGAACGGGTTATTTGAACAGCTATTTGTTGCGAATGGGTTTTATTCAAGAGCCTATACTCTGGCTTCAGTCCCCCAAATACTTAATGCCGATTATGATCCTTGTTGCCCTGTGGAGTAGTATGGGTGTTGGGTTTTTGGCTATGCTGTCCGGTATTTTGAATGTAGATCATGAAGTCTATGAGGCTTCGTACATAGACGGTATTCGAAACCGATTTCAAGAAATATTCTACATTACGATCCCTACGATCAAACCACAAATGTTGTTTGGTGCCGTGATGGCTGTGGTAAATACATTCAGTACAGCCGGTATCGGTGTTGCACTTTCCGGATCCAATCCAACGCCTATGAATGCCGGTCAGCTACTAGTCAACCACATAGAAGACTTCGGCTTTTTGCGGTATGAGATGGGTTATGCTGCCGCCTTATCGGTAATCCTTCTCGGTGTCATTTGGCTTGCCTCCAAAGTTTCATACAAGCTGTTTGGAGAACGGGATTGAGTGTGTACTCTTTTGCTACGGAAAGGAGTTAGTTATGGCAAAGAAAAAAAGCAGGTACAACGGTATCAGCATTAATCCGGCGAAGTTTGATAAGGGACAATTAAAGTTCTACTTTTTTATGGTTCCATTTGCAATCTTTATGGCCTTGCCGATTGTATACATTATCTTCCATGCGTTTAAACCTATGGATGAGCTATTGGCTTATCCCCCTAAATTTATAACAACACGTCCGACCTTTGACAATTTTGCAAAGTTGTTTTCGGCAACCTCTAATTCCAATCAACCGATGTCCATTTACATGTTTAATAGTATAATAGCTACCGCTGCTGTCATGGGCTTGTCCATTATCATTTCAGTATTTGCAGGCTATGTATTGTCAAAGAAGCAATTCAAGGGCAAAGCGATTATTTTTAAATTGAATACGCTTTCTATGATGTTTGTCCCCATTGCTGTGACCATTCCGCGCTATATCATTATGAAAAACGTTGGTCTTTTGGATACTTTTTTGGCTCACATCCTGCCTATGCTTGCCATGCCTGTGGGCTTGTTCTTGATCAAGCAGTTTATTGACCAGTTTCCGGATGCACTGGTGGAAGCCGCGCAAATAGACGGAGCCAATGATTATTACATTGTATTCGCTATTATACTTCCCATCATAAAACCAGCCATATCAACCGTGGCGATTCTATCCTTTCAGACGGCTTGGAATTCCACAGAAGCTTCAAGCATGTTGATCAATTCTGAGCATCTTAAAAACTTTGCCTTTTACATGAGTACGCTGTCATCAGCATCATCAGGCAACAGCCTTGCCGGTCAGGGTATGTCTGCTGCAGCCTCGCTAATTATGTTCCTACCCAACTTACTATTGTTTTTGATTTTACAATCCCGAGTTATGAACACGATGGCACATTCGGGTATTAAATAAGAAAGGAAGGGATGCAGAGCTATGCTTATAAAGAGAACGGCAAGGCAGGTCATTCTTCTCCTGGTTTGTATGATATTGCTTTTCAGCTTAGTAGCAAAACCTGTCAAGGCAACAAATGCGACGGCTTATACTTACACGCTTTCTGCTGATATGGAATGGATACGCACACAAGACGCATATCTCGTAGAGGAAGTTTTGTTTCAGGATTACAAGCTTTCATCGGCATCGGATATCTATGTACGGGGCAATATTATGTATATTGCTGACACTGGCAACTCCCGAATTGTTGTTCGCAACCTTACAACCGATCAGATTACCACTTTCGGTGAGGATGTTTTAAGTGCTCCCACAGGCGTCTTCCATGCAATGAATGATAAAATCTATGTGGCTGATACGGATAAGGTTTATCAGTTTGATACAAAGGGAAATCTGTTGCGTGAATATGGCCGCCCTCAAAGCATTACATTTGGCGCCAACGGAATTTATAAACCGACCAAGGTGGCGGCAGACAAAGCAGGGACCCTCTATATCACCAGCGACGGTACATTCGAAGGTATCATTCAGCTTGCTGAAAATGGTGATTTCCTTGGTTATTTTGGGTATAACTTTCTGGCCCTTTCTCCGATTGAAGTTTTGCAGGAGTTGTTTTTTTCTGAGGAACAAAAGGCCAGACTGTTTAACAAGGTTCCGTACACCTTCAGCAATGTTTCACTTTCTGATAAGGGTCTGATCTACTCCTTGACGAGTGGTACATTTATGTATTCCCTTAAAAAACACAACATATCCGGCATCAATATGCTTGAAAAAAATCAAATGACTGGCTACGAAAGAAACTTTGTCGATCTTTCTGTAGGAAGATACGGTCAGATGTATGCAGTAACGGAAGCCGGCTTGATTTATGAGTATGATTCAGACGGAAATATCCTCTTTACCTTTGGCGGCTTGGCCATCACAGCAGAACGGAACGGATTGTTGACGGTTGCTTCCGGTATTGCATCAGATGAGAATGATACGGTTTATGTACTTGATAAAGAACGCGGCAATGTACACGTGTTTGCCCCCACACAATTCTCCATTATGCTGCACCAGGCGATCGACCTGTATGACAAGGGTGAATATGAGCAGAGCCGTGATCTTTGGTTAAGGATTTTGCGTGAAAGCGGCAGCTCGAAGATGGTTCACAGAGGACTGGGAAACTGCTATCTGCAACTGAAGGATTTTGAACAGTCAGAATATCATTATAAGCTGGCCAAGGATATAGGCGGGTATTCGGAATCATACTGGGAGATCCGTGACAGCTGGATGATGAACAATACAGGCATTATTATAGGGATCGTTGTGGCCTTTATCCTTGTGCTGTCTATCCTTAAGTTCTTGGATAAGAAATACAGAATTTATGATCCCTTACGCAAGGCAGCTGCTCGTTTCAAACGATTTCGATTCATTAATGATATTCTGTTCGTAAAGCGCTTTATTGTGAATCCGGCAGACGGATTTTATGATGTTCGCCATGATTTGAACGGTTCTGCACGGGTAGCCACAATCTTCTATCTGATTACCTTCCTGATTACCATCTGGAGTCTGGTTGGAAGAGGCTTTATCCTAACGCCTGTAAGCTTGGAAAAAATAAATTTATTGTTCTTATTCCAATTATTTTTTATTCCTCTTGGTCTGTTTATTGTATGCAACTACATGGTCAGTGCCATCAACGACGGCGAAAGCCGTTTCAAGGATGTGTACATATTTGGAGGATATGCCTTTGCGCCTATCATTCTGTTTATGCCCATAGTAAACCTAATCTCGTATGTCGTAACGATAAACGAGGTGTTTCTTGTTACCTTCCCCTCACTCATACTGGTTGTTTGGACAGGAATACTCTTCTTAGTCGGTTTAAAGCAGATAAACGATTATGAGTTTGGTGATGTTATCAAGAATGTGTTGCTGACGATATTCTTTATGTGCATTGTTCTGTTGGTATTTACCATGATACAAATGTTTTGGGATAAGATTTTTGAGTTAATCTACGCAGTAACGAAGGAGGTAGTATATCGTGTTTCGAATTAAACGAGTCATTGCGGCCATGTCAGCCGTAGCGTTGATTTTCGCTTACAGTGAAAGTGTATTGGCGGTTCGGGAGGATCGCCAGGTCAATTCAAACCGTTATACCTCTCCGGAAATATCATCTGAGCGCATTGAAAGTCTTATGAGTGTGGACGGCTATGATAAGCTGTTGGAAAATGATGCTCTGGAATTTTGGTACAGGGATCAGGTTGGATCTGTTAGGATCGTGGATAAGGCCTCCGGTTATGTTTGGGGATCCTTTACAGAAGATAAGCCCTCCAATATGAACAAGATCTGGGCTTCGTTCGGAAACTCTATTCTATCTTTGGATTACTTCGATAATAGGGGGTTGGAAAAACGAACCGGTGTTGTAGGTGACGATTTTACAACCACATACAGAGTAGAGGGCAATACAGCTTATTTTACCTCAGAGAGTACAACACTTTCTATCAAGCTGAGCTTTGAGCTGAAGCTGGAGCATGATCGGATCCTTGTAAGCTTTGATTCTTCCAGTGTTGAGGAAACAGGCGAATTTTTTGTCGGAAAGGTCTATGTTCTACCCTTCTTGGGTTCTACTCAAAAGGATGAAATCCCTGGATATATGTTTGTTCCAGACGGATGCGGTGCGTTGATACGCTACTCTGACATCTCATCCTATTTAAAGGGATTTGACCGCAAAGTGTATGGACAGGATTTTGGTATCGATAGTACAGAGATATTGAACGACCTTAAATCAATGCGTGCGAACGAGGTCTCCCCTGAATCTCCGGTGTTAACGGGTGTTTATGGGATTGTGCATGGCGTAAAGCAAAATGCACTATTTGCAAATGTTATGTCTGGCGGGGAATATGCCTCCATTGTAGCCTATCCCAGTGGTGTGACAACGGATTACAACTGGGCAGCTGTAAAATTTACATTGCGCCAAAAATATCAGCAGCCAACCTCTAAGAGCGGCGCAGGTATCCAAGTCATTCAAAAACACAGTAATGAAGTAAAGGGAGAAGTTGCCTTTCATTTTTTAAACGGTGACGATGCCGACTATGTCGGTATGGCAAAGATATACCGCACGCAATTGATTGAGGATGGTATCCTTTCTGAGCAAAAAAAGGAACGCGGAGATATTCCCTTGAAAGTAGATTTTATTATTGCTGACAAGGAAAAAGGCTTGATCTTCAACAACATCAAGAAGATAACGGATTTTGACTTTACAATGAAGGTTGTAGAGGAAATCAAAAGCAAGGGTGTAACGAATCTGGATGTGGGCTTACTTGGCTGGCAAGAAGGGGGAATCAGCGGACAGGACAAGAAGAAGGTGCTGGCTTCCTTTTCGGGGGGCAGCGAAAAGGAGTTGAAGGAGCTGCAAGACGCAGTTTCAGGCAAACTATCGCTCTACATCGACCCATTGACAGCAAAAGAACCTCAACTGGATGTACGCTTAAATGGCAGCATTACATTGTCGCAGTCACCAGTTCGTACGGTAAAAGAGAATCCCTATCGTTTTATGGAAAAAACCTATTATTTGAATCCCCATATTGTAAGTGATATTGTTGCTCAGGTTGGCTCTTTTTCGAAAAAGCACGGATTTGAACGCATCTCTTTTGACTTTATCAGCAATCTGTTGTTCGGTCACTATTTAAAAAATAGTGAGATTACGCGGAAGCAAGCCATGGAGCTTTATACAGAAAGCATAGCGGCTCTGGATCCTGCACTGGAATACATTGGGATGACAACGCCCAATGATTACATGTGGAAGTATACAGACGGCTTCTACTTGATGCCTATGGTTTCAAGCCAATATCTGTACGAAAATGACACGGTTCCTTTTTTGCAAATCGTGCTGAAAGGGTATATGGATCTCTATGCGCCCTATTCTAATGTAGACTTCTTTACAAAGCTTGATACTTTAAAGCAAATTGATTACGGCACATACCCTTCCTTCCTACTTACGCAGGAAGAAAATCATGCACTCCATAAAACCACGGTCTATGAATACAACTCCACCTCCTATGGAAACTGGAACGAAACGATTTGTTCCATCTACGAAGAGATTAATGCGGTATTACGTGAAGTGGAGGGCGCAAGCATAACAAGCCGTGAGGTTTTGAGTTTAGGTCTTGTGAAAGTCAGCTATTCAAACGGAAAGGCGGTATATGTAAATTACTTGCAAGCAGCCGCAGAGGTAGATGGTATCACGATTCCCCCCTCTTCTGCATTGGTAAAGGAGGGAACAGGCAAATGAAAAAGCTGAAACTCAAACAAATGACAATCAAGCAGCGAAACAGTATCACGGGCTATGCTTTCTTACTTCCATGGATCTTAGGATTTTTGATTTTTACTGCGATCCCCTTTGTCTATTCCATCTATATCAGCTTTAACAATATTACCTTTAAACCCACAGGAATTGAGATGAGCTTCGTGGGATTGAAGTGGTATAAGGAAGCGCTTACTGTGGATACCACCTTCACAATCAATCTCTTGGACTCCGTACAGTTTATCTTTCTTTCAAGCCCTATGATTGTTGTATCTTCCTTGATTATGGCTCTTCTCTTAAATGGTAAGTTTCATGGGCGTACATTTTTCCGTGCTCTGTATTTCTTTCCGGTTATTGTTATCAGTGGTCCGGTTATCAATGAATTGATTTCAACCAATGCTTCAAAGATTATTACGCCAGGGAAATATGCAGTATACAACTTCTTATCCATGCTCCCGGAAAATGTTTTTTCTTCGTCGTTGCTCTATATCTTTGACAACCTCGTATTAATTCTTTGGTTTTCTGGTATACAGATACTCATTTACCTTGCTGGCCTTCAAAAAATCGGAACCTCGATCTATGAAGCCTCCAACATCGACGGTGCTTCCTCCTGGCAGGTTTTCTGGAAGATAACGCTACCATTCATGAAGCCAATGATACTCATTAATGCAATCTTTACCATATCACAGCTGGCAAGCTTCGCTAACAATAAAATCAATAAAGAAATAACCAGCAAAATGACCTTGGTCGGCAAAGTGTACAGCTATTCCTCTGCTATGTCTTGGATCTATTTTGTCTGTATACTTGCGATGATAGGCTTTGTTTTCTTGCTGTTCAGGGAAAGCAAGCGAGATAGGATATAAGAAAGGGGTGTTATGGCAATGAGGCTGGCGAATCGGAATCTTAACGATGTGGTAAAGAAAGTTCTCTTATCTGGCAAAGGGAAAAACAGCGGTCTTGTTCTTAAACTTTTTATCTACATCGTTCTATTTGGTATAGGCTTTGTGTACCTTTACCCTATACTATACATGCTAGTCAATTCATTTATGGGTTTTGAAGATTTGATTAACCCTACGATTGAATGGGTTCCAACTGCTTTAAGTTTCGATAACTATATCAAGGCCTTTGCTGTCCTTGACTACTTAAAAACAACGCTGATTACTGTCACATATGCTGCGATACCGACCCTGCTTCAAACCTTCTGTACCGCTATGGCCGGATATTCGCTGGGACGTTTCGATTTTCCGTTTAAAAAGCTTTGGACCTTTTTATTGATAGTAGCCTTTATCATTCCTGTACAGGTTATGGTGGTTCCGCGTTATTTGCTGCTCAACGGCTATGGCCTTATCGGAAATCCCCTAGTCATTGTGCTGCCGGCGTTGCTTGGTCAAGGGATTAAAAGTACGCTGTTTGTATTAATCTTTATGGCTTACTTCAAGAGCTATCCAAAGTCACTGGATGAAGCGGCTGAGCTGGACGGCGCATCAAGGCCTCGCATATTCTTTCGAATCGCGTTGCCTATGGCGATTCCTACTATTATTGTGGCCCTTCTTTTTACATTCGTATGGTATTGGAACGAAACCTATGAGTTGGGTCTTTATCTGGAATCAAAGGTTCGAACCTTACCCATCAAGCTTTCCGGTTTTGTCAATGAATTCAGTACCATGTATCCCGCCGCAGACGGCAGCGAAGCAAACCGCATTAATGAAAGTATTCGGATGTCTGGCACAATTTTAACGGTTCTTCCCTTGATTTTGATGTATCTTGGATTACAAAACTTTTTTATTGAGGGTATAGAATCCAGTGGTATTACTGGTGAATAAAAATTTTTATGACAGGAGAATAAAATTATGAATTATAAGTTAGTTTGGTCGGATGAATTTGAGTATACGGGTAAACCTGATCCTTTGAAATGGAATTATGATATCGGTGGCGGCGGTTGGGGGAATAATGAAAACCAATATTATACCGACGACGAAAAAAATGCATTTGTCAAGGATGGTCGCCTCTTTATTAAAGCCTATAAAGAACCGGTTGAAGGTTATTCATACTCATCCGCAAGGTTGACTACGTATCAACGGCAAAGCTTTCAATATGGAAAATTTGAAATCCGTGCAAAATTGCCAAGAGGGAAGGGTACTTGGCCGGCAATCTGGATGCTGCCTGATGACATCCGCCTTAAGACGGATCGGGTGCCTTGGCCTCTTTGCGGAGAGATAGACATCATGGAGCATGTCGGACATAGCGAAAATATGATCCATGCCAGTCTGCATAGCCAAAAGTATAATCATTGCATCAATACGCAACGGACCTATTTTGAACGGTTGGAGGATGTATTCGATACCTTTCATAACTACGATCTGGAGTGGACAGAGGAGTATATTGAATTCTACTTTGATGGGCGTATGGTAAAGCGATTTACGAAAGGGGAAAACGGAACGGATACAAGTGCAGAGGGCTGGCCTTTTGATAAACCATTCTATTTAATCTTTAATATTGCTGTGGGAGGAAATTGGGGCGGCAAAATTGATGATTCTATGTTTCCGTACAGCATGGAAATAGAGTATGTCCGAGTGTATCAAAAAGTATAAATTCAAAAGCCGCCATGGTGCTTACGACTCAGCGAAAGAGGGAGTAAGCACCATGGCTTTCCTTTGGAGGGAGATTTCATGAGCAATTATTCTTTTCAAGGCGAAACCTGTATCATTGAGGATTTCGACAAAACAGCACCATTCTCAAGTTTTTTGCCCGGGCTAGCGGGTCTAACAGGCTGCCCCATGTGGACTTACTATGTAAATAGAGGGCAGGCAATTGTCTCCTTTGGGGTTCACAACAAAGCCCATGCCATGATGGAGTTTAATCCGGCGAATCTGGGTTACCGGCGAGTTTCCCAGGACGGCTTTCGTACATTTATCAAGCAAAAGGATAAGATTACAGAATACTTTGCGCCAACGGCTTGCGACAGCAAGCGTAAAATGACCATCAACATGAATAGTCTTCTGTTGGAAGAATCCAATGAGCAGCAGCACATCAAGATGAGCGTTAAGTACTTTACACTTCCCAATGAGAGCTTCCCTGCGCTTGTGCGCAAAGTCTGCATCCGCAATGAAGGAACTGAGGATACAGAGCTTGAAGTCTTGGATGGTATCGGGCAGCTTATTCCCTATGGTATAGAAAATAGCGGGTTTAAAGAAATGTCTAACCTCAACAAAAGTTGGGCAGAAGTCACATGGAATGGGGATCTACCTCTCTTTCATACCAGATCAATTCCTGGTGATGAAGCGGAGGTAGAAGAAAGCACTTCGGCTTACTTCGCCTTCACAAGCGATGGCTTGGGTACTCTCATTCGTCCTATTACTGATACCCGAGTCCTATTTAATGAAGATGAAACCCAGACCTTTCCATGGAATTTTGAGAAGAAATCCCTTGCTGCATTGAAAGAAATACCCCAATATGATGTAAACCGCTATCCTTGTGTGTTTTCCCCTATACAGAGGAAACTGGCGCCCAAGGAGCAGATGGAAATCACAACATACTTTGGCTTTGCATCAGCTCCGAACAGTATACTTGATCATTATAAGCGTCTTTTGCAGGCAGACTATATACAGAAGGCAGAGGAGATTGCAGACAGTCTGACTGCTCAGCTTACCAATGCCGTGGCAACCAAAACGGCCTCAGAGGCACTCAATGGCTATTTCCGCCAGAGCTATCTGGATAATCTGCTACGGGGCGGCTATCCTGTGATTATGGGTGAACACCGCAAGAAGGTAATCCATCTCTTTGCTAGGAAACATGGCGATCCCGAGCGAGACTATAACTTCTTCTCACTTTCGGCAGAACCTTATTCCCAAGGAAACGGCAACTATCGTGATGTAAATCAAAATCGTCGCAATGATGTCTATTTTGTTCCTGAGTCGGGTGAGTTTACTGTCTGCTCGTTTATGAGCTTGATTGGTGCGGACGGTTACAACCCCCTGGAGGTGAAGGGACTTCGCTTTGAATTTACTCAAAAGGAAGAGTCTTGCACACTGCTGGGTGTGTCGGACTTCCCCTTGCTCAGTAAGCGTTTCACAGTTGGAGAGCTTTATCTATACCTTAAAAAAATCGGTAAAGAGCCGGAGACCTATCTACATAAGCTGTTGGATTTGACAGAGGAACACTTGGAGGCTAATTTTGCTGAGGGCTACTGGTCTGATCATTTCACCTACAACCTTGATTTGATTGAGTCTTATGCAAGTATCTTCCCAGACCGCATGAAAGAGCTGCTCTTCGACAAGAGCAAGGTGCGTTATTTCCGCTCCCCTGTGGAGGTGCTGCCACGCACCCAGCGCTATGGCTTCGTGAAGGGCAAGCTACGGCAGCGCTTCAGTATTCGTAGAACCCCAGCTTTAGACTACGACTGGCTACGCGATGCCGAGGGAAAGGATGCGACCACATCTGTTTTTGGAAAATTATTGCTTTTGACAGCAATAAAGTTTGCCAGCCTTGACCCTCTCTGCTGTGGCATTGAGATGGATGGCGGCAAACCCGGTTGGAATGATGCCATGAACGGCGTACCCTTCCTCCTGGGCAGCGGCACCAGCGAGAGCTTCGAGACTAAGCGGATTATTCATTTCCTACTTGAACAGAAGGGCTATCAATCTTTGCAGTTGCCTACCGAGCTATACGATTTGCTTGTAAAGCTACATACCCTTTGCGAGATTGAGGATGATTTTGAGTTCTGGGATAAGCGTAGTCTTGAGCGGGAAATTTATCGTGCAAGGCTCTACAAGGATGGCGTACTTTCAGGGGCTTTTAAGCAGATTGAAGAAAAGCGAGTGAACACCATTCTGAAAAGCTTTCTAAGCCGAATGGACAAAGGTACCGAAAAAGCCCTTGAACTTGGCGGCGGAATTGCTCCTACTTTCCTAGTATTTGAGGCAACAGAATGCAACGATAATCTTCCGAAAGCAGTAAGCTGCAGAGCCTTACCTCTGTTTTTGGAAGGACCTGTGCGCATGATGAAGACAGTGGATAGAGAGACTGCCCGAGAGATTCATCAGAAGGTTACGGCCAGTGCATGCTTTGATGAGAAGCTGAAAATGTACAAAACCTCTGTTCCGCTGGAGGAGGAGGGCTATGAAATCGGGCGCATCCGTGCATTTACCCCTGGCTGGCTTGAACGGGAGAGCATATTCTTGCATATGAGCTACAAGTACATCTATGGGCTTATGCGTGCAGGCTTATATGATGAATTCTATGAGGCTATAAAGACCGGTTTCGTACCATTTATGAAGCCAGAGGTTTACGGGCGTTCGACCCTGGAGAATTGCTCTTTTATTGCTTCCTCCAAAAACCCTGACCCTACTGTTCATGGAAGAGGTTATGTGTCTCGTCTGTCTGGTTCTACCGCAGAGGTACTTTCCATCTGGCTTGAGATGTTTATGGGTAAGAAGTTTTTCCGTATGGATGGCGCTGAACTTTGCCTGACATTCGCTCCCAAGCTTTCAGGGGAGTTGTTTACTGAGGATGGAAGTATCTTATTTACACTGCTGGGAAGCATTCCTGTTGCCTACAGAAACACGGAACGTAAGAATACCTATGGTGAGGGCGCAGCAGTACCAGTGAAGATTACGGTTACAAGCCAAGAAGGGGTTCATCAATTTGTTGGTGATACGATTAAGGGTGAACTGGCTGAAAAGATACGAAACCGTGCGGGGATTCAGCGAATTGAGGTTACATTAGAATAAATAAGTCGTATAACTTGTGAGTTAAAAGTTC
Organism: uncultured Defluviitaleaceae bacterium; assembly: GCA_964611385.1. Taxonomy (GTDB): domain Bacteria; phylum Bacillota; class Clostridia; order Lachnospirales; family CAYPQA01; genus CAZSXS01. Next base: position 66,178 of record CAZSXS010000005.1, read on the forward strand.
TCTAAAAAAATGTTGAAAAATGGAAGACAATCCTGTACAAATTTGTTTGAGAGACAAAACAGTAGGAGGAGGGTCAAACCATGTTTCAACATTTAAATAAGATATTACTCCAATTTCGCAAATGTTTCA
>CAZSXS010000006.1:0-64112 GCA_964611385.1 uncultured Defluviitaleaceae bacterium
ACAACCTATAAAAACTTTCCAACTTTCTTTCCCGTTGCAAACCATCCATGTGCATGGGCTGTGGCTGCAATGCTGCAGGGGTTGTATCTTGCCGCATCATTGATTCCAGAAGGGATCGATTGATTGCCATCCTGACGAATAATTTTATACCCTGCAATGGTAGGTTTCCGGGACCATACAAAGGGCAACAAAATGAATGTCTGGGGATTCTATACACATTTGACTCTGCACATCTTACCATAAAATGCTACCCCGACTTTAACTATCCTTTTGCTCTTATCCAAATCTTCTCCATAGCGCTTTAAGCTTATCTGCTCTAATGCCTCTCCCGCTTTAGTCTCTAATTCATTTTTAGTACTACATGACTTAAACTCAAAAATGAAATATTGATCAGGTTTTTCCACAAGAATATCATATCTTCCGTCCCCACTTTTACGGTTAGACAATGGGTATTTACAGCGTACATCGTCATAGGCAGATAATATACCAAGCAAAAAAATGTGGTATATACGTTCACGGGTACGGTTTATATGCTCATCTTTATAAGCAGCCAAATCATGGTAGGATAGCCTGTCGTTTATAAAATACTCCAGATCGTTCGAGAATTCATTAAGATTATTCGCATGATCAAACAGCGTCCTCAAACGTACTGTGCCGGAGTACAAACTTTTCAGAATAAAATCCTTCCAGACAATAAGCAGTTCCTTGTTGGGCATTGAGAGCAGAACCGTACCCTTCTCTGTCCGTTTTTCGTCAAGCGTTAAGTATCCAGACTGAACCAGGAGAGAATAAAAAGCCTCATCTCCTGTATCACTTGACAATCGTTTCAATGAAATCCTGCTATCTATAAAGACTTCAACTTGTTGACCGTTAAGCAGCCTTGCGAGCGCCAGTTTACGCTCGTCATTCAATATGCTTACAATCAGGTCTAAGGTTCCGCTTTTACCCCAGAAACAGTCAAAATGCCCGATGTCAATATAGGACAGTACCGAGTAAATATTGCATATCAAATGACCATTTATTTTGATGCCATTATACCATGACTTCACTTCGTCCGTATCAATGGATGTACTTCGCTTTAATTCACCTAGTTCCCTATCCGTCAATCCATAGTCTTCCATGTAAACATCATCATCAAACACATCAAAGGTCTTAATATTATTCAGTCCGCTAAACATACTTTCGTGAGAAATCCGCATTACTCCTGTCAGCAGGGCTTTTTCAAGATATGGGTTACCTTTCAAACCAGTGGATAGTAGTGCTGTTTCAAATTCCTTTATCTCATCATATAGATCAGAATTGTAGTGATCCATTAACAGCTTGTCGTATTCATCTATCAAGATATAGGAGCGCCTGCCCGTAACCTCATATACCACTTCGGTAAGGAACAGCAATCCATCCGACGCTGCATCAGTGTTACTGATGAATCTGCTATATCGCCTTTTTAGATAACCCTTAAAATTGTCGGGATTAATAACGGAGCTTAGGTGCTTGTCAATCTGCTCAATGATTTGCTCCTTATAGAATTTTGGGCTAAGTCCTTTAAAATCAAAATAAAAAACCGAAGAGGAATTAACCTTACTCCATACAGAGCTTGTTTCAATGTACAATCCCTTGAATAAATGCCTATAATCTGTTTTATCTGTAAGAAAGCAACGAATCATATCCATGTTTAGGCTTTTACCAAGCCTCCGTTGTCTGGCCACAAGTTGCACGCTGCTTGCCTCATTCAAAAAATTTTCAATCTGTTTTGTTTTATCAACATAGAGGTTTCCGTTCGTAATCATGCGCTCAAAGGATGATACGCTTAAATCAATTTTTTTACTATCCCCAACGATCATTGTTATCCCTCTTTTCTATGCTCATCCGTTTTTGTTTTAGTATATACTAAACAGCAATAAAGTAAAGCCCCCATACCATGTATGGGGGCTTTGCTCTGTTTACTTACTTCTCTAGAATATAACAAGCGACAGGCATTTTTGCTGTTTTTTCCGGTATAATTAAAAATCCCTTATCATAAAGTGCTTTGAGCAATTCCATTGTTGAGTAAAACATAATTTCAGTAGCCGTGTATCCTTTTGCATATTCTTTCAATCGAGGGGGTAAGGTTGCTTTGACTATCCTTGTTAGGTTCTCAAAAATTTCCTTGCAATGCGGCTGAATGAAGGTAGATAATTCTGCATTGATCTCATCAAAAATCTTCTGTGCTTTTTTCGTTGTTACCGCCACATCACAAATAAGCTTTTCTCCTCTTTTCAGTATATATCCCTGCTCGATAAGTTCTGCATATAGTTCCTTGTCCGTATCTTTGGTTTCCCCAAGATAGGCATCATAAAGTGCTTGCGCTTTTGGAACACTTCTCAATTCATCTTGATGATGGTATTTGCCAAATATACAAACATCCGTAGGGTAAACAGTACATTTTTCAAGAAAGGTGGGTGTGCGTCCTGCTCCCCATACAGGCTTTGCTTCTTCCGCAGCAAAGATAAACGCCCTTGCTCCGCAAGATAGGATAACAGGATAATCGGCATCGGAAAGCTTTAAAAGAGAAGGATCGAAATCAATAATGCCTGTCATTAAATGCCATGCATATCGGCTATCCTCTGCTTCGTACTTGAAAATACCAGAGGATCTAAGCTGCGGCAAATATTGAGTAAACAGTTCTATAACCTTTGGAGCATATGTCTTCATAAGGTTTTCAAATTGTAATTTGACTTGCTTTAAGCTTTCTTTTTTCAGGATGAAGAAATGGGTACGATATTTGCCCTTGGACTGTTCTATGATTGTTCCCGACTCTACTAACAGGCTGATTTCGTCTTCTATATACACTGCCGGAGTGCCGGTTTGAAGTGAAATTTCACTGATGTTTTGCACCTTATCATAACAAATAAGAGCAATTTGGCAAGGAAGTTTACGTTGATATACCTTCCAAATATTAACTCCTGAAAAATCAATTCCGGAATAGTAAATGGAAAAATCGGATGGATTATAGCTTTTTTCACCTGTGGTGTCATCCATTATAAATGCCTCCTTAAGCTGCTTTCTGCCCTTTGACAGATAAAACTTTACCATTTCAACAGATATACAAAGCTTTGTAGCGATTTCGGCAATGCTCATTTCTTCAAAATAAAAATAAACGAGGCAGCGGCGGTACAGTGATGAAAGAAACGACAGCTTTTTGCGTAAAAGTCCCATTTCCTCTGTCTGCATGAGTGTAACAAGCATATTTTCAGAACTGTCCGATATTTGCCCAATATATTCAATGTTTTCATCAAGAGTGATCTTTCTGTTCTTGTGAAGCCAGCGCTTGTAGGTGTTATGAGCGATTGACCATAGGTATGCGTTGAAGTTTTCACTGCATTTATTTCTGTGAATCGCTTTTACACATTCCAAAGCAATTTCTTGCGACAACTCCTCAGCTTCGTTTACCGTACTCGTCCGTTTATGAGCAAAGGCCAAAAATGCTTCAAGGTATTCATTTGCCAATAGATCAAGTTTATTTTTGATTACGTCTTCCAAGAACATCCCTCCTTCCAAAGCCTTGTATAAGCATTCATTGTGCGCACAATTTTACTTACACCTATATAGTAACTTTAAGCAATGAAAAGATAAGCGAATTCTAAATATTAATTCTGTTATTGTAATCCAGTGGAAGTCGATCCTCATAGATGTGGGACAAATCCGATAAGCAAAGGCATTTAGGGGTTGTCAGTCCATTGGTATGATTTTCAAAATGCAAAATTGTTATGCTCGATAGGGATAAGTCAAACGTTGCCCAAAAAATCTGCGGAGGTATGGCTAAAAGCTGGGAAAGCCAAGTCAAACCAAAGCCCTGATGACAGAAAACTGCAACCCGCTTATCGTTCGGTTCGAGAATTTTGTAAATACAACCCTGCCGCTCATATCCTAACCGCTTTAAAAAAGCATCCGAATCACGTTCGATCCGCTCATAGCCAATACGAGCCCCCGGTACATGCTGAAAGCACTCCAAGGTCTCCCACCCCTGATACAGATTGATTGTATCGTCATTTTTGTAGTTTGTGTTCTGCTGTGAGAAACACCAGTTTTTATTCCCAGCCGCGTTGACTCCGGCCAACTGATCCCAAGCCAGTTGCTCACTGCACCACTCCTCAATCATGCATGTCTTGTTTAGTAATTCACAGGTAGGCTGGGCGGTCTCCCTAGCTCGTCCCATGGGTGAGCTGTAAATTTCGTCAAGACCATGCACCGCTAAGCGCCTTGCAACTGCCTCTGCTTGCCTCTTGCCCTTCGGCGTTAAGCAATCGTCTCGGTAATTTGGATCTCCATGGCGAATGATATACAATAACATTTTTAGTCCTCCCTATTTTCTGTATCATTTTGGATTCGTTTTCTCTGACAGTGATTATAAGTCAAATTAGCAAGTGACTCAAGGCATATTGGTAATTTCTCTCCAGAGAGCCACAGCATATTTGAGATCAATAAACTGGATTCCTATAGGGTGGAGCTTAACCTCGAAGCCGAAAAAAATTTAGCGTCTGCAAGTAAGCTGAAAACAGATTATGAGAAGGTCAAATACGTGCACGACCGATTGGTAGAATGAATTACCTATCAATTAAGTCATTATTAAAACGCAAACAGAGGGGTAACAGAATTGATTCTGCTACCCCTCTGTTTTATTGTACTTATAACAAAGACCTTGATCCTACTTGACGTTTTTCAGCATTCTGAGCTTCCATCTGCTTTATATTTTCCATAATTCTGCTAATCACCGCCAACTTTTGCTCCATTGTAAAAGTTGATTGATTGAGCCTGCATTCAATGATTTGAGAATGGAATTCCGCAATCCTGCCAGATAAGTTTTGAGAATTTTTGTCTTCAACCTTATGTATGATCATGTTTTGTATTTGGGCTTTTTTCATGTTCATACCCCTCAGTAAGTGCTGAATACATCCTATGAAAAGCTTAGTTTGTCTTATGACAGACAGCTCAAGTAATAATAGGCGGGGAAGTCATATTGAGGAAATGCGGCTAATATACTGTGAACAAAGTCACACTGTTCAAGAGGTGAATACCTTGCGGATAGCAATATACAGTCGCAAATCCGTCTATACTGGTAAAGGTGATTCGATCGAAAATCAAATCGAAATGTGTAAACAATATATCGCTTCAAAGCTAAGCGGCATCACCGAACAGGATATCAGCATCTATGAGGACGAGGGTTTTTCCGCCAAAAACACAGACAGGCCGCAGTTTCAGAAGTTACTTAAGGAGATCAAGCTCAAGCGGATCGATACGGTTGTGTGCTACCGTCTTGACAGAATCAGCCGTAATGTCAGTGATTTTGCCGCACTGATTGAGGAGTTAAACCAGCTCAATGTATCCTTTATCTGTATAAAAGAGGAGTTTGACACTTCAAAGCCCATGGGCAAGGCCATGATGTTTATAGCCTCTGTTTTCGCTCAGCTTGAGCGTGAAACCTTAGCAGAGCGTGTTCGTGATAATATGTTCATGTTGGCGAGAACAGGTCGTTGGTTAGGCGGTACGGCTCCTACAGGCTTTGTATCTGAGACTATAGAAAAGATTGATATAGACGGTAAAACAAAAAGCACCTGTAAACTAAAGTTTGATCCAGTAGAGATAGAAATTGTAAAAATCCTATTTCAAAAATTCATGGAGCTTCAATCCATTTCAGCTGTAAGCAAGTATTTAATTGAAGCCAATCTTAGGTCAAGAACAGGCAAATGGTATTCTCTGTTAGGCATTAAGCAAATTTTAGAAAATCCTGTTTATTGTATCGCAGATTCAGACGCAAGAGCTTACTTCATTGCGCAGGACTCAGATGTCTGCTTCAAGGAAGAAGACTGCTCCGACCGGCTAGGTCTATTATCCTATAATAAACGTGACCATAAGAAAAAACACGCACCTCGTCAAGCCAAATCTGAATGGATCATTGCGATAGGGAAACATGAGGGGATCATAAGCGGGAAGCAATGGGTGAGCATTCAAACCATACTGGAAGCCAACAAACCTACCGCCCGCCAACAAACTGAAAATCCTGTCGCTAAAATGCATAACGGCTATTCGCTGCTTTCAGGCATGATCTTTTGCAGGAAATGCGGGAGCAAAATGTTTGCAAATACGCGTAAGGGTAAATGTAACAAGCAATTGTTTGATTATGTATGCAAAACTAAGCTGCTCGGTGGCAAAAAGCTCTGTGACAGCAAAAATCTGAACGGGCAGCAAACAGATGAGCTTGTTTGTAATTACTTGACGGACTTTACATACGAAAGCCTCCAAACCCACATGCTCCTTCACAAACTGAAAAAATCTCTGCAGAGCCAAGAACAAGCAAACCCTTTAGCGGAGCTTGAGCTCAAAATTCACAAATGTAATTGCGAAATGGAAAATTTAATTCGCACCTTAACACAGCCTAATCTTGTACAAGCGTTGATACAAGCTGTGAATGCAAAAGTTTCTACACTTTCAGCAGAGCTTGACAAGCTCAATTCTGAGAAAGAACGCTTGCTCAACGCTATAAATCCACCATCCGATAGGGAACTCCAGCTAGATCAATTCTCCAATACCCTTTCAAGCCTAAAGTCTTGCCTGAAGGATTTAACAATTCAAGAAAAACGCACACTCGTGAAGCTGTTCATTCAAAAACTAGAATGGGATGGCTCCGATCTCCATCTTTTTACATACGCTGAATCATAAGATTCCGATCTCCATCTTTTTACATACACTGAATCATAAAGCTCCGATCTCTATCTTTTTACATACGCTGAATCGTAGACCCCCAAAATCCCCCTTTCTATGGTTGCGGATTTCCGGGACTGATCTTGATTTCTACCCTCTTCTTTGCCACAGGATATTCCTTAACGGTTGCACTCAGCATCTTTGTCATAATCGTCCTGGCGGTTTTGACTACGCTGGTAGTTTCCAAGCTTCTGTCCATGACCATCTTAAAAGGAGAGCCTTCTCACTTTATGATGGAACTGCCCCCTTACCGAAGGCCAAAAGTGTTGCAGGTCATTGCAAGAAGTGTGGTAGACAAAACGCTAACGGTCTTGGGGCGGGCGGTTGCAGTGGCAGCACCAGCCGGTATTTTGATCTGGCTGCTGCAAAACATTACCATAGACCAAATTCCGCTCCTTGGCCACATCAGTGCCTTTTTAAACCCCTTAGCACAATTGATGGGATTGGACGGGGTCATTCTGGCAGCCTTTATCATCGGGATACCGGCCAACGAAATTGTGATTCCCATCATACTCATGTGTTACTTGGGGAGTGGCAGCCTGCATGAAGTCAGTTCCTTACAGGAACTTGGACAGCTTTTGATCCAAAACGGGTGGACGCTAAAAACAGCCGTCTGTACTATTTTATTTTCCTTAAACCATTTCCCGTGTGCTACCACTCTTTTGACAATAAAAAAGGAGACCAATAGCTTTCTATGGTCTTCCTTAGCGTTTCTGATTCCGACAGCAGCCGGAATGCTTTTGTGCTTCATTACGGCTTTCCTTTTTGGAATATTTGGTTATTAATCTCGTTTAATTGGCTTTTCTTTCCAGGCGCAACCGGTCAGCGATCAGGGCAATAAATTCACTGTTGGTGGGCTTGCCCTTATGCGTGTTGACCGTGTATCCGAAAAGTTTATCTATGGCATCAATTTTACCGCGGCTCCAAGCCACCTCTATGGCATGGCGAATCGCTCTTTCTACTCGGCTGGGAGTCGTGTTGCATTTTTTGGCGACGGTAGGATAAAGCTCTTTTGTGATATAATTGAGAACATCAATGTCCTCCACAGACATAATAATAGCCTCTCGCATGAAATTGTAGCCGCGAATATGCGCGGGGACACCAATATCATGAAGAATATTGGTTACCTTCTTTTCCAATGTAAAGGGGTCTCTCTTGCTGTACAGGCTAGTATCTTTGATCATTTCCTTAAGTTGTCTGATACGGGTAATTAAAATATCCATATCAAAAGGTTTTGCTATGTAGTACTCAGCCCCCAATTCAAGCGCACGCTGTGTTGTTTTCTCCTGTGTCATAGCGGATAATATGATGCAGAGGGGCAAGTTTGGGAAGCTTGAGCCTTGTAGCTTATTCATTCTCTCTAAAACGCCAATCCCGTCCAGCTTGGGCATAATGATATCTAAAATTAATATGTCCGGTTTCAGCTCAATGGTCTTCTCCAAAGCGGTAATCCCATCATAGGCAACACCAATCAGCTCAATATCTTCCTGTTTCTCCAGGCATGAACTCACCACATCACAAAAATCCTTGTTGTCGTCCGCCAAAAATACCTTAATCATAAAAATTCCTCCTTCATAGATATGGGCATAAAAATAAGTTTTATATAAATTACATATTTATATAAAAATGGAAATATTTGGTAAATAGTATCATATGGCTTTGATTTTTGCAAGAAGAAGATTAATACATTATACCCATTATAAAGACAGCGTATTGTAACAATTATTTACATAATTCGACATATTGTTTGATTTATATTATAACATATGGTTTGAAAAAATGAAAGAGGCCAATGCATATTTACTGTAAACGGCTTATATTTACTCTTAGTCTACTAATAAGTACATTAAGCGGAAAACTCGTTGTAAGGAATATGATCTTTTTTGATTAATCGGCATGGAAGAAACTCCTTTTTGAGTAAGTGTTGTGTGTGTGCTAAAATTCATCAATACTACGACTTTTAAGTGTTTTCGAGTATAACGGAGAGAAAAAAGTTGCTGCTGTTAGGAATGTTTTGTAAATTCATTTCGAAAATAAGGTTAAATGAATTGGCCTAAAAAGGGGAAAGGCTTTTCTGAACCGCGAAAAAGCCTTTCCCCTTATTTCGGTGCGTTTTTACTTAAGTGTAACCTTTGCGCCAATTTCTTCCAATTTGGCTTTAAGGGCATCGGCCTCAGCCTTTTGAACAGCCTCTTTAAGCATTTTGGGTGGGTTGTCAACCAGGTCCTTTGCTTCCTTAAGACCAAGTCCGGTAACTTCACGAACAATCTTAATGACCTTAATCTTTTCTGCACCGGTTTCGGTCAGCTCAACGTCAAACTCTGTCTTCTCTTCTACAGCTTCAGCTGCGGCAGCAGGAGCGCCAGATGCAACAACCATACCAGCTGCTGCGGATACGCCGAAGGTTTCCTCAGACTTCTTTACAAGCTCGTTCAGCTCAAGAACGGTCAGCTCGCTAATTGCACTGATGATTTCATCAATTGTTAACTTTGCCATGTTTAATCCTCCATATTTTTACTTTCTCATTTTATTTTTACACTATTCAGCCTTTTTTTCTGCAATGGCGTTAGCCACTCTTGCAAAGGTAGCCATCGGAGACTTGAAGGAGCCAAGTAAACGGGAAATAAGCTCTTCTCTTGGTGGGATTTGCGCTACTGCCTTTACGCCCTCTGCATCATAAACTACGCTTTCAAATACACCAGCCTTAAATTCAAGCTTGGGCATTGCCTTCAGCTCTTTGCTGATCAAACGGGCTGCAAGGGTTGCATCCTCGTAACAAGCAGCAAGAGCTGTGGGCCCATTCAGGTAAGGGGAGAGTCCGGCATAAGGGGTATCCTTGATGGCAAACTCAATCATGGTATTTTTGTATACCTTATAATCTATCTTTGCTTCACGGAGCATTTTACGCAGGGATGTATCTTGTAAAACGGTAAGGCCCCGGGCATCTACTAAGGTTACGGATTTTGCTTTTTCCAGCTTCTCCTTAATCTCAGCTATGACGGCTGCCTTTGCCTTTAATGCTTCTGCATTCGCTTTGGTCATGTTCACACCTCCTTTCAATAATGAAATTTCTGAATCAACGCAAACTAAATACCCTCTGTCCTTTTCAAAGCAGCAACATTTCAAGGGACGAATCCCAGGAAATCCGGATGCTTTCAAACAGACAGAGGGTTTTATCAAAATTCTTTACAAAGGTTATTTAAAGCTTTCGCTTACACTTTATATATAGAATCTCGGCGGGATTTTACAGAGGCTACCTTCTGCATGTATTAGAATGCATGCAGAAGAAGGCTAGTCTCAAACCTGCTGTCTACGATTTCATTATGATCAATTTTTTTCTTAGTTGGATGAGGATGTATCCGAAATCTTACTTGGATTCACCTTGATACCAGGGCCCATGGTGGAGCAAAGAACAACACTCTTAAGGTATTGACCTTTAGCAGCCGCAGGCTTAGCCTTAATGACTGCGCTCATGAGTGTGTCGAAGTTCTCACGGATTTTTTCAGATCCGAAAGAAACGCGTCCGATAGGAACGTGAATGATATTGGTTTTGTCCAGACGGTATTCAATCTTACCGGCTTTGATGTCGGTTACAGCCTTGGCAACGTCCATAGTAACTGTACCAGCCTTGGGGTTTGGCATTAAGCCCTTGGGACCCAGAACACGTCCGATGCGTCCTACGACACCCATCATATCGGGTGTTGCAACAGCAACGTCAAACTCGAACCAGTTTTCATTTTGAATCTTTGCAATTAAATCCTCGGCACCGACATAGTCTGCGCCGGCGGCTAGCGCCTCGTTTGCCTTTTCGCCCTTGGTAAATACCAGTACACGAACCTTTTTACCGGTACCATGGGGCAATACAACAGCACCGCGCACCTGTTGATCGGCATGTCTTGAGTCTACACCCAAACGAATGTGGGCTTCTATGGTTTCATCAAATTTTGCGACGGATGTCTTTTGCACTAAATCGACTGCATCCGCTACTTCATAGAGGGTAGTGGCGTTGACAAGTTTTGCCTTGTCTTGGTATTTCTTTCCTCTTTTCATATTTTCCTCCTCGTGGTAATGGCTTTTATGCTCCCACAATTTCTTCTACTATCCTTACTGTTATTCCTTGATGGTGACGCCCATGCTTCTAGCAGTTCCGGCGATCATGCTCATAGCAGCTTCTATGGAAGCGGCGTTTAAGTCTGTCATCTTTGTCTCAGCAATTTTCTTTAATTCCTCTTTGGTAATGCTGGCTACCTTCGTCTTGTTGGGAACGGCGGAGCCGGATTCAATCTTGCATGCCTTTTTGATTAAAACGGCAGCTGGAGGGGTCTTTGTAATAAAGCTGAAGCTCTTATCTTGATAAATTGTAATAACTACAGGAATGATGTAACCCACCTGTGATTGTGTTCTTTCGTTAAACTCCTTGCAAAAACCCATGATATTTACACCGTGCTGACCGAGGGCTGGGCCTACGGGAGGAGCGGGTGTTGCCTTTCCGGCATTGATCTGAAGTTTAACATAACCTGAAACTTTCTTTGCCATTATAAACCTCCTGGTTTAATCCTAATTCATTTTCATTTCAATCCTCATCAAACAATCCAATTAAAGAGCCTGAACTTGATTAAATTCCAGCTCCACGGGGGTTTCCCGGGCAAAAATGGAAAGCTTGACAATAACAACTTTTTTGTTTTTGTTGATTTCGGCAACAATGCCGATGGAACCCTCAAAGGGTCCGTCTGTAACCCTAACGGAATCACCCTCAGCAAACTTTAAGATTTCCTCGATATGGTCTATGCCCATGAAAATAATCTCTTCATCGGAGAGCGGAACGGGTTTGGAACCGGGCCCAACAAAGCTGGTAACGCCACGGGTGTTTCTAACCACATACCAAGTCTCGTCGTTCATGATCATTTTAATCAGCACATAACCAGGGAAGATCTTCCGCTGAACAAGCTTCTTTTGACCGTTTTTGATCTCTAGGGAGTCGTTCGTTGGGACGGCAACCTGAAGAATCTGGTCCTGCATGTTTCTGTTTTCAACTATTTTTTCGATATTGGCTTTTACTTTATTTTCGTACCCTGAGTAGGTATGAACAACATACCACTTGGCTTGTTCGGACATGATTCACCTCAAAAACGAGTTCGGTTTTGCAAAAAAACCTTACAGTAGCGAAACAAAGAACGAGAAGGCTGCCGCAAAACCGGCGTCCAGCACACAAATGACGGCGCCAATAATCAAAGAAATGGTGATAACGGAAACCGTAGACTTGATTAAGGTTTGGCGATCAGGCCAAATAATCTTCCTGTATTCGCCCGTATAGTCGCTGTAAGTTGTTACGGAAGATTGAATAAACTTTTGTCTTCGGGCTTCAAAAGATTCGCTCATTTTGACCTCCTAACAGCCTATGGCTGCACCCGCCCATCTTTTATGATCAGCAAGGAAGCGTTATCCATGGCTATCGTATTTTTCAAAAACAACCGATGGCTGCTTTTTTCGTCTTATTTTGTTTCACGGTGAAGGGTGTGCTTGTCGCAAAACTTGCAGTACTTCTTCATTTCCATTCTGTCGGGATGCGTCTTTTTTTCCTTAGTGGAATTATAATTACGCTGTTTACATTCGGTACAAGCCAATGTCATCCTGGTTCTCAATTGATTTCACCTCGCCTTTACAAACCGCCTTTAAGTAATTTTTGCATAAAAAAAAGACCCTTAAAAATCCTTGTCTGGAAGAATAACACACGCTTGAAAATCTGTCAAGCATTTTTCAAAATAGAATTGCGAAATGAAAAAGGTATTGCCGAATAAACAAGGCAATACCTTTTTTGGATTACACGCTCGCCTCTCTATCCTTGATCTTCGCCTTGTACTGAACATAAAAAATCATGCTGCATAAAAAGCGAAGACCGGAGGCAATAAACAAAGTCAAGTTAATCCCTAGCAATCTTAAGAGAAAGTAGGCCGCCAGGGGTGAGAGGAAAAGACTGACGTTTGAAAAGGTGTTGTAAACGCTGATGTATACCAGCCGGTTGTCGTCGGGGCTGGCAAAAAGAAGACCGTTTAATAGGCTCATATTGATTCCGGCAACGCAGAAGCCTCCCAGCATACTGCCCAAGGTCATAACATACACGTTGGGGATCAGGGGATAGAAGAACAGATTCACAGCCAGAGTAACCATGGCCAACCATATGGCGTAGTGATTGCCTTTCTTGGAGATGATCCGGTTCCAACGCCCAGCGGTAAAGAAGGAAGTGGCGCCGGAGCAGACGGCAAAGATCGCAAACCAAAACTCATTCGCATTTAAGGTGTCGATCTGATAAATGGTGCAAAGAGGCCAGCCCATCTGCCACATAAAACTAAAAGACAGAGTCGTGACAAAATATTTCATGAAGGCCTTGTCTTTAAAAATAAGCTTGACAACAGATAGCTCCAGTTTATGCGCTGTGTTTTCCTGCTGCGCAACCTTGAAACGGTTAAAGACAATGATTTCGGCAATGCCCACCAGAAAGGCAAAGATGAAAAACATCTGATAAATCCGTATGGTGTGCTCGTTGCCCTTTTCACCACCGGAGGCCGAACTGAGTACTAGACCTGTAATGAGCGTTACCAACACCACCATGATGTAACCCGCCTTACTCCGAAGACCAATAGCATAGGAGCGTACACGCCCGTCAAACACACTGCCTAACAGTCCTTGCAGGGAGGTTTGAGAGAGGGCCTCGGGTAAATTCATAGTGGAGATTAAAATCACGCATAAAAGCGGCCACAGCTGCTGGGGAAAGAAGGGGATGAAAAAAAGACCCAGAAGAAAGGTTCGAGAGAGAGCAAAAAACAGCGTGGTGACTCGTTTTTTATTCTTAAATCGGGAAATAAAAATAGCCCCGGGAATTAACACCAAGGCAGCAACCAGTCCGGGCAGGGAATTTAACAGAGAAATAAAAAACTCCCCCCCACCCAGCCTTTGTAAAAACTTTGCTAAGAAGGGCTTGTAGGTATTCAATACGATATCATACAAAATACCGTATGTAATAAAAATCATAATATTAGGGTTTGTTTTATTGAGGTAATCCACTCTTGATTTTACATTGTGGATATATTTTTTAATGGGAATCGCCGGATTCATACAAACCTCCATATGCTACTGTTTAAACTAGACCTGAAACACAAACTGATTCATGGCTTCTGTAACTGCATGATGATTATTGTCTGCCTTCGTTATATAGTTGGCGTGTTTTTTAACCCCGTCGTCGGCATGGGCCGGAGCAACGCCTATCCCTGCTGTTTGCAGCATCGTGATATCATTAAAATTATCCCCCATAGCTAGGGCTTCCTCAGGCTGGATGTTAAAGGTTTTCAGTACAAAGTTAAGCCCCGCCCCCTTGTGGGCATTCAAATGAGAAAACTCCAACAAATCACCGGCGGTAAAGAACATATTGCACTTGCCTTCTACCTTGTCCTTCATGAACTCGAAGATCTGAGTCAAATTCTCATAGCTGCCTTTGACCAGAATTTTTGAAATATCGCTGCCAAGGGAATCCAGGCGATTCACATATTCAATGGGAATCCGGGCTCTGACTTCATAATTGTGGGCGATATCGGAGCGGCGGTCTGAGAAAAGACGGTCACCAATATAAATCAGTGTGTCAGCATGAAAGGGCTTGATTTCATTGATTATGTACTTATAGGTTTCTTCTTCCATCATCAGTTGGCGTATCACTTCCCGATTGTGCGAGCGGCAGACCACCCCGCCATTAAAGCCTACAGTCAAGTTTCCCTCCTCCCTGTGATCCAACAGATCCTCAAAACGTTGAATGGACTTGATGGCTCGACCAGAGTTAATCACCACCCGTATCCCCATGGCTTTCAGTCGTCGTATGGTTTCCTTGTCCTCAGTGCTGATCTCTGATCGACTGTTTAACAGAGTGCCATCTAAATCCAATGAAACTAATTTGATTGACATTTATATCCTCCATGTGTTAAAGTATGTTCATAAATAGCTAGGGGTGCTTACCTTATTGAGTAGGCTGAGATGTACCCTTTGTACCTGATACGGGTAATACCGTCGTAGGAAAGCTAATCAAAACATAATTGTATAATTTTTTATTGTACGAATATTGTATATTGTTGGCCTCCTACAAAAATTTTTTATAATTTTAGGAGGTCTTTTTTTATGAAGTTTACAAAAACCCTAACTTATTCCGCCGTTTGTACGGCCTTGGCAGTAACCTTGTCTTACGTTACGCTTTTCAGAATGCCCCAAGGCGGCTCAGTTTCAGCCTGTAGTATGATCTTTATTACCCTAGTGGGCTATTGGTTTGGCATCGTGCCTGCCTTGATGGCAGGCGTGGTCATGGGCTTGATGCAACTTTTTTTGGGGGGCTATGTGGTGGGGCTTTTTCAAATGCTTTTGGATTATCCCCTTTCCTTTGCGGCTTTGGGTTTATCCGGCCTATTCAAGAAAAAGTCCCTACCGAACATAGCCTCCTTGGATTGGAGGTTGTATGCCGGCTTTTCACTGGGCGCTTTTGGGCGTTTGTTCTGCAATTTTCTTTCGGGGCTTTTGTTTTTTTCTGCCTATGTTCCGGAAGGCATGAATCCCTATTGGTATTCCTTTGCGTACAATGCTTCTTTTATCATTCCCGAAATGATTATTTCTATGATACTAATTTCAATCCCCGCTGTTCGGCGGGCAATCAACGCCGTAAAATGACAAAAAAATGGACTCTGGATTGGCCTATGGTTTACCCTAGCTGTTTAAACATACATATCAGCCGATCCAGATCATCTTCGTTATAGTATTCGATTTCAATCTTCCCTTTGCTCTTCCCTTTTTTAATTAGCACCCGTGTACTTAATATTGTATTCAATTCATTTTCAAGATGCTTATATTCACTTTCTTTCGTTGGCCTTTCAAGCTCCTTCGGCGGGTTTGAGAGGCCTTTTATATAGAGTTCTGTCTCCCGCACGCTCAGGTCGTTTTCGATAATTCGCTCACAAAGCAAAAACTGATCCTCATGACTAAAGCCCAAGCTTTCCATACCCAGGAGCAAAAGCCCATGAGAAACACTGAGCCGCCCGTTAATTATAAATTCCTGCACACGATTATCCAAAGAGAGGAGGCTCATTGCTCGAGAGATATGATTCCGGTGACGACCGATTTTCTCTGCCAAACTCTCATGCGTGAAAAAATAGTCTTCCACCAGCCGCTTATAACAATAGCCTTCTTCAATAGGATTCAAATCCTTGCGTTGCAGGTTTTCGATCAAAGCAACCTGTAGGGCTTCCATCTCCGTATAATTTTTGATGATCACCGGAATCTTTGTCAGCTTTGCCAGGCGGCAAGCACGCCAGCGTCTTTCGCCGGCAATGATGGTATAATACTCCCCGTTTTTATTAACAATGATGGGCTGAACCACGCCCACAGCTTTGATAGACTCGGCCAGCTCCAGTAGGCTTTCGTCATCAAAGTATTTTCTTGGCTGTCCGCTGCTTGGTTCGATCAGATTGATATCAAGTTCTGTGACGAAGCTTTCGGTTTGCGTGTTTTTATCTTCGGTAGATTTACTTTCGGTAAACAGGGCATCCAGGCCCTTTCCCAGTCCCAATGCTTTTTTCATTTTTTCTTGATAACCTCCTCTGCCAAAAGCAAATAACTTTCTGCACCCTTAGAGCGGGCATCATATTTTATAACCGGCAAACCATGGCTTGGAGCTTCGCTTAAGCGCACGTTACGCGGTATAATGCTTCTGTAAACGTTTTTCGCCAAGTTTTTTTTCACCTCTTCCACAACCTGCATAGACAAGTTTGTACGGGAATCAAACATAGTAAACACGATGCCCTCTAGCTTTAAGCTACTATTGAGGGCTTTTTTAACAAGTTCGATTGTATGTAAAAGCTGAGATAGTCCTTCCAGTGCATAATATTCACACTGGATGGGAACCAGGACGGTATCTGCGGCTGTGAGGGCATTAAGGGTCAGCAGGTTTAAAGAGGGGGGGCAATCAATGAGGACGAAATCATAGAGGTATTTACAATTATTAACAATTTTTTTCAAAAGAAATTCTCGTTTTTCTCTTGAAATCAGTTCGATTTCTGCACCGGCCAAATTAATATTGGCAGGCAGAAGGAATAGATCTTTTACGCAGGTTTCCTTTATTATTTCCTCAATATAGCACTCATTCAAAAGGAGATTATAAAAAGTTAAGCCCAGGCTATTTTTATCAATGCCCAGGCCACTGGTGGCATTGCCCTGGGGGTCGCTATCAATGAGCAGCACTTTTTTTCCCAGTACCGCCAGGCTTGCTGACAAATTGATTGCTGTTGTGGTTTTTCCTACGCCGCCTTTTTGGTTGGCTACGGCGATCACTCTACTCAATCTGCTTCCCTTCCTTCCTCCACACCCCCATCCTTCCCTTTTCAAAAAGCCGGGAATGGGTGGGTTTGGTGTTTGTTTTGTTTGGTTTATTTGTTTTGGTATGACGGTTATTGTACTTTTTGGGCATTATAACATTGAGGGTACTTGATTTCAATATTATGGAAAAAATTTTAAAAAGTAGCTTGTTTCGCAATTTATTTTTTGGTAAATAATTTGGTCTTTTGACCGAAATGCATAGGATTGGTTTGGGAATTTTTTTGGTGGCTCCTATTGACATTCACGTTACGGCATCGTTTATTCTGAATCAGGTGAGGTGAAAAGGATGGAATACAGTATCAATCAGCTGTCAAAATTGGCAGGGGTAAGCAAGAGAACGTTACGGTATTATGATGAGATTGGGCTATTGAAGCCCACGCGGTTGAACGCATCGAAATATCGCATCTATGGGCAGCCGGAGGTAGATCGGCTTCAGCAGATTTTGTTTTATCGGGCCTTGGGGTTTGGGCTTGATGAAATTCAATTCATTGTCTCGGCCAAGGACTTTGACAGGGAAAGGGCTTTGTATGATCATCTTGAAGCCCTTACCCAAAAGAAAGAGCAACTGGAGTTGCTGATCTCAAATGTACAAAAGACCATACGGAGTATGAAAGGGGAATTGATCATGCAAGATCGAGAAAAATTTGAAGGCTTCAAGCAAAAAATGATGGACGAGAATGAAGCAAACTATGGTGAGGAGGTTCGGAAGAGGTATGGTAAGGATACGGTGAATGCCTCCAACGCCAAATTTAAAAACATGACACAGGAGCAATATGCAGAAATGGAACGGCTTTCGGCAGAGGTAAACCAAACACTTAAGGAGGCCATGGCCTCTGGCGACCCGAAGGGGCAACTGGCGCAAAAGGCCTGCGACCTTCACCGCCGATGGCTGTGTTTTTTCTGGGAGAAGGGCATGTACTCCAAGGAGACACATACGAACCTGGTGCAGATGTATTGTGATGACGAACGCTTTCGAGATTTTTATGTCAAGAATGTTGGCGAGGGGGCAGCAGAATTTTTGCGTGAAGCGATGGACAGTTACCAACCGCTGACGGATTAAAATTATTCTTTGAAAAATGCTTGACACTCATGCAAAGGTATGCTATTTTATCTGAAACTTAGAACCAATACAGATAACACTGTGAAAAGGAATAGTACGTATGGAAAAGGAGCGCAGAGAGCCATCGTTTGGTGTAAGATGGTGTCCTTCAAATGCCGAACTCGCCTTGGAGTGGCTTACTGAACTGTGAAGTAGGATAAGACGGGTGCCTCCCGATATAGAGGTCGGACATTGATTGCTTTTGCAAAGTGTCTATGAATGAGTTCTATACGAATTTGATTCCATGCCTTTTTTGATTGCCTGTCTACTAGCTGCAAGCAAATCGCTCGCCTCTACGTATGCGTTTTTCCATGCATACATCCATGCGTGCTGTTTTGTTTTTCGCTTTCATTTGGCTACCCATGAAATCAGTATAGAAAAATTAGAGTGGTACCGCGATAGCACCTCGCCTCTATATGGCTGGGTGCTTTTTTATTGCCCAAAATTCAAAATCACCCCCCATGTCCGGCTTTTTTGAAAAGAGAGGGATGGGGGTGTGGTCTTAATCTTTTAGCGGCCCCCCGCAGAATGGAGGATTTTATGAATTGTAGTAAGTATCAAGCTTTCCCTGTTATGAATCGACCCAACCGCCGCTGGCCTAGCCAGCAGATCGTCAAAGCTCCTGCTTGGTGTAGCGTTGACCTGCGTGACGGTAATCAGTCCTTGGAGGTCCCTATGACCTTTGAGCAGAAATTGAAGTTTTTTGAGTTCTTGGTCCAAACTGGCTTTAAGGAAATTGAAGTGGGCTTCCCCGCCTCTTCCGATACCGAGTTTGAGTTTACTAGAGCCCTAATTGAAAGAAACCTGATCCCAAAGGATGTGTATATTCAGGTCCTTATGCAGTCCAGAGAGCATATTATCAAGCGGAGCTTTGAGGCCCTGGAAGGCGTTGAGCGTGCGATCATCCACTTGTATAATTCTACTTCCACCTTGCAAAGACAGGTCGTGTTTAATAAATCTAAAGAGGAAATTAAAGAACTGGCCGTCAGTGGTGCTAAACAGATCCTGGAGTTGGCCAAAAAATATGGCCGTGATCGCTTTATCTTTGAGTACTCCCCTGAAAGCTTTTCGGGTACCGAGCCGGATTATGCCGTAGAGGTCTGTAATGCCGTCCTGGATGTCTGGCAACCTACCAAGGATAGAAAGGTCATTATCAATCTTCCTAATACGGTCGAAATGTCTACCCCCAATGTCTATGCCGACCAGATTGAGTATGTCTGCGACCACCTGAACGGTCGGGAAAATGTCATCGTGAGCCTTCATGCCCATAATGACCGGGGTACTGCCGTGGCTGGTACGGAACTTGGTCTCCTGGCTGGTGCAGACCGGGTGGAGGGGACTCTTTTCGGGAATGGCGAGCGGACGGGTAACGCCGATATCTTGACCATTGCTATGAACCTGTATTCCCAGGGCATTGATATGGGCTTGGACTTCTCCCAGATTGACCGTGTGATTTCCGTTTATGAAACCTTGACCAGAATGAATGTCCATAAGCGCCACCCCTATGCCGGAGAGTTGGTCTATACGGCTTTCTCAGGCTCCCATCAGGATGCCATCAATAAGGGCTTGGCTAAGATGAAAGAGAAAGAGGCTTTCTGGGAGGTTCCCTACCTTCCCATAGATCCGATGGATGTGGGCAGAAGTTATGCGCCTATTATCCGGATTAATAGCCAGTCTGGAAAGGGCGGTGTCGCCTATATCCTGGAGCAAAATTTTGGTGTCATTGTTCCCAAGGCCATGCAGTTTGATTTTAGCCTCTATGTAACAAAGGAATCCGACAGCAAAAGCCAGGAGCTTACTCCGCAGGATATTTATGACTTGTTTAAGCGAACCTATATTAACCTGGAAAGCCCCCTCGGCCTTTTGACCTATGACGAGCATTCCAATGGAGGCAATGGAAATGGTCAGCAGGCTCAAAGCAAGGTGACGGCAACTCTTCTGGATCACGGCAAGGAAATCAGCGTCAGCGGCGAAGGTAACGGTCTGATTGATGGTTTCTGTAATGCACTCTTTAATGCGTTTCAGCTTCAGTTTGAGATCGTAAATTATAGTGAGCACTCTCTCGAATATGGTACCCGTTCCCGAGCCATTACCTACATGCAGCTTTCGTATAAGGGTAAGTTCTATTTCGGCGCAGGGGTCTCCGGCTCCATTAGTAAGTCGTCTTTGAAGGCGATTATCAGTGCAGTGAATAAGATTTTGGAAAAGGAGGAAATAAAATGACCGAAAGAGAGAGAATGAGTAAGACCCTGAAGCTTGAAAAGATTGGTGGAAGGGTTCCGCATTTTGAGCTGGAATTTTTCCTGACCATGGAGGCCTTTGGAAGGGTTCACCCCTCCCAGTTAAACTTCTATCAATGGGGGCAGATGTCTGCAAAGGAAAAAAGCTTGCATCTAAACAGTGTGATTGATACGCACATTGCTGTAGCCGAAAAGTATAAGCACAGTGCAATCTTCCTTCACCCCAACCCCTCTGATTTTAATAGCATCGTCGAGGCACTGACCCTACTGCGAGAAAAAAGCGGAGACGAGTACTTTGTCATGATACATGGGGACACTACCTTTTCGATACCGGATGGGGACGAGATGATGGAGTTTTCCTATCGTCTTTATCACGAAAAAGAAAAGCTGCATGAAGAAGCGAAGCGTAGGTTAGATCGTGCTGTTGAAAGAATTATTAAAACCTCTTACCATAAAGGTTTGTTGGATTGCTATGCGCTTTGCTCTGACTACTGCTTTAACACGAATCCCTTCTTTTCTGATGAGCTTTTTGCGGAATTTATTACTCCCTATCTAAAGGAACTCATTGACCAATGCCACAGGCACCATTTTTTTGCGATCAAGCATACAGATGGCAACATCATGCCTATCCTTGATGCGATGCTAGAATGTAAACCAGACGCTCTGCATTCCCTTGATCCGCAAGGAGGCGTAGACTTAAAGTACATAAAGGAGCATTATGGTGATAAGGTTTGCCTCATAGGAAATGTGAACTGTGGACTTCTACAGACAGGAAGCCTGGAAGAGGTTGAGCAGGATGTAATGCGCTCCTTGCGAGATGGAATGAGTGACGGGAAGGGCTATATTTTTTCGACTTCGAATTGCGTTTATACTGGGCTGGATTTGGAACGGTATGAATATATGCATAAGCTGTGGCAACAATATGGAGTCTATGAATAGGAGGTGTTCTTATCAGCAAACACATTGCACTGCATATGATAGGCAATTCTCATATAGACCCTGTGTGGTTCTGGAGAAAGGAGGAGGGCTTACAGGAGGTTAAGGCTACATTTCTTTCAGCTTTAGATAGAATGAATGAATTTGATGACTTTATTTTTTACAGCAAGCTCTTCTTATTTCTTGCGCTTTGTGGAAGAAAATTGCCCAGAGCTTTTTAAAGCCATTTTGGAAAGAGTCAAAGAGGGGCGTTTTGAGCTTGTGGGCGGCTGGACAAGAAAGGACGAATATGATCAAATATTCACTGAATGGATCGGATTGGCTTTTTAAAGAATTTGTAGGCTTGGACTGGGTTTGGAGAGACTCAGTAAAGCCGGTTAACCGCGATACGAGATGGTGGAACAAAGGCACCATACCCGGCTCTGTCTTACAGGACTTGCTAAAAATCGGTGCAGTCCCAAGCCCTTACTATGACTGTCAAAGCAAGCTTTGTGAATGGATATCTGCAAGAACCTGGGTTTATAAAAAGAACTTTGTCCTACCCGCTGGTTTTTTAGGAAAGAAGCTTATACTGACCTTTGAAGGGATTGACTACAGCGGCGACGTTTTTTTAAACGGCGACTGTATTGGGCGTTTTGAAGGCATGTTTATTCCCTTTACCAAAAACATTACAGAGCTTGTAAAGTATGGTGAGGAAAACTTGCTTGCCGTAGTGATTGAAGCCGCCCCCCAAGAGCAGGCCCAGGTTGGAAAGACCAGCCTAGTAAAGACCCATAAGTCACGCATGACCTATTGGTGGGATTTCTGCCCAAGACTGATTCATCAGGGGATTTGGGATGAAGTTTACATAGAGGTGGCAGAGGAACTGCTCGAAGAACTTTGGATTAGGGCAGAGCTTTCAGAGGATTTAAGTGAGGCTAAGCTTTTGGTTGAGGCAAAGCTTACTGGTGGAACTGTGCTGGAAGTTTTAACAGAGCCAGGTACCAGCGTGGCTTTTCCGGTTCAAAACAATAGCGCCCAGGGTGAAATCAGCATCCATAATCCGAGGCTTTGGTGGCCCAATGGATACGGTGAACCCTTTGAGTATAAGCTTACTGTCAGAATCTTGGAACACAGTTCCGCTACAAATGCCTTGTACACAAAAACGATATGCTATGGAATCAGAAAAATTGAGTTCTTGCCCAATGACAATGCGGCAAGTGATGTCCCGCCCTTTGTGCTGCATGTAAACCAAGTTAAAGTTTATATGAAGGGGTACAACTGGGTACCCATGGATTTATCCTATGGGGTTGAAAGGCCCAACAAACTGAAACGTTTAATTCAGCTTGCGAAAGAGGCACATGTAAATCTGTTTCGGGTTTGGGGCGGCGGGCTCATTGAGAAGGAAAGCTTTTACCGTATCTGCGCGGAAAATGGTATTCTGATCTGGCAGGAGTTCATACAGTCTAGCTCAGGCATAGATAACGATACGCCGAAAGACCAGGCGTACTTTGACTTAATGAGCCATCAGGCGGAAATCATCATTAAGAAAAGAAGGAATGAAACGGCTCTTGCTCTATGGTGTGGTGGAAACGAGCTGCAAGACCAAGAAGGTATGCCCTTAAACAACTCAGATACCTTGCTTTCTATGCTAAAGCAAAAGGTAGAGGCGCTAGACAATCGACCTTGGCTCCCAACTTCTCCTTCCGGAGGCGTCTTCTCAAATTCCATTGAGAATATAGAAAAAGATCCCCAACGTTTGCAGGATGTTCACGGACCTTGGGAACATCAGGGGATACGAGAGCAGTACAGACTTTATAATATGGGTACTTCTTTGCTTCATTCCGAGTTTGGCGTTGAGGGCATGACCAATGTGCAAGTGCTTAAAAAATATACAGCAGCGGATAAGCTTCTTCCAGCAAGCAAAGACAATGAGGTCTACTTCCATAGAGGGGCATGGTGGAACAATGAACCCTTGGTGGTAGAAAGCTTTGGGGGAGGCCCTCTTAGTATTGAGGAGTTGATAAAAGCAAGCCAATACATGCAATATGAAGGCTTAAAATATGCTGTGGAAGCGAACCGAAGAAGAGCCTATAACAACAGTGGCTCCTTTCCCTGGCAGTTTAATGAGCCTTTCCCGAATAACTTCTGCACGTCCTCTCTGGATTATCATGCCAACCCAAAGCCGGCTTATTATGGTGTGAAGCAGGCCTACTCGCCGATACTCATTTCGGCTTCCTTTCAGTCAGCTTCGTTAGCAAAAGACAGGAAAGTAGATGTGTTTGTTACCGTAGGCTCGAAGCTAGCGGACACTTTGGGACTTGATGAAATACAAACAGATGACAGAGCGGTAAATGACAGCAATACAAGTAGTAAAAATGCGCGTGATAGAAATGCAAGTGATAGAAATGCAAGTGATAGAAATACGAGAGATAGAAACGCAAGTGATAGAAATGTAAATAGCAGAAAGGTAAGCGACAGAGAGGCCAATGACAAAATGGCTCGAATCAAGGTCTTGGACATCTATGGAAATGAAATTCTTAGGCAAGAGCTTTCTGTCGATCTTAAAGAGCATAGTAGTGAAAAGATTCTGAGCTTTGAGGTGCCAGCGGAAAATCTTGAGTATCCCCTTTGTCTGTTACAACTAGAGCTTATAGATGACTTCTGCACTATCGCCAGCAATGAATATTTATTTACAGTAGCCAAAGACTATAAACCCTTATTGAACTTACCCAAAACGGAAATAAACTGTAGGGTGCAAGACAACGAAATAAGCTTAACGAATCTGGGAAAAACAGCCGCGTTTTACTTGTTTCTGTCCGACAATAATGATCTACCAGAACCCCTTGCAATGGAGGAAACAAACTGGCTGAGCTTTAGTCAGAACTATTTGAATATCATGCCCGGTCAAACTGTCACGGTACAGGTTGAGCAGTTCAGAGAAGGTGAAGCACTCAATATAAGGGTTGATGGATTTGGAATATAATAAAAAAGTGACAACCACGCAGAATGGTTGTCACTTTTTTATTGTTAAAGCAGCTTTTTCGCAATCGCATTGGCAGTGATATCAAGGTTTTCACTGCAACGCACTCCGTTTTTTCTGCAGTATTCATTGAAGAGGACATCAATGATAAATAAAATTGCCATTTTGGCAGCGATGGAGCCAGATTGAAGGGGCCCTTCCTTCGATCCGCAAAGCAACGTCACGTTGGCATAAGCGGCACCGGGTGATTTTTTAAAGTGGGTAATTAGGATAACCTTCACCTTTCTTTCGCTGGCAAGCTTGAGCGTATCAATCATTTCCTTGACGGCGCCAGAGTAGGACAAGTAGACGATCACATCCTCTTCGCCAAGGATGGAGGCGGACATAGCCTGAAAGTGGGAGTCCATAATACAATGAATATTGGGGATGACCGTAACGAACCGCGCCCAAAGCTCCATAGCCATAACAAGCCCTCCGCCCTGTCCAAAGCAGTAAATGTTCCTTGCGGCGTTAAGGATTTCGACCGTCTCTATAATTTCGCTTTCGTCAAAAAGCTCCAGCGTCTGGTGCAAGGCACCTACATTAACCGTGTAAAGCTTCTTGCACAGCTCAAGAATACTGTCCCCCGGCAAAATTTTTGTAAACTGGCTGTATTCGCTGCCGTTCACGCTGGCCGCACTGGACTTTGCAAGGGCAAGCTTAAAAGCATTATAGCCGTCAAAGCCCATGGCCCGGCAAAACCGAAACACAGTAGATTCAGCAACGCCACACTCCTCAGCCAAGGTTGTGATGGACATGAACTGTGTTTCAACCTTGTTCGCAAAAATATAGTCAGCGACCTTTTTAGACATCTTAGTAAGGCTGTTATATTGATTCGTCATATAACTCAGTACATCTGCATTATTCATCTTCAACTCTCCTTTAAGGAATTCCAATTCCCTGAATGCTCTTCGGCATTTAATCTCTATGCCTTTTCTCATTTGCATTTCATTATATCTGCAAATAAAAAAACTTTCAACCGAGCTACTTTCCCCTAAAAAAATAATGGAAAAAGTTTTCATTCATTATCACTATAAAAAATATATTTTTTTGTTTAAAATGGATATTGAAAAATATTTTCACGGATGATATACTTCTTTTTAAATAATTGGTCATTTAGCAAGACATTAACTCTAAAAATTAGTTAGTATTTTTTTATTTTTTATGCATAATATTTTAATACTCTATGTTTTTTATTGTAAGATATCGTCATTATATTGTCTAACTTTTTTAACATAATCAAAAAAGAAATTTTTTTCATTATAGGCTTAGGCCGTAAAAGGAGGATTTTATGCAAACAAAAAGGAAAAGCAACTCAGCCCTTGCAAGAAGTGTAAAAAGACATGTTCCTTATTACCTTTTCTTGATTCCGGCTATCATTTTGGTTGCGGTTTTCAGCTATGCCCCTATGTATGGCATAGTGATCGCATTCAAAGATTTCAAGATGGCAAGAGGAATTATAGGGAGCCAATGGGTCGGCCTTAAGCATTTTAAGTATGTGTTTTCAGATCCGGGTTTTTACAGGGTGCTTTACAACACCATCAAAATTAGTTTTCTTACCCTTCTTACTTCCTTCCCCCTCACCATCGTCTTTGCCCTGCTCGTGAACGAAATTATGAACCTGCCCTTCAAAAAGGTGGTTCAAACCATTACATATTTGCCGCATTTTCTGTCCTGGGTTGTTGTCGGCGCTTTCGTTTATCAGATTTTATCTCCCTCTAACGGAATCGTAAACGCCATCCTGATGAAGCTTGGTCTGATTAATAAGCCGATTTACTTCGTCGTTGAGCAATACGCCTTCATACCGATGTACTTGATCACAAACCTTTGGAAGACCACAGGCTATAGTATCGTAATCTACCTGTCCACCATTGCCGGAATTGATCCTGGCTTATATGAGTCGGCCACCATCGACGGTGCGAACCGTTTCCATCGTGTTCTTTACATTACCCTCCCGGCTCTGGCGCCTACCATTTCCACACTTTTGATCCTTCGAGTCAGCTCCTTAATCAGCGTAGGCTTTGATCCGATTTTCAATCTGTACACACCCTCAACTTATCCGGTTGCGGATGTTATTTCCACTTATGTTTACCGTTTAGGATTGGTTGAAGCAAGATATGATGTTACCACTGCGATTGGATTGGCCCAGAATGTTGTCGGACTGATGCTTGTACTTTCCAGCAACTGGCTTGCGCGTAAGGCTAATCCGGATTATCGTGTCATTTAAGGGGGATTGAAATGTCTAAGAAAAATAAAATCAAAGCTTCTCTGAGCAGCAATATTTTTGATACCTGCAATGCTATTTTCATGATACTATTTTGTATTACCATTCTTCTACCCTTTTGGGATATGATCGTGCGCTCCCTCTCCCGGCCGATTGATATTTCATACATGGGGATTAATTTCTTTCCACCTGTCCCCACTCTGGATGCCTATAAATATTGCTTCAAGGATGCTCAGTTTTTGGGTGCGTTTTTTATCTCTGTTTCCAGAACGGTTTTGGGCACGATTCTCCATCTTTTGATTTGCTGCATGGCTGCTTTCGCTCTTTCCAAAAGCGATATGCCCTTTCGTAAGGTGATCATGACCTTTTTGATCGTTCCAATGTTTTTCTCTGGTGGTATGATTCCTACGTATATTAATATAAAGAACTTAGGACTACTAAATAATTTCCTGGTTTATATTATTCCCTCCGCTTTCAGCATCTTCGATACCATTATTATCAGAAACTTTCTCTATTCCATCGACAGCGCTATGGAAGAAGCAGCCAGCATAGACGGTGCTTCGGAGCTAAGAATTTTCTTCCAGATTCTGATTCCGCTTTCAAAGCCTGTGCTTGCAACGGTTGCTCTTTGGCAAATGGTTGGCCAGTGGAACTCCTGGTTTGACAATATGCTCTATAACCGAAACGCCGAGAACCTTTTGACCTTACAGTATCTGCTTAGACGACTGATGACTACCCTTCTGCGGACCCCTGATACAGCCTATGAGGCAGACATGATGGCAGGGGCCATCAATATGAACCCGGACACAGTTAAAGCCGCTACCACCGTCCTGGTTATCTTACCAATAGTAATGGTTTATCCTTTTATCCAAAAGTATTTTGTGAAAGGCATCATGGTTGGAGCTGTAAAGGGGTAATCCTTATTATAAATCAAAAAATGAAAGGAGTAATTTTATGAAAAGGTTTAAAAAAGTGTCTGCAGCCTGCTTAGCTATTTTGATGATGGTAGGGCTTACGAGCTGCAACGAAACAAAGTCACCATCCGCCTCCAGTACGCCAGCGTCCTCTTCTCCATCTGTTTCTGCTTCTACTGCGCCCTCCGGCGGTCTTTCACCCAGAGGGGTTCAGCTTGCCGAGCCTGATAAGAAATACAAAATTTCTTACACCGGCATGTGGTCTATTGAGTACAAACCGGGTAATCCTTCCGAAAAGCTTGTCAATGAAGCCTTGAATGTTGAGGTGGAATTTAAGAAGGCAGATACCACTGAGGCCTTGAATGTAATGTTGGCCTCCGGAGAAATGCCAGACTGCGGTTGGATCGGAAAAGACGTCAGCTACATGTATGAGCAGGAGCTTGCACGCACCATCCCTGTGGATCTGGTCAAAAAATATGCGCCCTCCTACATCAAGAATTACGACCAATACCCCGTTCTCTATGCGGCAACCTTAAACCCCAAAGATAAAAGTGTCTTTAACTATCTGACGGGTGTAACCTTTCAGTTCGTAGATTACTACCTCCCCAATGATTACTACCGTTACGACTGGATTGAAAACTTGGGCATAAACCTTGGCGTGAAGGTCGAGCAGGTTCATGAAAACCTTTTTGTCGCAGAAGACGGAATCGCTGTAGATAAATATACAGAGATTATGGAAAAGTTCGTTAAGAATGATCCCAATAAGACCGGCAAGGCAGACACAGTAGGCATGAACATTCCAAACCTGGCTCAAACCGCGATCATGACCGGCTTCGGCTTCTCAACGGGTGTCAATGAAGTGAATGGCAGAGGCGAGCAGTTCTATGCAACCCCCGGTTATAAGGAATATTTAAAGTACTTAGCAAAGATGTATAAAGATGGTCTTTTAGACCCACAGGCTTTCCAGAATGTCCGCAACCTTTCTTGGGAGCGCGTGAACAAAGAGGAAGCTGGATATTGGATTACCTCCACCAACTCCCTGCAAACCTGGGCCATTGAGCGTCCTCCTCTGACCCTGCTTCAAAAAGTTCCGGATGTAAAAATCCTTTTGACCCCTGGTCTTAGACCTGAAGGCGGCAAGGTAAGAGCAAGAGTAAACTCTTCTCCAGCTTATGGTACCTTCTATATCAACGCCAAGATTAAGGATGAAGGCAAGCTTATCAGAATTCTTGAATTTGCAGAGTATACCCTCTTTGGTAAGGATAGAGCTTCCTTGTTCTTTGGAGAAGAAGGTATTGACTGGGAATGGGAAAATGGCAAGCCGAAGCAACTCAACGTACTTCCTTCTGGTGAAAAAGGAACTTGGGCCTTTTCACAGTTCGGACAGGATGCAGAAGTTACAAAGTGGATTTCTTACGAGCCTTTATTCGAGGCAGGCTTGAAATACTGGGCAAAGGAAGCCAATGGATCCTGGATGTCTATGCAGGAGCCTCCGTATAAGGAAGACATTAAGAGAGAAACCAATTACACCGCTTTAGCCAGCAAGGCCAATGTCGATATCAATCCATATGTGGAAACGTACCGCTCCGAATGCGTTCTGGGGAATAAGGACGTAGACGCAACTTGGGATGCTTATATCGCTGAATTAAACCGTATGGGCTACAAGGATATGATGGATGAACTCAATAAGGTTGCTCCGGTAGTTGAAATTATTAAGGAGTTTTCTAAGTAGTCTAAATTCCACGCCAATGTATGGTGAATCTAAACTGCCAAAAGCAGTATGTGTATGGGGAGGTGTCTCGGCACTTCCCCATATTTTTACCAAAATAAAGGAGGTCAAGGTGAAAGAACAAAGGGATTCATTACTCTACAAAAGTCACATCCCCCATGTGAATATTGCAGGACTTGAAGGCTATCATTCTGTTACTGACAGGGAGGAAGGTGTGTATTTGGGGCACCCGGACAGTATCCTTTTGGATGACGGAACCCTATGCACCTTTTATCCCAAGGGGCACGGAAAAGGAGAAATTCTGTTCAAGACTAGCAATGACGAAGGGAGGAGCTGGTCAAAAAGACTGCCTCTTCCAGAGAGCTTTAAAACCAGCATGGAAACGCCAACGGTCTACAGGATTGAATCCAAAAATCATCCTCTCAGTGTGCTGCTGGTCAGCGGAAACCCCTATGGAGAAGGTGGCTTTCGCACGGCTTGGTCCTATGATAACTGCAAAACTTTTACTGAGATGAAAAGCTTTTATGACGATATCGGAACTGTTTCTATCGTTGCTCATGCAAGCTTGACAAAACTGAAAGACAAGGATGGCAGTGAGCGTTGGATGGGAATATTCCATGATCGGGAATACAATAACTGGAAGACCTTTTTGACTTTGGATGCAGATGGAAAGGAAAGCTGGTCAAGGCCGGAAAGGCTGCTTGCGGAACATGATGCCATTGAAAAGGAAGCCCAGCTCTGTGAAATTGAGATTGTGCGTTCCCCAGACGGACAGGAGCTTGCCCTATTGGCTAGAGCTCAACGAAAAATGCATAACGCAATGATCGCCTTTTCCACCGATGAAGGGGAAACCTGGAGCTGCCCCAAGGAATTGCCCCGCACGCTGATGGGAGAGCGGCACAAAGCCTGTTATACAAAGGATCAGTCACGCCTGGTAATCACCTTCAGAGACATTATCCGAAATGTGCATGATGATACAAAATGGCTAGCCGGAAACTTCATTGCTTGGGTGGGCTGCTATGAGGATTTACGAAAAGGAAAAGAAGGCGATTATACTGTACGGCTTGGAGAAGACTTCAGCTTGAAGCGAGGCGGTGATTGCGGATATGCTGGGTTGGTACTCACCGAAAATGAAACTTTTGTGGCCACGACCTACGGTCACTGGGACAGGGCAAAGCCAGAAGAGTGTTACGTTCGGACGAGTCGCTTTACCTTAACAGATCTGGACAGAAGGGCCTTTGGGCTTTAGTTGAGCCTTGTTTTCTACCTTGGAGGTTAAGATGAAGAACTATATTTATGAGGACGGCGTTTTTTCCTATGAAGGAGCTATCTCTGTGGAGCAAAACGGCTACAGCCAGCCTTGGCGCATTGATTTTTCAAGATATGAGCTTTTCCCGGTTCTCACAGAAGATGTGGCTAGGTTGCCCGCCGGAGTAAGACTTTGTTTTCATACGGATGCGGTCAACATCAGCCTGAGACTTCATGACATAGGTGGGAGACCTGAAAAATTACATCAGGGACGCAATCCCTTCCTGGAGGTTTTTGTAAACGGAGTCAAGCATCAGGATCTCCCCTATGCGCTTGAAGGAGGCTTCTATCCCTTAAATCCCTTACCCGAGGGTGCCAAGGATGTGGTCATCTGGCTGGACAACTGCTTTCCTTTTCGCTTGGAAGCCCTGGGTATTGATGAGGGCGCAAGCATTCGAAAGCTGAGTGCCTGTGAAAATGGAATCCGGCAAAAAAGATGGGTTCATTACGGAAGCTCCATCAGCCACTCTGTACAGGCAGAAGGCCCAGCTAGCACTTGGAATGCCCTTGTTGCCCAGAGAGCAAATTTACATTTGACCAGCCTGGGTTATCGGGGGCAGTGTATGTTGGATCCCATGGTGGGTCTGATGATTGGTGAGTTGGAAGCGGATTTGATTACGCTAAAAATCGGAATCAACCTACACTTGGGCGCTTTAAGTGACAGAACCTTTGAACCTTGTGTGATTGGTCTTCTGATGAACATTTTGGAAAAGCACCCGAATACGCCGATTTATATTATTTCTCCTATATACTGTAAATTCAGGGACATGGAGTACAGCAGAAATGATTGCGGCTACACGCTGCCGGAAATGCGGGCTGTGCTTGAATCTGTGGTACATAAGTTTAATCGCTTGGGTTACAGTACTGTTCGTTATCTGGACGGACTGAAGCTGTACACCAAAGAAGACATTGAAAATCACTCCGATGCCCTGCACCCGGATGCAGAAGGGCAGTACATTATGGCAAATAATTTTTATCAGCAGGTCATAAAAGAGTTTGAACGAGGTGAAGAATGAAAAGTATAGAAAAGCATATTTTGTTCGAAAAGGGTATGAATGGGTGTTTTAACTATAGAATCCCTTCCCTATTAACCACGGCCAAGGGCACCTTGATTGCAGCCATTGACGCACGGGTGGATGCGGACGGGGACAACCCAAACAATATTGACAAGGCCATTCGAAGGAGTTCGGATTGTGGCAAAACCTGGAGTGAGATTGAGGTCATTGTGGATTATCCCGGGCAGGGGCGCAAGGAAGGCGCCGCAGCTATCGATCCGGCCATGCTTTATGATAGCGATACAGACACCATCTGGATGATCTACTGCCATACACCCGGAGGCATTGGCCTGTGGAATTCCCATCCAGGTGTGGGCTTTAATGAAAACGGAAACAAGCTGCTCTATGATCCTGATAGAAATGAGTATGAGTTGAGATTTGAAGAACCTGATACTGGCGAAGCTTCGGGGGGAAGTATAGACACTGCGGCACAAGCGGTTTATAGAAGCAAGGGCCGTGTGTACCGAAATGGAGAGGAAACGGACTATATCGTTCTGGAGAATGGCGAGTTGCTTCAGAACGGCAAGTCTGTGGGCAATCTTTTCTTGAACAAAGGCCCGTTGCTTGAGGCCAGAACTTCTTTTCTCCAAGCGATATGCAGTGAGGACGATGGTCTAAGCTGGAGCAAGCCTATTGATTTGAATGTACAGATCAAGGAAGAGTGGATGCGTTTCATCGGAGCGGGTCCAGGTGTGGGGATACAGTTGAAAAGCGGCAAGCATAAGGGTAGGCTTGTGTTCCCTATTTACTATTCCAATCATACCAATGCTAGTCATCCCATGTTGTCCTGCTGCTTGATTTACAGTGATGACCACGGAAAGACTTGGCAAAGAGGGAAATCTCCCAACGACGGCAGGGTGTTTAAGGGGCAAAGCCTGGATTCGAAAAGCCTCAGCCTAGAAGAAGCCCAATTGACGGAGGCACAAGTGGTGGAGCTTTCAAACGGTGCACTTAAGCTCTACATGCGAAATCATGCAACGGAAAGAAAAGTCGTCTATGCCATAAGTGAGGACGGAGGCGAAAGCTTCGGAGAGGTCTGCTTTGATGAATTTTTGCTGAATCCCATTTGCCAATTTTCGGTGATTTCTGTTCCCTGCTTGGGTGAATCTCGTGGTGAAGGTGAAGGTCAAGACAGGGTTGAGGGCAATACCTTGCTCTTTTCGGGTCCCCTTGACCAACAAGCTCGGATCAAGGGCAAAGTCCTTTTAAGTCGGGATGAGGGGAAAAGCTGGACTCCCATCAAAGACCTTACGGACGGAAGCTTTATGTATTCCTGTCTGAGTGTTCTACCGGACGGAAGTATTGGCGTTTTTTATGAAGCGTATGAGGAAAACACTAAGGACATTCAAAATATTTTTGAAAGCTTTTACCTAACTTGACTATACTCAGTATAGAAACTGTTTTAGAAACTGAGTCTACGAAGCTGGAGGAAACGTATGAACTATTTCAATAGTAAGAACGAGCCCTTTGTCACCACAGGCTTTCATTGGCTTGCTCAAGAGGGCCTCTATTATCGCCTGCCGAAGGATAAACTCAACAGTTTTAATGAAGGGATTTCTTGGCTTGGAACCAATACATCCGGGGGGATTCTCCGTTTTAAGACAGATTCAGGCAGCTTGTCCCTCCGCTGTCAACTGGCGAAGGTACATCATATGCCACATATGCCAAGCTCTGGCCATTCTGGGTTGGATTTTTACCTGGGTTCTGGCTGCAACAAAACCTTTCATGCCATTGCTATGCCGCCGGAAGGTACTGCCTCCTTTGAATCCAGGATCCTGGACGGAGCAGAAAGAAAACTACGGGAATGGACAGTTTACTTCCCCCTCTATAATGGGGTGAACGAGGTTGAAATCGGCATCGACGAGGGCGCTGCACTCTTAGCTCCCAGCCCTTTTACAATCGAAAAGCCCTTTGTTTTTTATGGCTCTTCCATCACGCAAGGCGGTTGTGCTTCCAGAAGCGGAAACTCCTATGTCAATATGCTGTCCCGTTGGTTTGATGCACCGGTTTTAAACTTTGGGTTCAGCGGAAGTGCAAAGGGTGAGCCCGAAATGGCAGATATTCTCCGTGAGCTTGACGCTAGTCTGCTGGTGATTGATTACGACCACAATGCACCCAGCCCGGAACATTTACAGGATACGCACGAGAACTTCTTTAAACGGATTCGGGAGAAAAAGCCTCTGCTGCCCATTGTTTTGATTTCCTTGCCGAACTTCGAAAAGAATGTAGAGATCAACACAAGAAGGCGTGCCATTATTCATAATACCTATGAGAAGGCCATTGCCGATAATGATAAAAATGTATACTTTATTGATGGCGAGAGTTTATTCGGTTCCCATAGCCGAGAGCTGTGTACGGTAGATACCGTTCACCCCAACGATTTGGGCTTCTACCGTATGGCAAGACGTATTTCCAGCACGATAAGACAGATTATTAATTAAATAAGGAGGAAAGCATTTGTTTGATTTAAATATGTTTAAGGGTGTTTTCATTGCCTTTTATGCACCTTATACGGATAAAGGCGACATCAGCATTGAAAAGGCTATTGAGGAGGCCAGATTTTTTAAGAACTGTGGTGTAAAGGGTTTATATGTCAATGGTAGCTCAGGAGAGGGATTTTTACTCTCAGTCGAGGAACGAAAAAGCATTCAGGAGGCTGTGATTCGAGAATTCAAAGACGACATGACCATCATTGTCCATGTAGGTGCAGCCTCTACACGGGAGAGCATCGCTCTGGCAAAGCACGCAGAGCACTGTGGGGCTCATGCATTGTCTGCTGTTCCAAGCGTTTATTACCGGCTTTCTGAGGACTCCATCCATGCGCACTGGACTTCCATCATCGACGAAACCCCCTTGCCCTTCATTATCTACAATATCCCCCAGCTGACCGGCTATGATCTTTCCCTGAATCTGCTGAAACGTATGATTCAAAACCCCAAGGTGATCGGTGTCAAAAACTCCTCCATGAGTTGCTACCAGACGCAGCAGTTCAAGCGTGCGGGGGGCGAAAACTTCATTGTATTCAACGGCCCGGATGAGCAGTACCTTTCGGGACGCATGGCGGGCGCAGAAGCCGGGATCGGCGGTACTTACGGAGCAATGCCAGAGCTGTTCCTAGCGCTGGAAAAAAGCTACATCGAAGGCCAGCTTGAAAGAGCTCAAAAAATCCAAAGCTTTATTAACGAGTGCATCGAAGCCTTCGCAGCCACCAGAAATATCTATGCCGGTGCAAAGGAAATATTAAGACTGCGGGGCCTGGACATTGGTTCCGTGCGCCTGCCCTTCCTGCCCTTAAGCGAACAGGATAAGATTGAAATGAAAAAGCGCTATGAGCTGATTGAAGCTTTTAAGGCGGAGTGGGACATCCACAAGTGAGCATTAAAGATTTTGAGCCTATTTTGTCATTATCTATTGTGTCATTATTCTTGATTCGTTTCGTTAAGTATCGCTGCCACACATATTAATTGCATAATATTAAAAGGCCAACAAGCAGCCCTCTCAGGCTGTTGTTGGCCTTTTTCTTTTGATACTGTTTGCCGCATTGTTACAAGTTCCTCATCATTAAACGAGCCTCTTAGCATAAATTTCAGTATACACAAGCTTTCCGCCAAGCCGTTCTGATTTCATAAGACTAACTTTGCTTACCAGCGTGCTTTGATCCTGCACAGAGACTGACTTTAAATCATCCGTCAACCGCAGCTCTCTCGCCAGGGTCAAGTGAGGCGTATAAGCACGGCTTTCTAGGCTAAAGCCGCGGTTCTTCAGCGATAGACGGAGCTGATCATATATGTCGCTAAGGCTGTCATTAGGCTTAACGCCAACCCAAAGCAGGTCACCGCTCTCCTGCTTGAAGCGTCCGACACCGCTCAATGTCAAAGCGAAAGCCGAGGCTTTGATTTCGTCCATCGCTTGCTCAATTTGCTTGACATTCATGGGCGAAACCTCACCAAGGAAAACAAGCGTTAAGTGTAAATTCTCCTCTCTGGAGAAGTTACCACCCGTGCTGATGTTTTTCACCCTAGCCTGCACGGACTTCAAGTATTCCTTTATCGCATCCTCAAAATTGATGGCAATAAAAAGCCGCATGTCTACCTCCAAAATACGCAGAGCCACACGCAGGGCGGCTCTGCACTTGTATAGCTTACCCTGTGCCGCTTGTGCGGTTCTATGCTCAGCGTGTCACCGGCAGCAAGCTCTATGCTTTCACCATTGTCAAATTCTAGTGTTGCTTTTCCTTGCAGAAGTACTACAAATTCGTTCTCATCTTGGTCATACCAGCCTGAGCTTTGGCCTGTGCTGATGATGCGCTCAATACGAATGTTCTCGCTTTCAGCCAAAATTGTGGTGAGTTCTTCCGAAAGGGGCAAATCGGGTAAGTCAAAAAGGTTCATCGATCATTCTCCAAAATCACAGTAAAGGGCCCATCATTGATCAGTTCCACCTTCATATCTGCACCAAATATCCCATGAGCAACCTTTCGAAATTTTCCCTCGCAGCAGTTTATAAAGTACTCATACAATTCCTCTGCCAGTGCCGGGCTTCCAGCTTTGACAAAGCTGGGGCGGTTTCCTTTTCGACAGTCGGCATAGAGGGTAAATTGGGAGATGATCAAAATCTCCCCATCGATATCCTGGATGGACAGGTTTGTTTTATCGTTTTCATATGGGAAAATCCGCAGCTTGCTTAGCTTGTCCGCTAGTTTATCGGCCTGCTCCTGGGTATCCGTGTCGGACACCCCAAGCAATGCCAGATAGCCCCTGCCTATGCTTCCCACCACGCTTCCATCTACTGTAACAGAAGCGCTGTTGACGCGCTGTAATACGATTCTCATATGATTCCTCCTTTTGGCCAAGGCCGGATTTTTATTCGATTAGAGTTGATTTATAAAGGATCTTTCAAAATTTTCATGGGATTTATATCGTCCCCCCACGGTTTTAGAAAGACCCATTATAAATAGTTCTGATAAAACAAATAACTATCCCCTTGTTTTGAAAACCCAGCCTTTACTAAAGCCTCTTCCGCTGCTTCGGGGTATTGCTTGAGTGCTAGCCGCTTTACGCTGGAAAATAACCGCCTTTGGTTGTACTCGGAAACAAAGACACGGAGGGCTTCCTCCAGATACCGGTCGTCAAAGGAGCGTAATACTTGCCCCTTCTGCTCAAAGAGTGCCACCACGACGCCTGCTTTCAAGGCCACCACTGTTCCTGGTAAGCGGGTGAAGTTACTGCCGCTTAGGTGTGTCAGCTTTTTGCCCCAGAGTTGAGCCGGGTCTGCCGCTGATAACCAAACAAGCTCGTTCCGGGGTTGCTCCAGCTTCAACTGAACGGAAGCAAAGTCGCTGTCTCGAATGAATTGCGCCCCTGATAACCCCTCTATAAAATACCCACGTCGTACTCGCCCGGTAAATTCCCAAGTTCGTAGGGTCTCCAAGGCCTCACCCCAAGCTAAGCACTGTATAGTCTCTCGGCATAGAATCACAGCTTGGTCAAATTCTCTCTCCAAAGCCTCTTCGACGGGAAGTGCCTGTAAGGGACGGGCGCTTTCCCAGCGTCCGCCGGTTAGGGTTTTGCTGCGGGCCTTGACACGATGCTTGACTGTGCTGCTTTGAATTTTGTCCTGCTCCAACAGATACCGAACAGGGGCAAAGCTGTCGGCATGGACTAGCCCCTTTTCCGCTAAGGATAATAAGATACCATTCAGATCCGTTCCTACAGGCAACCCGAAGTTTCCATGCAAAAAGCTTGCACCCCGCTTGGTCAATGCTTCGTATACGATGCGTTCACACGCCTCCAGTTGCTCAACCCGTTCAGATAGGTCTGCATCCCAGTCCAGGTCTTCATAGCGATGAAAGCTCAGCTGCGTGTTTTGCAACTGCCAGAAAAATTCGCCCTGGGAAAGCAAGCTGTCCAGTAGAGCCGGGCGATAGGCGTTCACCCTAGCAGGCAGGAGGACTTCCTCCCAGAGCCGGAGCGGATGAGCCTGGTTGCAGAGTTCTTTCAGGGCTGCCGCCAGCTGTTCGCTGGGTGGGGCGGCTGTGCGGATTCGTCCGGCTATAAGAGCAGCGTAACGCTCTGGGGGCAGGGTTTTGATTTGATTTCGGCGTGCTTTTACTGTTTCCCGCCTTGCCCTGTCATATAGCTCCGCATGGTAGTATAATTCACCGTCCAAGACAAGGGAGCGCTTTTCACAGAGGGCTGTCAAAACAGACTGGGCTTCCTCTTCCGTCCAAAAATATCGCTCCGCAAGCATTTCAGGCGTGTGGGCACCCCGATAGCGGATCAAGCGCCGGAGAACATGCGCTCGGGCTTCAGCACCGTTTTGTACTAGAGCGGCTTCGTATTCCTCTAAATGTTCGGCTGCGATCCAAAGACCCGGCTCAATGTAGGCTGCTCGTCCTTGCTTCACTAGGCTGTTCAGCCAGTCCACAGGTACATCCAATTCTCCAGAGATCAAGTCGCCCTCCATCATCAGCAACGAATGCAGCTGAGCCGGATTTTCGGGGTTACGAGACCGCTCGGAAAGCTTTTGCAGTTGCTCGGGTGCCGGAGCAATCAACTCCGCGTCCATCCCCATCTGAGAAAGCTCAGCTTCCCCCGCCCGTCTGATGCCAGAGGTGCTGGTATTGTAATCATACATAAAAGAAGCCTCTACTTGCCGCCGGAAGGGTAAGGACATGGGTGAGGGTTCCTCCAGAAAGACCTCACGGATTTTGATAGCACCAGAGCGGATCCCCTTTAATACAGTTTCCAGACCTTTTAAATCCCAGTAGTCCTCCAGGCACTCCCGCTTTGTTTCTCGTATCAAAGGGTGATTCTTATAGTGCAGGATGGAATCCAAAAGCTCCGCACTGCGAATCCGCTGCACCCAAAGCGGCTGACGCTTTCCCCTGTTCATGCCCAGCATCAGGGCTCGGAAGGCATTGTAGCGAAAGGCCATATTAAATAAGGGGGTGCTCGTTAAGAGCGCTTCCAGCAAGCTTTGCGCCGTTTCAGGTAATAGGTCTTGCAGCAGACCTTCGGGGAGGGGCTTTTCGCAGTAGGTCAGCAAGAGAAAGCCGTCCTCGTCATCATAGGCATTGATATCCACACCCAAGATACGTCCGGCAGCCTCCTTCGCCAAAAGAGACAAAGGTGCGTTCACCTTTCGCCCAAACATCGCATGAACCATCATTTGACGGTCGCCCAGTTCGTCGATAAAGTGCTCCACAACAATTGTTTGATCGTCAGGCAAGATGCCAGTAGCTTCCACTTGCTGCTCCAGAAATACCTTTGCGCTTTTGGCCGCCTGTTCATCCAGACCAAAGCGCTGTAAGG
Source organism: uncultured Defluviitaleaceae bacterium (assembly GCA_964611385.1). Classification (GTDB taxonomy): domain Bacteria; phylum Bacillota; class Clostridia; order Lachnospirales; family CAYPQA01; genus CAZSXS01. The sequence continues at coordinate 38,959 of CAZSXS010000006.1, forward strand.
CCCCATCCAGACCGTCTTGACTCATGGCCTCGGACAGCTCCCGCATAGCCCTCCCAAAGGCAAGGCCTGTTTCTAAAGCACGCCCTTGCCGCTCCCCCTTCCAAAAAGGCGGCGTGGCTCCGGCCGTGCTTGTCTGGCTAACATAAACCGTATCCTTGTTGACAGACTGAATCTGCCAAGCAAAGGAACCCAATAAGAATTTCTCGCCCTTGCCCCGCTCAAAGACAAATTCCTCATCCAGCTCTCCCAGTTTGACGCCATTTTCTAGCCTAACCGTATACAAACCCCGATCGGGAATGGCACCGCTGTTGGAAAGAGCCAGCATCCGGCTATAAGCATCCCCTTCCACCCGCTCATGTATCCGATCGTATAGAATTCGAGGCCGAACAGGAAGATCCCGTGCATGTTCAAAGTCCCCCGCCAGCATAGACAGTACCGAGCAAAGCTCTTCCTTAGTAACAAGGCGGAAGGGATAGGCGCGCAAAAGCAGCTCCATCAACTCCTGGACAGAATAACCCTCTCCAGTAGCCATGGAGACCAAATGTTGAGCCAAGACATCCAAGCAAAGCTTAGGGGGCTTGGTCTGTTCAATGCCGCCAGCTTTTACAATTTTCGCCGTAATACCGCAATACAGCCCTTCAGAAGCTGTTCGGGGAAAGAGGTACATGACACTCTCCCGCCCGGGATTGTGGCCGGAACGCCCCAGCCTTTGCAGAGCACCCGAAATAGACATAGGACAGCCCACCTGCAAAACCAGGTCGATTTCCCCCACGTCTATCCCTAACTCCATAGAAGAAGTCGCGCAAAGCAAGCGGATTCTTCCGTCCCGCAAGGCCTTTTCCACCTCCAGGCGCTGTTCCTTGGACAGACTGCCGTGATGTGTTCGAGCAAAGCCCTCCCCACCCAGCTCATTGACATAGTGGGCCAATTTTTCAATGCAGCGCCGCCCTTCACCAAAGGCCAGAACGCTGCGAGCCTTGTGACAATATTCGTAGACCTTCCGTGCCAGATCTGGCCAAATACTCCCTTCGGGCAGAACCCCGTTTTCGGGAAAGGAGCTGATCACCTCCAGCCGGATGTTTTTCCGCATCTTGGGCGCAACCACCTGAGTGGGCTCTTTCTCCGAATCGGGCGACAAATAATCCGCCGCAAGGCTTAAGGGTTCAATGGTAGCCGACAGGCCGATACGCTGGAGGGGTTTTTCGCACAGCTTGTCCAAGCGGGCAAGGGAAAGCATTAGGTGCGCGCCCCGCTTGGTGTCAATGAGCGCATGTAATTCGTCTATGATCACAACCTTCGCCGTCCGCAAAATGGACTGACCGGATACACTGGTCAGCATTAGGTATAAAGATTCCGGGGTAGTAATGAGAATGTGAGGCGGCCTTTTGATCATCTTGCGCCGCTCTGCCGCTGTGGTGTCGCCCGTACGGATGGCGACTTGGATTTCAAAGGGCGAGGAGGGGTGAGCTTGCTTGTGATCAAGGGCTTGCGTTAGATCAGTGTTCCGAACAAGTTCAGGGCCTTGCTCCTGCTCCATGGCGTAAATACCATACAGAGGGCGACTTAAATTTTCTCGAATATCACCCGCTAAAGATTTCAGCGGCGAGATATAGATGAGTTGAAGTTCTTGTTTCAAGCTTCCCGCCCGTGCCTGCTCTTTCAGCCGGTCGATAAACACCAAGAAAGCCGAAAGGGTCTTACCGGTTCCAGTCGGGGCGGAGACTAGGGTGTGACTGCCAGAGGCAATGGCTGGCCAAGCCTCCATCTGCACAGGCGTAGGCTCACCCAGTGTGTTCGAAAACCAGTGCTCGGTAGGGGGACTGAAAAGCTTTAAGCTTTGAATAGACATACTTATCACCAGTGGTTATTTTTTAGTAGAGCAATAACTTGCACATCAGCCGGGCAAAAAGGATACAGATCCAAATCCTCATGTAGCACCCAGCGAAAAAAAAGGCGATACCCCTTCGAAAAATGGTATAATTGTTCTACCAAAGGGGCTATCCTAAAAACGAGGAGATTATCGCATGAGTAGTGTATCAAAAAATGAAAAAGTTTAAAAGGGTTATGAAGAAATTCAGTGCAAAATCAATTTCAAGGCAAAAAGTACACAATAGAATTTTGAAAATTAATAAAGTTATAATATAGTAACCACTAAAAAATTAAATTCTAAGAATTATCATAATTAACTCCAATTGCCTTAATGATTGTAAACATGGTATAATATCACAAAAGTAAAAATACCCCTTGCACAAGTTAATAATAAGCAGATTTTCAATTAAAAGAGATAATAATTTTAGGAGGATATATTTTATGAAAAAAACACTTAGTGGAAAAATAATTAAATGGGTAATGCTTTCAGTTTTTTTGCTTGTGTCGATAATCTTGTTTTTCAATTCATTTATTTTAAAAAGAACAATAGAAAGATTATCCGAGGAACAGCTAGATATACTGTCTAGTCTTAATGCACAGGTCACAGATGGTTATTTAAACGGGCTGTTTGACATAACCAAGACTGTAGCAAGTCAGCTTGAAACTGTTCACCCCTATGCAAGAGGCAGTGCAAGTAAAGCATTTGTTAGCTCTTTTTTAAAATTAAACGATAAAGTACAAGGGGTTTACGTAGAATGGATAAAAGATGAAGCATATGGTGGGCTTAAATCGACTGATGAACTGGCTAAGGCATATGGTATTCCCGAAGAGTATGAAGGCTACCAAGAAATATATGCCTTTCGTGAAAATGGAACTATTTCTGAAACGATCGTTTGTGAACCGGATTTTACTGAGGCCAGTTATTTTATGGAAGCACAGCAAAGAAATGAACCCTACATAAAATCTCCTTATTTTGACACATATGTAGGTGATGTTGTTGTTTCAGCTATAGCCCCAATAAAAGACAGCAACGGAAAATTTTTGGGGTGTGTTGGCATAGACATAAACAGTAGTATTTTATCTCAAATGAAATTTGAAAACGGATATTTTGATACAAGCTACAGCTACTTGGTTTCAGATAACGGAATGATAATAACGCATAGTAAAGAGAATAGTTTATTTGGTAAAGATGTATCTACTTTAGGCGTTCAAGAGGATGCAATTGTTGTGGAGCATGATGTTAAACTTAGTGGCATAGATGATGTATGGAAATCGATCAGTGCAGTCAAAAAATCTGAAATTTCAAGCAATGTTGGTAAAGCAGTTACAGTTGTTAATATGTTCAGTATACCGTTTCAGTTAATACTTGCATTTATTTTATACCGAATATTAAGAAGATATTTAAAACCTATAGGAAACATTGCCAATAATGTTGAGCGGCTTTCTCTTGGTGATTTAAGTGCGGACCTATCCTTTAAAAGCAACGATGAACTAGGACTGCTATCCAATTCCTTTAACAAACTTAAAAATATGATACAGTTGCTAACCACAAGGATAGAAGATGTGATGATTCAAATTCGCAACGGTGATATAGAAGCAAGAATACCTGACGGAGAATTTGATGGTGATTATAAAACCACGGTTAATTCGATCAATCATCTTTCTACAGAACTTATTGAAGATACGCTAACTGTTATGAATGCTTTTAGTGAACTGAGCAGTGGAAACTTTTCATATGAGCTTGAAAAATTTCCAGGCAAGAAGGCTGTACTTAATGAAATATTTGATAGTCTTAAAAAGAATCTTTACTCAATTAATAATGATATTACGGTTTTAATAGCCTCGGCCACAAGCGGGGATTTGGCAAAAAGAATAGAAGCAAACAAATATTCGGGTGATTGGCAAAAGCTAACAGAAGGCCTTAATCGCTTATTAGAGGCTGTAGATCGCCCTATTCAGGAATCAAAGGAGATACTAGCTGAACTTTCTCATGGAAACTTTACTGTTTCTGTAAGCAGTAATTACAGTGGCAGCTTTGCTGATATGATGAACTCCTTTAATCAAATGATAGAATCAACAAAATCATATATCAGTGAAATTTCAACTATACTTAAAAGTGTAGCAATAGGAGATTTAAGCTGTGAAATAAAAAGAGAATATGAAGGTCAATTCAGTATCATTAAGGAGTCTATCAATCAAATTGCCATTATTTTAAGAAATACTGTAATAGGAATTCAATCATCAGCTGATAGCGTACTGATGGGAGCAGGGCAAGTATCAACTTCATCAATGAATCTCTCTAATGGGGCAAATGAGCAAGCAAGCTTTGTTGAAGAACTAAATGCTTCTATTTCGCAAGTCAATGAGCAAATTCAAGTAACCTCTAGTAAGTCTAAAAAAGCAAATGAATATTCGCAGAACGCAATGGAAAATGCAAAAATATGTAACAAAGAAATGCTGCTTATGCTTTCATCAATGAACGACATAAAAACTGCTTCCAACAACACTTCGAAAATCATAAAGGATATTGAAGATATAGCCTTCCAAACAAATTTATTAGCTTTAAATGCTGCTGTGGAGGCAGCAAGAGCTGGAGAACATGGTAAAGGATTTTCGGTTGTAGCTGAAGAAGTGCGTTCTCTTTCGTCTAGAAGTTCTATAGCAGCAAAGAATACGACAAACCTTATAGAAGAAACGATATTAAAAGTAAACCAAGGTATGAAGATTGCACAAGAAACTGCTGATTCTCTAAAAAGGATTGTTTTAGATACGGATAGTGTCTCAAAAATAATCATAGATATTAATACAGCCATGACAGGGCAAACGGAAGTCATCTCACAAATTAATACAGGGATCAATCAAATATCAGAAATCGTACAAACGAATTCAGCTGTTGCGGAAGAATCTGCTGCAGCTGCGGAGGAGTTAAACAGTCAATCTGACCTGCTCGCACATATGGTTGCTAAATTTAAGGTTTAACAATCAAGTTGGAGGCTACCTATTGGTTGCTAGCCAACGCACACCCCCATGCATACTGTTCAGGCGGCGCAGACCGTTCAATATCAATAAAAACAGCCTATCAGAATCCCATCTGATGGGCTGTTTTTATTTTCGCTTATAATTATGTCCCCATTAAAATGCTCCTTGCTAATCTGCAGGCAAGGAGGATTCATTATCTTGAAACCGATAAGCTTGCGAACTCAAGTTTTATAGGCAAAATCATAAAATTTTTTTGACAGATTTTAGTTATAATGATATACTTCATGAAATTAACTACCGAATTTTTCAGAGATTCTATACTCAGTCTCTAAAACATTTTTAAGCCGCCACCTTCATTCAGCCTTGATCAATTCTATTGTTTGTGTGGCGGCTTTGCTTAGCGAAACGGTACTGAGTATAAGCAATTTAAGGAGCAGTTTATGTTACTTTCCGGATTGGAAATCAAAAGGAAGCTTGGCACCGACATCATTATAGAACCCTATTCGGATAAGCTTCTTAACCCGAATAGCTACAACCTACGGCTTCATAATGAGCTTTTGGTTTATGATGAAGCCTACCTTGATATGAAACGACCCAACAAGACCAACTTGGTCACGATACCCGAGGACGGCTTGCTTTTGTCACCAGGCAAGCTTTATCTTGGGCGCACTGTTGAGTATACGGAAACATTCAATTATGTTCCCATGCTGGAGGGACGCTCTTCCATCGGACGCTTGGGGCTTTTTATCCATGTGACGGCTGGTTTTGGAGATGTGGGCTTTAAGGGTTTTTGGACACTGGAGATCCATTGCATTGAGCCTATCAAAATTTATCCCTATGTGGAAATTTGTCAAATTTATTATCATACTTTGACTGGTGAGTATATAAATTATAATTCCGGTAAATACCAAAACAATAATGGTATTCAGCCCAGCCTTTTATACAAGGATTTTTTATAAGCTCAGTCACGCTCAGCTTTGCAAAGCCGCAACGCAAAACAATGGATTGATCCTGTTTGTATGATGGCGGCTTGGTTATTGTATTGGCAACTATTTAAGAGACTGAGTATCATCACTATGGGTTGATTGGAGGTTTGAATCAAAGAAAATGGATAAGGATAAAGATGAACGCTTCTTAGAAGAAGAAATGGACGGAGATCTAAGCATAGAAGCCGGGTCGCCCAAACCAAGACGTAGCCGGAAGACCAAAGCGAAAAGTGAAGGCAAGAATGAAGGGAAAATAGAAGACCTTAGCGCCGACAGTATTACAGCTTCCAGTCGTCCTGCACCCAAGCGCTCAGGGGGAAAACGTGCTCCAAAAACAGCCGAAGGGGAGTTGCAACTGCCTGAGGACTTGCTAGAGGAGGACAGTAGGTCGGAGGAGAGCTTGGTCTTTGCGGACCTGGATGATGGAGAAGAGGACTTTCGGGAGAGGAACCCACAGGAAACGTTGTTGCTTTACGAGGACGACGAGGTTAAGCTGCCCGAGAAAAAGCCCAGTCTGTGGGGCCGAGCCTTAGAGTTTTTATCGCGCTTTAAGTTTCGGGGCAATGACCAATCCAACTTTGAAAATTACTCTCATTTTAAAAAGTACCTTGATGACATGGACAAGAAGAGCGACATGTATAAGATCGGCACCGTGGTGGCTGAGCTTTGCGATGAAGCCCTGATAATTGCCCGGCAGCGGGTTTCCTTGGCCAATAAAATTCAGGTCATTGATGAAAGTCTCATCGAACTGGAATGCTTCAATCAGTTGACAGCAGAAGATGCCACTCGCTTTAAGGATTTGTTGGATCGCTTTGTGTCCTTAACGAAGGAAGTGACGATTCTAAGAAACCAGATTGTTGAGTTTGACAGCGGGCTGACGAAGTTGGAATCCTTGGAGGATCAAGCTACCTCAGCCATGCCCAACATTCAGGATGCTGAGAAAAACTTCCGGGCCCTGCGGCATGACTTAGGGTATTTACGAGGGGAAAAATCAGAGTTAGAGCATGATCGAGAGCTCTTGATGAACGGCTTTAACTTTGTCAATAAGTTCTCTGTTGCTATGGTTATTATTTTCAGCCTAAGCTGTGTGCTGATGGCTTATCTATATATCTTTACGAAAACCTCTATCTTTTATCCCCTGACGATACTCGTGGTGGTGATGATCGTGGTTGTTTCCTTGTCTTATTTTTTTCGCAGGCGAATCCGCTTTGAATTGGCCCTCAACTTGAAAAAGCAGCACAAGGCCATTGAGCTGATTAATAAGAAGCTGGTGGTGTTGGCACATTACCGGAATTTCCTGGACTATGAGTACAAAAAATACAAGGTCAGAAGCTCCAAGATGTTAAAGGAAAACATCAATGATTTCAAAAACTATAAGCATGTTGCCGCCAGACTGGACAACGTGCGCAAGATCATGTATGAAACAGAAAAGCAAATTGAGGTCTTTTTAAGAGAGAAGAAGTTTGGAGTCATCAAGTCCTCTATTGAAAAGTTTGCTAAGACCATCAATATAGACGACCGGAAGCGCTATTACAACGATTTGCTAGAGCAGAAGAATGCCTTTGAAAACAATCTATCAGAAATGGATCAGCGGCATGGGGAAATTTGGGATGCTTTGGTAGAGCTAAACGATAAGGATCATTCCCCAGATAAGCTCATTGATAAGATTATTCAGGCCTATTTAAATGAAGTAACAAAGATCATCGGGAGGTTTTAACTTGCTAGACAAAAATTATAACCCTCAAGTGGTTGAGGATAAAATATATAAAAGATGGCTGGACAATAAACGGTTTCATGCGGAGGTGGAGAAGGATAAAGAACCCTTCACCATTGTTATTCCACCCCCAAACATCACCGGTCAGCTGCACATGGGTCACGCACTGGACAACACCATCCAGGATATTTTGATTCGTTCCAAGCGTATGCAGGGCTACAATGCCCTGTGGGTGCCCGGCACCGACCACGCCAGTATTTCTACGGAAGTAAAAATCGTTGAAAAAATGGCTCAGGAGGGTCTGCGCAAGGAAGATATCGGCCGGGAGGAATTTCTGGTTCGAGCTTGGGACTGGAAGGAAACTTACGGAAATCGCATTGTGGAACAGCTGAAAAAGATGGGCTCCTCCTGCGACTGGGATCGGGAGCGTTTTACGATGGATGAGGGTCTTTCTAAAGCTGTACTGGAGGTTTTTGTACGGCTCTATAAGGAAGGTTTGATTTATCGCGGTAAGAAACTGATTAACTGGTGCCCTCACTGTAAGACCACCATTTCGGATGCGGAAGTGGATCATGTGGACAAGGGTGGTCACTTCTGGCATTTTAAATATCCCATTCAAGGTACCGATACTTTCATACACTTTGCCACCACTCGCCCAGAAACCATGTTGGGTGATACGGCTGTGGCGGTTAACCCCGAAGACGAGCGCTACGCCCACCTGGTCGGCAAGATGGTGCTTGTACCCATCGTCAATCGCGAAATTCCCATCATTGCCGATCCTTATGTAGAAAAGGATTTCGGTACAGGCGTGGTAAAGATTACACCCGCGCATGACCCCAACGACTTTATGGTGGGAGAAAGACACAACTTACCTGTTATCAACATTATGAACGACGACGGCTCTATGAACGAAAACGCGGCTTCTTATCAAGGGCTTTCCAAGGAAGAAGCAAGGGCAAGAATCGTTGAAGAATTTAAAACCTTGGGACTCTTTATTAAGGTAGAGGACTTGCAGCATTCCGTGGGTGTCCACGAACGTTGCAGCGAAACCATAGAGCCTTTAATTAAAATGCAGTGGTTCGTTAAAATGGAAGAGCTGGCAAAACCAGCTATTGACGCCTACAAGAGCGGGGAACTGCGTATCATTCCTGAACGCTTTGGCAAAATTTACTTAAACTGGCTTGAGAACATAAAAGACTGGTGTATTTCACGCCAACTCTGGTGGGGGCATCGGATTCCCGCTTACTATTGTAGCTGCGGTAAAATTACGGTTTCTACCACTGCTCCGGCTTGCTGCTCCAAATGCGGCGGCTCTGTCACCCAGGACGAGGACACCTTGGACACCTGGTTCAGTTCGGCGCTTTGGCCCTTCTCTACCCTGGGCTGGCCGGATCATACCCCAGAGTTTGCGCATTTCTATCCTACCAGCGTTTTGGTAACGGCTTATGATATTATTTTCTTCTGGGTTGTACGGATGGTCTTCTCTGGTCTGCATCATACAGGCAAGCTGCCTTTTAAAGATGTACTGATCCACGGCATTATCCGGGATTCCGAAGGTCGGAAGATGAGCAAATCCTTGGGGAACGGTATCGACCCCCTGGAGATCATTCAGGAATACGGAGCGGACGCTTTAAGACTCACGCTGATCCTAGGCACCTCCCCTGGTAACGACTCTCGCTTTTATATGGAAAAAGTTCTGGCTAATCGGAATTTCTTAAACAAAGTCTGGAATGCTACTCGTTTTATCTTAATGAACTGTGAAGATGCAGAGCCCTCTGGTAATACGGAAGGTGCTGATCTCGCAGATTCCGCAAGTTCAACAAATCTGGAGAAACCCACAAATCTAAGCGTTGTGGATAAATGGATTCTTTCTCGTGTCAATACCGTAGCCAAGGAAGTTACAGACAACCTGAATCACTACGAAATCGGACTAGCTATTCAAAAGGTCTTTGATTTTGTGTGGGATGAATTCTGTGACTGGTATATTGAAATGGTAAAGCCCCGCCTATACAACAAGGAGGACGAAAGCAGAGCCTCAGCCCTTTGGACGTTAAAGGATGTATTAATCCGCGCCTTAAAGTTGCTGCATCCCTTCCTTCCTTTTATTACAGAGGAAATCTTTTGCTCTATACAAACGCAAGAAGACAGCATTATGTGCTCCCCCTGGCCCTTTTATGATCAGAGCCTTTGCTTCTTAAAGGAAGAAAAGGAAATTGAACTCATCAAAGAGTCCGTTTCTGCCATCCGGAACCTTCGCACGGAAATGAATGTGCCGCCTTCCAAGAAGGTCAAGGTGATCGTTTCTTCTGCCGAACCGTCTGTTCGAGGTATCTTTGAAAGAGGCAAGGTCTTCTTCCAAGGCCTTGCCTTTGCGAATCAGCTGGAAATTGTAGAAGAAGCAAACACCACAGAAGAAGGAAAGGACAGCCAGCGCATGGTATCCGTCGTTATCCCTGGGGGCGTACTCTATATGCCCTTTGCGGAACTGGTGGATATTTCTAAGGAAATCCAGCGCTTGAATGTTGAAAAAACAAGGCTTCTGGGAGAAATTGAACGGGTAGATAAGAAACTGCAAAACGAGGGCTTTGTAGCAAAGGCCCCAGCAAAAGTCATTGAGGAAGAAAAGGAAAAGCGTGAAAAGTACAGTGCGATGCTTGCACAAGCGGAAAAACAACTGGAGGCTTTGAATGGAGTACGCTGAGGCTCTGGATTATATCATTCAGGCCACGCAAAAGGGGAATAAAAAAGGATTCGACGCGGTAAGCCAGGTACTCAGTATGTTGGGCTCTCCCCAGAAACGCTTAAAAATCGTTCATGTGGCGGGAACCAACGGCAAGGGCAGTACTGTAGCCCTGCTTTCTCAGGTTTTTATGGAAAGAGGACTGAAGGTGGGGGTCTTCACCTCACCTCACCTGTGGAAGTACAATGAACGCATTGGGATCAATGGCGTCTGTATTTCTGATGCAGAACTGGCTAAAGAGCTTACTTTGCTTAAAGAATTAACGGAACTATTGTTGGGACCGGGTCAGCGCTTTTCCTTCTTTGAACTGCTGACCATGATGGCGTTTCATTATTTTGATGAAAATAAGGTGGACATTGCCGTCATTGAAGTCGGACTGGGTGGTCGCATGGACTGCACCAATCTGATCGAAAAGCCTCTTCTGTCCGTTATTACCGCCATCGGCTTTGACCATATGAACATTTTGGGTAAGTCCATAGAACAGATCGCTTATGAAAAGGCAGGTATCATTAAAGAGCAAACTCCTGCTGTTCTGTTTACCTGTGAGGGGACTGTCTATGATACCGTCAAAGGCATTGCGGACGAAAAAAATGCTCCGCTTTTCTACTGTAACGACTTTCAAGTAGAGCTTCATAAACAAAACCTGGACGAAACTATTTTTTCCGTTTCCTTTCCCATAAAGGATCAAATCTGTCGCTATGAAAACATAAAAATCTCTTTGCTGGGAGATTACCAGATCTATAATGCCATCCATGCTCTTTTTGCTTTGGAGGTGTTTTATAATTACTGTAAGCAAGAAGCTTTAACGGGATCCGATTGCATAAGGGTAGCAGAAGCAGCTGAAAACGAAAATGACAACGACAATAAAAGCAAAGAAGCATTTCGGGAAGCAGTCTACAAGGGCTTTGCCAAGGCTGGCTGGCCTGGACGCATGGAGCTTGTTAGCCGGGAACCTTTGATTTTGCTAGATGGTGCCCACAATGTGGATGGGGCTTTGGCTTTGAAAAGAGCGGTTAAAACATATTTTAGTACTAAGAAAGTGATTACAGTCATAGGTATACTTAGGGACAAAGAGTTCGAGAAGATGCTGGAGATCCTTCGGGGAGACATCACCATCCTAACAGAGCCGCATAGCAGCCGAAGCGCAAGTGTGTGGGATTTAAGCCAGGTGCAGTTGAACACTCCGGTTTACCAGGAGCCTAGCTATAAGGAGGCTCTAAGCCTTGCTCTACGCACCGCTGACGAAGATCCCGAAAATTCACTGGTTCTTGTATGCGGCTCCTTGTATCTGGTGGGAAGCATAAGAAGCCTGCTGATTGGAAAGAATTACTAGAAACGATACCAAACTTAGTCCTGTTCAGCGTAATTGAAACTAAAGGAGGAGATTCATTTTATGGGAGATAATTTTCCTTCCGTCAACCTTGGAAATCATTTTAATTTTGCCGAAGAGTTGAAAAAATTTAAGCCTATTTTGAATGTTGAAGATGTGGAAGACAATATTCAAGGGTCTGGACTCAAAGACGTGATGGATTTGCTGCAAATGGCAAACAAAAAAAATACCAATGTTCAATGAGATGAAAAATAGTCAAAGTAGGGAGGTTTTTGTTTGATTTGCCCAAGTTGCAACTATGACACCACCAAAAGAGTATGCGAAAATTGTGGAGTGGACATCAGTCTTTTTCTGGGCGTGAATCATTTGTCCGATGTGATGTATAATCAGGGGCTCCAGCTGGCAAACCGCAGGGAATTAACCTCCGCAATTCAGAAATTAAGCTATGCCCTTGAACTGAATAAAAATAATATAGATGCAAGAAATCTTTTGGCCTTGATTTATTTTGAGATGGGGGTCGTCAGCGAGGCCATCAAGCATTGGGTCATCAGTAGCTCGCTGTTGCGGGAAGGTAACCTTGCCAAAAATTACTTGGACAGCATTCAAAAAAATTCTGCTCAGCTTGATAAATATATTGAATCCATCAAAGAATATAATCAGGCCTTGATCTATGCCAAGCAAAAAAGTGAGGACATGGCCATCATCCAATTGAAGAGAGCCCTGGATCACAACCCTCGCTTTGTGGACGCATTGAATTTGCAGGCGCTTTGTTACCTGGAACGGGGAGAAAAGGAGAAAGCCTTTGCCCAAGTGGAAGATGCCCTGGCCATTGATGTTCAAAATCCTACAGCACTTTATTATAATGCTTTAATGAAGCGTTCCCCGAAGCCGGCAAAGAGCGAACCGAAGCTGAAAGAAAAAACCAGACCCATTTCCTACAAGCCAGCCGGAAACGGCTTTGGTTTTACGGATCTGATCAGCTTTGCATTGGGGATTATTATTACGTATTTCTTTGTAACCCTAATGATCGTTCCAGCGAAAATTGAAACCAAGAACGAGCAGATTAAAAAGCTCAATTCCGATTATGAAACCCTCAATACTACTTACCAGAAAGAGATTTCAGACTATAGTCAACAATTAACGTTAATAGAAGAAAGGGAGGCTGGTCTGAAAGCTGAAAACGAACAACTAAACGAAAAACTGCAAACGCAGGAAAAGGTGCAACGGATCTATTCACTCAACAATCTTTATTTGTTAGGCAAAGTGGATGAAGCCGCCGATATTCTCTATGGCATGGACGTAACGGTCTTACCGGAGGAAGTTACGGCCCTAGCAGAGACTTTGAAAAGCGAAGCCTTATCAAAGTCCTCTTCTGAGAATTTCACGAAAGGACAAAAACTTTTTACTGCAAAGAATTATGCCGAGGCGCAGCAGCCTTTAGAAAAGAGCCTGCAATATGCGGATAAGACCTTGGATTATGTAGACGATATTTATTACTTCTTGGGCATTATAGCTGAGAATATGGGCGAAAAAGAAAAGGCAGTCGGATATTACCAAAGTGTAGTTGACAACTACCCCAAATCCAATTATCTGAATCAGACAAAAAACAGATTGAAAGCTTTGGGTTACTAATGGGAGGATTGTTTTATGGATGCATGTTTTAATGATGTGAAGGTTATTTCTTATTTCTTATGGGAGTACACAAATCATGACAATGCGCTTGGTCTTTGGTCCTGTGCTGAAGACATTGCCTGCCATTTTGAGGAGTACGGGTTAACCATGGAGGATTTTCGAATCATTCGATCCTTGAGTAAAACGGATCTGAACTATATTGCCTTTATTCGCCAGATTGCCTATCGTATTTATGTCTACACCCAAAACGAAGACCATATTTTAAATTGGTATGTCGCTGAGCGTCTTATTATGAACGGTGAATGGTGTGATGCCATTATCCGTGTAGCCAATTATTATCAGTCTGAAAAACAGACGGATGGCTTTTTATCCGGCATTCGCTCCATCAAAGTTAAAAAGTTTTATTCCAATCAGTCACAGGATACTTGGCATTAAGGGCTATCGGCCTCGTGCTGGTAGGTTGCTTTGCCTTGTCCTAGGGTATTTCGTTGCATGATGGTTTTGTTGTTCAGCTGTATATGACTTGCCAAACTCCTTAATTCAGTACAGGATGAATGAAGATTCAGACTTAAATCAAAGACTTGCGTTTCATCATCTACTATTGACTATCTTTTGAAAGGGGATATGATTATGAAATTTAATGAAAGAACGTCTGCTACACTCTCTTATTTATTGTTTTGGTTTTCCGGTCTCTTCTTTCTCATCACAGAGAAAGAAAACAAGTATGTCCGCTTCCACGCTTTGCAATCCACGATTCTATTTGGAGGACTTAGCATCCTTGGCTATATCGTAGTGATCCTGCCTTTAATCGGCGGCTTGATCAAGAGCATCCTTGGTTTAATCACCCTGGTCGCTTGGGCTTACTTAATGTTTCAAGCCTATACTGGAAAGTCCTTTAAGGTTCCCGTTATTGGCGACATCGTTTTCAATCAAATCTATAAGAAATAATTTTGAATATGACGATACTCAGTCTTTGCATCATTTACCAAGCCGCCGGCATTCAAACCAGACGAATTTATTGTTTTGTGTGGCGGCTTTGCAGAGCTGAATGTGACTGAGTATACAAAAACCCTCCCAGATAGGACGAGATTTTATCGACCTAGCTGGGAGGGTTTTTTTACGCCTTCACCGATTTTTCAAACTTTTCCCTTGACAGCATAAGTAAGCGATTACACTTGACGCAGCGAATGCGAAAGTCCATGCCTGTTCTTAGGACTTCCCATTCAAAGGATCCACAGGGGTGCTGCTTTTTCATATGAACAATATCCCCAATGTTAACTGTTTTGTTTTTAATCATGGCATCTTGTCCTTATCCTTACTAAGCATTGATCCTGGCAGCTTGGTAAATGTTTTAGAGACTGAGTATAGCACTCCTATAAAATGTTTGCAACAGGAGGTCTTAATAAAGGTGAAGCAAAAGGAAAACAAGGAAACTTTGATACTACGTCCTTTTTATGATACAATGGCAAAGAATTTATACTTAGTCTCTTAAGCCTTTGCCAAGCTGGAACCATTCAACCACATCAATTCTATTGTTTTATGTAGCAGCTTTGCAAAGTGGGTGACTGAGGATACATAAGCCATTAAGGAGGATATAATGAAAAAGAAGTCTCGGGGGAAATTTTTGGTGGGGTTTATCTTTTTAACCTTGTTGTTGTCTGCAATTTTTGTAACCATTGAAATTATTTTGGCGCCGACTGTAGCGCTGGAGGATAACCCTTTTATACGGATCAAAAGCGACTATGTTCTTATGCTGTCACAGTGTATTTTTGGGGTCTTTGCTATGCTTTTGCCGGGGGCGCTGAAAAAAAGGGTGCGGCTGGACATTCCTTCTAATATGCTGATTATCTATGCTGTGTTTCTCTATTGTGCCATCTATCTGGGTGAGGTTCGTTCCTTTTATTATTCTGTGCCTCATTGGGACACAGTTTTACATACCTTCAGTGGAGCCATGCTTGGTGCGCTCGGTTTTTCCTTTATCAACTTCCTGAACAAAACCGATCACGTTCCTCTGAATTTGAGCCCGGTGTTTGTAGCAGCGTTTACCTTCTGCTTTGCTGTGACGCTGGGAGTTGTGTGGGAAATTTATGAGTTTTCTGCGGATACCATCTTGCATACCAATATGCAAAAATTCGCCCTGGAAGGTGGCGAACCCCTAATCGGGGCCGCCGCCTTGGCCGACACCATGAAGGACCTGATCGTGGACAGCATCGGTGCTCTGGTGATGGCGGTCATTGGATATGTTTCCCTTAAGCATAAGAAAGGCTGGCTGGAAAAGTTACAATTACGGTTGGATAAACGATAAGATCAAAAAGGTCCATGAGCTTTGATTGGCTCATGGACCTTTTTGTATACTTCTTCAAATTAGCTGACAGCTGGTGGGTGTTGGAGGCCCCATGCCCCAAGCTCTTTATTTGCTTAAGCCCTTCATCGGAAGAATGATTTTTACTTCTGTTCCAACACCCTTTTTACTTGTGATCTGTACTTCACCTCTGCACTGCGCGTTTATTCGCATCCGTACGTTGTCTATCCCCAGATGGGTGCGCTCCTCGTCTACTGCTCTGCTCTCATCAAATCCTATACCATCATCCAAAACGATGATGCGTACGGAATCATCTGCACGTTCACTTTTAATGTGGATTGTGCCGCCCTCTTCCTTCATGCTAATACCATGCCGGACCGCGTTTTCCACAATCGGCTGGAGTGTAAGTGGTGGAAGCATAAAGTCTCGGAAACGAATGTCCCACTCAACATTCAAGCGGTCTTCAATCCTCATTTTTTCAAGGTAAAGGTAGTCTTGCACATGACTAAGCTCTTTGTTGAAGCTGATTAAAGGATTTTCGGTAAGGGAATCCAAATTGCTCCGTAGAAAAAATGAAAAATGTTCTATGGCCTTGGAAGCCCGCTGTGGCTCGGTGTCACAGAGTTCTTTAATACCAACCAGTGTGTTATAAAGGAAATGCGGTTGTATTTGACTAAGCATGATGGCTACTCGGCTTTGAACCAGTTGAAGCTCCTTTTCCTTCAGCATCTTTGAATACTGAGCTTGCATACCAACATAAATGATGGTGATGGTGATGGTTGAAGCAATGTAAACCGATACAAAGCCGTAAACGAGCATTTGAATTACAACCGCGACAACAGGAAGGACGATGTAAGCGGCAAGCCCTAGCGTTTCCAGTCGGTTCAGATATTTGCGATTTTTAATAATCACCGATGAATTGAGTATTAAACCAATAATCCCAAGTACCTGTGAAAGCCAATACAGGTTCTGTCTGTGGTATATGTTGTTTTCATCTATAGTGAAGTACATATTGTTTAGCAGGGATAAAAAGGTTAAAGCGATGGCTAAGCCGCAAACACCATAGACAAGGTAAACCGATGTCCGTTTGATTTGAAGTTTGATGGCTAAATAGGTGTTTATGTAATTGGAAAAGCACATAATAATCACATAGCTAAATATGAACGTACAGAAATTTCCGATAAAGTTTAGGACATAGAACTTCGGTTCTGTTTTACCGATGGAATAAAATGCCAGCGCATCGCTCATCATCACTGCAATGTTTGAGAGCAAAACCCAAATAAAAACACGGTTGAGTCGGATTTTTAAGTTATCTCCGACTAAAATGCAAATCAGAAATACCAAGCACAATACGCTGCTAAAAATCTCAATCGATATGTTTGTGATTATCGTTTTGGTCATTATCTGTGTTCCTCCATGTAAGGCATACCCTCGGCGGGTATTTTTTTGCTTCCATTAATTAACTGCTCATTATCTGCGCTCTCACAGAATAGTAACTCCGTTTGGAAATAATACTAAAAAAAACTAAATGGAGGTATTATATGCAAAGTAAACTAAAAAAGTTAATTTTTCACTTGCTTGTACTCGTAATGACTTGCGCTCTTTTTCCTATAGATGTATTTCCACAAGTAGCAGATCATACACAATCTTCAAACAACATGCAAGCCCAAAGTTACTACAGTACAGAAAACCCACCGGTGTTCTATGGAGCCCAAATGATTCAGCTTGGGTTGGGGCAAGCCTTTGATTTAAAAGATCCTAGGTTCAGGGTCTTTGCTAAGGACTTTGAGGATGGCGATTTGAACAAGCACATTCAGATCGTCTCCAACACGGTAAACACGGCTGTACCGGGAACTTATGAAATCCAGTATTTCGTCACGGACAGCCACGGTAATGGGGCGAACCTTAGCGTTCCCGTACTGGTGGATGCTTCCTATGGCAACAAGAAAACTGTACAGCGCTTACTGTACACCATCCCTGCAACCCCCAATACAGATCGAATCGGTTATAACCGCGCAGTCTATCATGATCGTCAGCAACTGGGAATTGATATGCCGAAAGGTTCTGAGATTACTGCTCGCATAGTCAATGCCCAGGAGTACGGCCGAGATCTTGAGCTGTACATGCGCTCCGATGCTAATGCGTCTTCCATGGCTGTGCGGATTCCTGCTGACGGATCACTGGTGTCTGTCACAAACAAAGCCTCATCAGGTACGGATCCGTATGCCGACCAGTTCATTAGCAATACGGTAGTAACCCGTGACAGCGTTCCTTTTTTTACTTCACCTCATGGGGTCTCTGTTCAGCCCGTGGTTGAAATCGAGTATTATGACGATGCGGTACAACCTTTGGAGCTTTACGTATTCGGGGACGACCAGGATGCTTTCTTTGACCACTGGGATACCTCCAATTCGAAGTACGGCGTGGCTGAGTCTGAACGGGTGACTTTGCTGGTACCTCGCCTCGACAGGCGCAGCATGGTACACATGCCCACCATACGAAACGGCTTGAGCTTGAAGTTTTTTACCAACGGACAACGTTTCGGATTTAACCAATTAGATCCATTCTACTACAAATATGTATGTTTTATCAACACAAATGAAGTCATAGATACCAATACGGAAGCGCCCCATTACAAGGCCCATAGTATCTGGAACAACGTGAATAAGGATAACAGCTTCTCCTTACACTGGGACGCGGGTACCTCTACCTTAAGCTATACCTTTAACAGCTATGATAACATCGGCGACCACTTTACAATCAACCCACAGGAGTTGATGGGAAGTAATTCTGCCTGGCTGCTGCTGTCAAGCACCGCCCAGTCCAGCTTCCAAATGACCCAGTTTCAGTATGAGGGTGAAGCGGCCATTACCGATTTCAACACCTTTTTTGGTGTACCTATTGGCGACTATAGTCCTACTATACAAAACAACAGCATCTCCTTTGTCCGGGATCGCTGCGCCGGAGTGTACAGCCGGAACAAGATGGACTTAAGCAAGAGCTTTACCTTAAGCGGTATGCTGAACATCTTAAACGGAGGTGACACAGGTCTCGCCTTCACCCTGCACAACGACCAAAAGGGCAATAGGGCCTTGGGCTCCAATTATCGTGGCTTGGGCGTTTTTGGCAATCGCTCTG
Source organism: uncultured Defluviitaleaceae bacterium (assembly GCA_964611385.1). Taxonomy (GTDB): domain Bacteria; phylum Bacillota; class Clostridia; order Lachnospirales; family CAYPQA01; genus CAZSXS01. The sequence continues at coordinate 57,649 of CAZSXS010000006.1, forward strand.
CCTATTCCTTTGATACCATTGATGAACTTCTGGCCTATTATGATGACTTTCTGGATGTCTTTGACGACCTGTCCGGCCTGGAACTGAACCCGACAGAAGCCTATAATCAGAATGTACGCACAAAAGGCTTTGTTACCGCCAGCATCGGTGGCCCCGGCATGGCCTATTACTCTCCCGCTCTGACGGGTCAATCCTCTGCTACCATGAGCGGTTATTTGTCAAAGGGCTGGCTGTCGCTCCATGAGTTCGGGCACGGCTACGAAGGCAGACTGGGTAACGCAGGCGTTTATCTGGTTGATGTTTTGAACAATGTCCTATCCCATTATTATCAATTGACTTACCTGCTGCCGGGCGAATATGGCTGGCTGGGGGAAATCAAGAAGAATGAGTCTTTTTGGATGAACGAACTGGAAAGCTACGGCAGCCTCAGAACCGTCCCCAACTATAGCACTAGACTGTATTTCTTTGTAAACCTGTTGAATAAGATCGGCCCAAGAGAAGGAATGCGGGCAGTGCATACCGAAACACGCCGTCAGGCGGAACAGGGCATTTTTAATGAGTCCACCGAAATTATGGGCAAGGCTTTCACAGACTGCTCCGACTATAATGTGCTACCCTATATGAATGCCTGGGGTCTTACGGTATCCCCAAACCTGCGGGCTGAAGTCTATGAGTCCCAAAAGCCTATGTTGTATTTCCTTGCCCACATCGTAGGCATTGATAAGGCTGAAAGCCTACTGGATGAATTGGGGCTGCAAGGCTGCTATGACTTGGTATCCAATGCAGAGATCGCCGATCTTGTGCAAACTGGCACGCTAAGTGTCAACATTGGCATTGACGACATTAACCGCTTAATCGGTAAGACGCTACAGCTCAAAGATGGAAACCGCATCGTTGCAGAAGAGTTTATCAACGGCAGCAGCGTAAGCTTTAACAACATCAAAGCGGGTATTTACGAAATCAAGCTTCCGAACCCAGATGGCTTGTATGATTTTGATTACTATACTGTACTGATTCCCGAAGGGCAGAGCGTAAGCAAGGATGTCCGTTACACCCGTATGAACAGCAGCAGCTTGCCGTCCTCCAGCCGTATCGTTGTCAACGGCCTGTCTGATGCTGAAAAGGCATACGTAGACTATAACCTAAGCGAAGGTACTCTGCATGTGCTTGCTCATGCCGGTGCGCCACATGTTTACTTTAGCAATCAGTATTTTTCCATTGAGATTCTGGATAAGGCCAATCAGCTGGTCTTCAGCGAAAGTCGCTTGGGTGCAACTTCCTATGAAAGACTGGACGTAAATATGCCGGTGGAGCTGGGCTACAAAATCAGGCTGTACCATGCAGAGCCGGGACGGCTGCAAATTTACGACAAAGAATTTTTACAGAAGCCTGAATTTACAGCTGTGAATCGCAACAAAGTTTTTGAGTTTGAAGTCACTGAGTTTGGCTTAAAGGATTTGTATGCCAATTTATCCCCAGAGGCGAATGAGGAGCAAGTTTATGCTCGCTTAAAGAACAAGATAGAGTTGTTGATTCAGCGTACCAGACAATTGATCCCCGCAGACAAGCTTACAGACCCCCACAGCTACCAACATTTGCGCAATCAAGTTTTGGCGGCCATCTTCACCTTGAAAACCACCGACCCAGATCGAGAACGCTATGTACGGGAAAACAGTGACTTTATCTCTGTCCCAGGCAATAAGCTTCTTTATATAGAAGAACCACAAACCAGGAGCATACCCGCAGGTACCGCAAATACCCCTGAGGCCTTGGGCTTGCCCTCTGAGGTCAATATCATTACTTCCGCCGGTGTCCGCCAGGCTAGCGTTTTCTGGGACTTCCAGAATTCCGGTTATAACCCGCAGCTCAGCCACGGTACTCGCTTTAAAGTAAAGGGCTTGGTCAGCATCCCCGGAGACATTGAACTCATGATAAACGACAAAACAGCCGTCCAAGCAAACATCGTAACCCAGTCCGAAACCCTCTATTATAACGACTTCGAAAGTGGCGAACCTGGTGCATGGACTTGGCAGCAAGGCGCAAGCGTTGTGGACGAGCCGGGACATGGCAAGGTTTTAAAGCTGACAGGTGTGGTTCCCAACAATTCAAATCGCAATGTCTGCCTTGACTCCCCGGACATTCAAAACGGTACGCTGGCCTTTGATGTGAAATTTTCGGAGATTCAAAAATGGGGCGCCTGTATAAAGGCCAGTGTAGACAGCAATAACAATATAACCCATGTATTCTCCATTGACACGGAGCCAAGCCAGCGCTGGTGGGAGGAATCCCTCACTCACTGGTCGCAGCTGCCCATCGTTCGACCCATCGAAGCCAATAAATGGATGAACTTTGTCCTTGTCTTTAACGGGAATCAGTATGACCTGTATATAGACGAGGCTCATTATGGTAAATTCACGATGAGCACCGAGGGGCTTAAGCCCGAAGTCAGCGGCAAGCTGGCCTTTCGGCTTTGCAACAACGCTTCTATGTATATTGATCATTTGCAGTATGACAAGACCCTTGCCGAGCCTACACTCTATTATGTGAACTTCAACACCCAGGGAGGAACAGCCATTCCCAGCCAAGGGGTACAGGTTTTGGTTGCCGACAAGAAAGCAACGCGACCAGAAGACCCAGTGAAAGAAGGCTATGACTTCACCGGTTGGTATAAGGACCCCGCTTATACGCAGCCTTGGGATTTTGAGAACGACAAGGTAAGAGACAGCATCAGCCTATACGCTAAGTGGGCGAAAATCGAAACCTATCACAGCGTAAGCTTTAATGCAAATGGAGGTTCCCACCTTGCGCCCGTCCATGTGGTCAGCGGCCAAGTTCTTAGCAAGCCGACAGACCCCAGCCTAAGTCATTATCGCTTTGCCGGTTGGTACAGGGATACTGCTTTAACCACCCCGTGGAATTTTGAGACGGACGTAGTGACTCAGGACCTAACGCTCTACGCCAAGTGGGAGGCCATACAATATCTCATCCTCTTTGAAACCAACGGTGGTAGCAGCATAGAACCCCTCACAGCCGCTAGCGGAACCAAGCTTCCAAAACCCCTTGACCCCACGTTAGAAGGCTTTACCTTTGACGGCTGGTACAGGGATGCGGAATGCACACAGCCTTGGGATTTTGAGACTGAGCTTGTGAGTGAAAATATGATTCTCTATGCAAGATGGCAAATCATACCGGAGGAAGAGAAGCCTGAGGAGTTGCCTGAAGAGAAGCCTGAGGAGTTGCCTGATGGGAAACCTGAAGAGCTGCCTGAAGAGAAGCCCGAAGGGCTGCCAGATGGAACTCCAGAAGAAACACCAGGCGTAGGACAATCTTACAAAATAAAAGGTAAGATGACCATTGACTTTGACCTTGACGTAACACCCATCACCAATGACCAGGATCCGTCTGCAACTAGATATCAATTTGATACCCAGATTAACGACATCAAAACGGAAATGGATAATTCATCTGAAGCTAGAAGCAGAAGGAATCAGCCCCTGCCCGATGCCTCCAAAGCAAATAAAGTATCCAAAGCCGCTGAACCAATCCCAGTCCTCTACGACAACCCCTGCGACAGTTCCTCCATCGTGGAGCCTAACGAGGAGAAAATACAGCAGATAATAGAAGAATGGGAATCGCAAAGCATTAATACCCCTATCAATAATGATGTACAGAATATAGGTATAAACCAGAGACACTAAGCTGGAAACACTAAAACCAAACGTAAAAGAACCCGCCAGAAACTGGCGGGTTCTTTTACGTAAAGCCTATTTTAAGGATACTGCGAACATTGGATATTTTTTTACATTCATTTATTCTAGCCCCTTAATTTTGAAAAACTGAATTTACCCTTCTATCTTATTTAAAGTCTGCTCAATATCCTCAATAATATCGTCTATGTTTTCTAACCCCACCGAAAAGCGGATCATACCCGGATTGATTCCGGCTGCAACGAGTTGCTCATCTGTCAGCTGACGATGGGTTGCACTGGCGGGATGCAGTACACAGGTTCTGATGTCTGCCACATGTACTTCCTTGGAGGCAAGCTTAAGTCCGTCCATAAACCGGATGGCCTTTTCTTTACCGCCCTTGATGATAATCGTAATGACACCACTAGTGCCCTTAAGATACTTTTGAGCAAGAGCGTAATAAGGGTCACTTTCTAGCCCTGGATAGAGTACAGCTTCTATTTTATCGGAGGCCTTAAAGTATTTTGCTACGCTTAAGGCGTTCTGACAGTATCGCTCCATCCGCAGAGAAAGCGTCTCTAGCCCCAGATTCAGTAAGAATGCTGAGTTGGCAGCTGGATAAGCGCCATAATCACGCATCAGCTGCATCCTGGCTTTGATGATGTAGGCGGCCTTTCCGTAGGTATCGACATAGGATATCCCATGATAGGATGGATCAGGTTCGGTAAAGTCCGGAAAGTTTCCATTGGCCCAGTTGAAATTTCCGCTGTCAACAATTACGCCGCCTACTTGTATGGCATGACCGTCCATGTATTTTGAGGTGGAGTGTATAACGATGTCAGCACCGAAAGATATGGGTTTGCATAGAATCGGTGTGGCAAAGGTATTGTCCACAATCAGCGGACAGTTGTGCTTATGAGCGATCCGTGCAAAGCGCTCAATATCAAAAACCGTCAGTGCAGGGTTAGCGATGGTTTCGCCGAAGACGGCCTTTGTGTTGGGCTTGAAGGCTTTTTCTATAGTTTCATCGTCAGCATTGCAGTCAACATAAATACATTCAATGCCCTGTTTTTTAAGCGTAACTGAAAAGAGATTTAAGGATCCACCGTAAATTTGCGTCGTGCTAATGAAGCTATCTCCGGCCTTACAAATGTTTAAAATTGCAAGCAGGACAGCAGCCTGTCCAGAAGAAGTACACATGGCAGCGACTCCCCCTTCGAGGTCGGCAATCTTATTTTCAACCGCCATAACGGTGGGGTTTGCAAAACGTGAGTATATCAAGGCCTTGGTCGGCTCATCAAAGACCGCCCCTATGTCCTCCGTGGAATCAAAAACATAGGTCGTACTCTGGTAAATCGGCATCACTCTTGGCTCCGAGTTTTTGGGGCTGTAGCCCGAGTGCAAGCATTTTGTTTCATCTCTCATAGTGGTTCTCCTCCTAAAATTTTATAAACCAAGTATACAACAGATTTCAGATATAGGGTAACACCAAAAGACTATAATTTGATATAGCCTCGTTCTATACTCAGCTCCGCGGCAATCCGTTTCAAAGCAGCCAGATAAATTTCCCCCAAGTGCGTCAGGGTAACGTCCTTATGCATAATAGTACCGACTTGAATTTTTTCATCCACGTCCAGCGGGACTGCGATGATATCTTCGCCGTGGAGGTATTCCGGGAAGACTCCGGTAGAGATGGTATAGCCGTTTACGCCGATCATCAGATTAACGACTGCCGCTCTATCACTGACCTTGATACTTTTTTTAACACTACGTGTACTTAGGATTTCCTCGGAGAAATAGAAAGAATTATGCTCGCCCTGCTCAAAACTCAAACAGGGGTAGACATCCAGCTCCTCAAGGGCAATGATCTTATGATTGGCCAAGGGGTGGTGTTTATAGATAAAGATATGGGGACTGGCCACGAAGAGCTCATCAAAAATTAGGTTACTCTCCTTCAACAGCTTACTGATTACAGGTTCATTAAAACGGCTCAAATAAATCAGGCCGATTTCACTCTTCAAGTTTTTGACATCATCAATAACCTCAAAAGTTTTCGTTTCACGGTAAGTAAACTCATACTCCTCAGCGCCAAACTCACGAATCAAGTCCACAAAAGCATTAGCAGCAAACAAATAATGGTGCGTGGAGACGGAAAAGCGCTGCTTGGAGGGGATGCCACTCAAATATTTTTCTTCCAACAATTCTGTTTGCTGGACGACCTGCCTGGCATAACCCAAGAACTCATTTCCTTCAGCTGTAATGGAGACGCCACGATTATTCCTAACAAAAATCGTAATTTTAATCTCCGATTCCAGTGCAAGGATGGCATTCGAAAGGCTAGGCTGAGAAATAAAGAGGCTTTTTGCCGCTTCATTAATCGAGCCTTTATCAGCAACCGCTATAGCGTATTTTAGTTGTTGTAGTGTCATTAAGACCAACCCCCCTTTCCCTCTCCTTTCAAAAAAGCCGGACTTGGGTTGGAGTTAAGGCTTTTCATAATTTATTGAAAAGCCAAGATTTTCCCCTGTGTTTTTGAAAGGCAACTTATTTATGATTGTCTGGTTTTTTTAATTATTATACCGCATCGCCAAGTATAAATGCAAACGCACATCTAGGTATGCTTATTAAAATCCAAGGGATACTATACTCAATCTCTAAGCATTTTCTTGGTCAAATTAGAACAAAGGGGTTTTTCAAAATTTACGCGGGATTTATATCGCCCCCATGTCCGGCTTTTTTGAAAGATGAGGATGGGGGGTGTGGGGGGAAGGAGAAGAA
>CAZSXS010000007.1:0-56545 GCA_964611385.1 uncultured Defluviitaleaceae bacterium
TGAAAACTTTTTTCGCCGTTTGAAAAAAGTTTTCCGCCCCCTTCCCCCAAGGTTTTATCTTTTATCTTTAAGAAAGAAGGCATAAATTTGAGAATTGGAATTGGATATGATGCCCACCGACTCGCGCCTGAACGGGAACTAATCCTCGGAGGGACTAAAATTCCCTTTGACAAGGGGCTTCTGGGCCACTCGGATGCTGACGTGCTGACCCATGCTGTCGTGGATGCCCTCTTGGGTGCTGCTGCCATGGGGGATATTGGGACTATGTTTCCTGATACCGATGAGAAGTATAAAAATATTAGTAGCTTGGAGCTCTTGCGGCAGGTCAATGCCGCTCTACTGAAGGAGTTTTTCTCTGTCGTGAATGTTGACGCTACAATTGTTGCACAAGAACCGAAGCTAAGGCCATATATTGAGGATATGAGAGAAAACCTCTCTGCCGCCCTTAATATTCCTGTGAACCGCATCAGTGTGAAGGCCAAAACCGAGGAGGGCCTTGGCTTTACTGGTAGCGGCGAAGGGATGGCGGCTCAGGCAGTTTGCCTACTTAAAAAATTTTAAGATCAAATGTTAAGAGACTGAGTATTTGAACAGGAACAAATTTCACAGAGCGACCTGATGAAAGAATCGGAAGGGATACCGCCCGAAACGGCTTACGACCAGTACTAGTGGAGGGCGGTGTCCCTTCCGATTCATGGGCGTAAACACCACCATCGCTTGGTTCGTTATTTGTTATCAGTGCCCGTTCAAAGTATACTTGCAGACACTAGGATGTGATTTATGCTGAAAGACCAAATTAAAACGATCAAGGCCAATGATCCGGCCATTAAAAGTTCCCTTGAGGTAATTCTGTATCCCAGCTTTTGGGCCATTAGTTTTCATCGAATCGGACATTTTCTCTATACCAAAAGGCTCTTCTTCATTGCTCGCCTCGTTTCCCAGTTTTCACGCTGGATCACGGGCATCGAAATTCATCCGGGTGCCAAAATCGGCAAAGGCTTGTTTATAGACCACGGTATGGGTGTGGTAATCGGTGAAACCTGTGAAATTGGGGATAATGTGCTGATTTATCAAGGCGCAACCTTGGGTGGGACCGGCAAGGATAAAGGCAAAAGACACCCAACCATCGGTAATAATGTCATGATCGGCGCCGGTGTAAAGGTCCTTGGCCCCTTCAAGGTGGGGGATAATTCCAGGATCGGTGCCGGCTCTGTAGTCTTGCAGGAGGTGCCGGAAGGCTCTACGGTGGTGGGCATACCTGGCCGTGTGCTGAAGAAGGAGCGAGAAAAGGACTCCCTGGATCAGGTGAAGCTCCCTGATCCCGTCTCTATGGAACTTTGCCGTCTTCAACACCGAATCGAAGCGTTGGAAAAGCTGATTGCAAAAGGAGAATCCCATAAATAAACCTATGAAAAATATGACTGAGCTGTCACCTTTAAGCTTGGCTTATATCGGTGACGGCGTTTTTGAGCTTTTGGTACGAAGCATGATCCTTTCGGACAAGCCAGCCAAGGAGCTGCACGAGGATGCAAAGTCCTATGTCTGCGCCGAAGCCCAGGCCAAGATGTATTTTAAGATCATTGATTTGCTGGATGAGGAGGAGCGAGCCGTCCTGAAACGGGGCCGTAACGCAAAAACAGCCTCCCGGAAAAGCTGCCGTGTCACAGACTACCATCATGCAACCGCATTGGAAGCGCTGTTCGGCTACCTTTATTTGATGAAACGAACGGAAAGAATTGAGTATTTATTTAAAATCTGTACAGAAGAAGCCGCAGGAAACGAGACGGCGCAAGGAGGCAGTCATGCAAATTGAGGGACGTAATGCCGTCCTGGAGGCATTAAAAAACAGGGGCATTGATAAGCTGTATATTAAAAACACGGAGGCTGACGGGAGCTTGCGAGTCATCCTAAAGCTTGCTGCCGACGGGAAGGTGCCCGTCATAAAGTTGGACGGCAAGCTTCTTGATAAGATGTCCGAGTCCGGAAAGCATCAAGGGGTCATTGCCCTGTGTCCAGAGTACAGCTATGCAGAGGTTTCGGATTTCTTTGCCCTTGCAGAACAAAAGGCGGAGCCTCCTTTTATTGTAGTCCTGGACGGCATTACCGACCCGCACAATCTGGGCGCCATCATTCGAAGCGCCGAGGCTGCCGGGGTTCATGGCATCATCATCCCAAAACGCCGGGCTGCTACAGTCAACGCTGTGGTAGCCAAGGTTTCGGCGGGAGCACTAGCCCATGTGTTGATTGCCAGAGTCACCAATATTTCTCGAGAAATTCAAGAACTGAAGCAGCGGAACTGTTGGGTTTTTGGAGCGGATATGCACGGTGCCCTTCACTATCAATCGGATTTGAAGGGGCCCATCGCCCTTGTCATCGGAGACGAAGGGGAGGGCATCAGCAAGCTGGTTTTGGAGCAATGTGATTTTAAGATCAAAATACCTATGCGGGGACAAATCTCGTCATTAAACGCATCCGTTGCGGCCGGTGTGTTGATGTACGAAGCGCTGAGACAGAGAACGCTTGGCTAGGAAAAAGGATTTTCTCCTGGTAGACGGTTACAATATTATTCACGCATGGGACGAGCTTCGGGAACTTGCCGCCGGTTCGCTTTTTGAAGCGCGTGTTCGCTTATTGGATATTTTATGTAATTACCAAGGCTACAGACAGATTGAGGTGATCGTTGTTTTTGACGCCCACAAGGTCAAGTCCACGGAGAATATAGAGCGTTACAATAACATCACCATTGTCTATACCAAGGAAGCGGAAACCGCCGACAATTACATTGAGCGGGTAACGAACATTCTTGGGAGAGATTACAGAATTTTTGTTGCCACCTCCGATAGCATGGAGCAGCTGATTATCCAAAGCCGCGGAGGTTACAGAATATCGGCCACGGAGCTAAAGCATCTGGTCAAATCTACCAACAGGGAGATCCGGGAGACCATCGTCATGGCAAAGGAAGTAAAGAAGAATCAACTTTTTTACAGTCTGGATGAAAAGACACGAGGACTTTTGGATAAAATGAGAAGAGGTGAAAGTATTGACGGACAATGAGAAAGGGAATCTGATTGGCATGGATGAAACGCTAATCGAACGCTTCAGGCTCGGCGATGAAAAGGCTTTGGATATGCTGATTAACAAAAACAAGCAGCTGGTCAAGCATGTAGCGAAGGATTTTTATATGGTGGGGGCCGACAAGGAGGACATACTCCAAGAGGGGATGATCGGCTTGTTTAAGGCAATTCGGGACTACAAGCCGGAGCGGGGCAATTTTTACAGCTTTGCAAAGCTAGTCATCAGCCGCCAAATTTATTCTGCCATCAAAGCTTCCAACCGCCAAAAGCACCTGCCTCTAAACAACTCCATCTCCACAGACGAGCTGCTTTTCCAAGACGGCGAAGCCATTCTTCCCAGTCCAGAGAGCCTGCTCTTAGACAGGGAAAGCAAGGAAGCCATCCAAAAGGGCCTGGAGGGGCTCCTAAGCCGCCTGGAGCTGCGGGTTTTGTCCCTGTACATAGAAGGAAGAAGCTATACTCAAATTAGTAAGCTCATCGAACGGGATAGAAAGACCATAGACAATGCCCTGCAAAGGGTAAGGAAAAAGGCGGAGAAGCTTTATATACAGTGACTATATTCTGGAGGTGATGTCATGAAGCGGATTCCCATCGGCAGTTCCGATTTTATACGCATAAGAAGCAATCAGTATTATTATGTGGATAAAACCATGCTTATTGCAGCGCTTTTGGATGTAGGCAGCCTTGTTACTCTGATCACCCGTCCGCATCGCTTTGGCAAGACCTTAAACATGACGACCATTAAGGCTTTTTTTGACATCACTGAGAACAACCAGGAACTGTTTTCTGGCTTAAACTATAAAAAATTAAACACTAATCGGAGGCAATCATGAAGAGCAAACTAGGAAGATTTGAAGCATTTATAAATGGAGGAAGGAAAAGAAAAATTACATCCCTAATCATCTCATCGGTAGCAGCAGCAACCATCTGTGTACCCTTGTCAGCATCAATGTATGTGCCAGTCGTCGCAAGTGATTCAGTTGTGGTAGCGGCTCAGGAAGTGCCTGCTTCTGTAGATATAAATGCACCAGCAACGCTACAGCAAGAAAATTACCTTTCTGTTGTGGGTGAAGTGATAGAAATCAGCGATACGCAGATCAGCATTAAGACAGAAGATCAAAATGATCCAGAACTCAGCCTCAACATTGATATCAATAAGACTTATGTCGTAGACAATACAACACGAACAGCAGTCAGCCTGAAAGAGATCAACAAAGGCGACACCATTTATGCGACCATCAGCCAGGCAATGACCCTCAGTATTCCTCCGCAGTCTTATGCCCATGCGATCATCGTCAATGTGGAGAAGGATAAGGCTCCGGCGCATTTTATCACCGTTGGACAAGTGACACCAAATGAGGATGGTAGCGTTACAGTTTTAAGTGAGGATCAAGGGTTTTTGATCACTATATTGCCAGAGAATCCCATAGCACCCTACAAGACAAGGCAAATCGTGAGCCTGGAAGACATTCAGGTAGGAACAGAACTCTTTGCATGGTTTGAACTGATGACCCTGAGTCTGCCAGCACAGGCAACAGCCGATGCAGTCCTTCTGGGCGGGCAAAAGGAACTACCTCTTGAGGAGCAAGGCATCGGTGGTCAAGGTGTTGCTGATACTAGCGCTGTTGTTCAAGGCGCTGGCGGTCTGAGCATTGCTGATCTAAAGCTATCGGCAGACATCGAGCTCCAACAGCTTGACGGCGTATTCTACCTACCCTTAAGGCCCATCGTTGAAGCGTTAGGCTTGACGATTAACTGGAACGAAGCTAAGCAATCCATTACAATCGAATTAGACGGACTTACCTGCGAACTCACCATCGGTTCAAAAACGGTAAGCCTGGGTGACCAGAAGCTTGAACTGGACAATGCGCCCGTACTCATCGACAGCAAGACGCATGTGCCGATGCAGGTACTAGGTTTAATGAAGTAATTAAATAAAGTAAGGAGAGAGTAAGAGCATATGAACTATAAAGAAAGCTTTATCGAGTTTATGGTACAATCAGGGGTATTGACCTTTGGCGACTTCACCACCAAAAGCGGAAGAAAAACGCCCTATTTCATCAACACCGGCAATTACAAAACCGGAGCCCAGATCTCCCGCTTAGGAGAGTATTATGCGGCCTTTATGAACGAAAACTTTACTGAACTGGAAGGCGCTTTTCTGTACGGCCCGGCCTATAAAGGCATCGTCTTAGCATCAGCCGCGGCGGCGGCGCTTTACCGTCAATATCAAACAGACCTTCCCGTCACCTATAACCGCAAGGAGGCCAAGGATCACGGAGAGGGTGGTAGTTTAATCGGCTACCTTCCGCAAAAGGGTGACTCCGCCTACATCATTGAAGATGTGATCACCGCCGGAACCAGTGTCCGTGAAAGCATGAGTATACTCAATCACTATGAAGTCGGCTGCAAGGGTCTTCTCATCTCCGTCGATCGCTGTGAGTTGGGTCAAAACGGTATTACAGCCAAGGAGGAAATCCTACAGGAGTTTGGTATCAAGACCTACGCGATCGTTACCATCAGAGACATCTGTGCCTACCTCTACAACAGGCCTATTTGCCTCACGAAAGACGCTGAGCCCGTGGTTTTGATTGACGACACGATGAAGGAAAGAATAGAAATTTATTTGAAACAGTATGGAGAGCCAGTGGGAGAAAGATAGGTATAGTAAAGTTTAGGGGGGTATCCAATGAATCAGTTCAATGATGCAATCAAGATTTTGAGCGAACGTTTTGGGAAAGACAGTCTTATTTCCATCGCAACAATGGACGGCAGTCGTCCTTCCGTGCGCACTGTGGATGCTTACTATGAAGATGGTGCTTTCTATGTCGTTACATATGCGCTCTCAAACAAGATGAAGCAGATCGGTGTCAACCCCGAAGTTGCCATCTGTGGTGAGTGGTTCACTGCTCATGGTATCGGCGAAAACCTGGGCTACGTCCGTGAAGAGAGCAACGAGGCGATGATGACGAAACTACGTGAGGCCTTCGTCGCATGGTATAGCAATGGTCACGTCAATGAGAACGACCCTAACACCTGCCTGTTGCGTATCCGACTTACAGACGGCGTATTGATTGACCATGAAAAGAAGTATGGAGCTTGGCAGTATAAGCTGGATTTTGTTAACCAGACGACGTAGAGTACAGGTAGACGCAATGTTATAGTAGGTGTTCTGAGGCTTATACTTGGATGCCATGTTACTTGACATGTGCTGTGATTAATGCCTTTTGTAGTATAGTAGAACAGTAGCACGCATGATTTTATTTTAGTACATGTAGCATTGAATCAAGAAGATCTTCAACATCCCTCTCACACCTTTTTTCATGAGATTCCTAAACAAAAGAACAGCCGCCAAAATTTTTCATGGCGGCTGTTCTTTTATTTCCCAACCTTTTTCAAAATCTACGCACTTATATAATAAGTCCTATGAAAGCTGAGGTTTCATTTATGGAAAAGCAACAGGCAGATTATCTAATGAATCAATACATCAAACCCATTTATGGCTTTGCTCTGAGCAAAACCAGTGACACTTCAAAAGCCGAAGAGTTAGCCGCTAGTATTGTCTCAGAAGTTTACTCTGTGCTGCTGAGCAAAGATGATATTCTTTGTGTAAAGGCTTATATTTACAGGATAGCTCGTAATGTTTATGCAAGGTATTACCATGACCTAAAAATGTGGCAAGGCAAGGTTGATATCAGTGAAACCAACTTAGCCAGCAATGATTCGATTGAAGATGGCCTCCTTCAATCGGAGGATCATCGGCTTTTGCGACGAGAGATTACGTACCTGTCAGAACAAAGAAGAAAAATCATCATCGCCTATTTCTATGAAAACAAAAAAATAACGGAAATCGCCGAAGAGAATAACCTGTCGGAAGGAACTGTAAAATGGCACTTGTTTGAGTGTAAAAAGGAGCTGAAAAAAGGGATGGAGAACTTAAGAAATATTGGTAACTTGGGATTAAACCCGATTAAATTTGGGAGCATGGGTCACTGTGGTTCACCTGGCACAAAAGGTGACACATCTGAATTCCTGTCAAAATCCATCACACAGAATGTGGCCTATTCCTGTTATTTTGAACCGCACAGCATCAACGAAATAGCGGATGAGCTTGGCGTTTCCCCGATTTTTGTTTCAGACGAGGTATCAGAGCTTACAGAATATGGATTTATGGATCGACTGCCGGGCAATCGTTATCAAACAAATATCTTGATTACAAACTACTCCAAACAGTGTGATGAGGAAGTCATCCGCATATACCAAAAATACAGTATACTCCTGATTGAAAAGTACTTTTCAAAGCTTTTAACCCTAAAAAATGAGATCGAGACGTTGCCGCTCTATTACACGGATCAGGACTATAATTTCCTATTGTGGACACTCATCATTTATATGGCACAGAAGCTACATTTTAAAGAGCTGGAAACTGTGAAATTTGAGGATGTTGCGGTACATCGTCCAGACGGCGGATATTATATAGCCCAAGCCACTGTGCAAAACAAAGAAGGAAGTGGCGGATTTCTCGACCGACACTGGTATACCTTTTTAGGCTATATGACGCGAGAGGATACCAATATAAAAGCGCTAAAGCTAAGTGTATACTGGAACGGAGAACCCTTAGATTGGCGCACAAATGTCAAAGAAGACTATAAATTACTGTACCACTTCTTAAAAGGTACACTACCTCAAGACGAAAGAAACATTGATAGCTACGAAATGCTGATCAATAAAGGCTATCTGATCAAGACGGATGAGGGCTATAAGGCAAATATAGTCTATATACCGAACCTCGAAACAAAAGCCGCTTTGGACGCGATCTTGCCAAAACCAGGCCGAGACATCTTAGAAATAGGCAAAGCTTTGGATGAGCAAATTTATAAAATTCGCAGTGCCGGTCAGCCAAAGCATATGCTAAAAACAATCAAACTCATTTGGCAAAACAGTTTGCAAATGATTCATGTCTTTGTCATGAAATCAATGCTTGACAACGGCCTACTGCAATTACCTACAGAGAAACAAAGGAAACAGATCTGTAACCTACTGATAGCAGAAGTTTAAGGAGACGCAGAAAGAGTTGAAGTTGTGTTGGAGAATGGAGATGGAAGTATGATAAGAAGAATCATTCATTTTTGTACGATTACAATAAAGGCATCACCCTTATTTTTTGTGTTCAACCTCTGTATGTTATTCGTATTCGCTTTTTCACAGTTGGGAATGGCATACTCTTTTAAATTTGCCACAGATCAAATCATAGCCATGCAGAACACGGGTGAATTCGGTGTTCGTCTCGCCTTGCCCATCTTGCTTTTCTTCTTCATGATCTGCATCGGCGGCAACACCTGGAACTTTGAACAGATGCTTATCACGCTTTATACTAGCAAGGCCAAGCGACTGTTTATAAAAAGCTTTATGCAAAGAAGCTACATAGAAAAACAAGACAGCTTTTATGACAGTGCGTTTTATGACAACTACTCATTTGTAAAAAACAACATCAATAGCACCACCGCCGTCAGCGTTACTGTGTTCAATAAGCTTGTATTCTCTATTATACGGCTTGTTGTCTCTAGTATTGCCATTTCGCTCTTCAGTCCAATGGTTCTACTATTTATCCTTCTTGTTTCTGGTGTATTGATTTGCATAAATCGCCAAGTGGTAAAAAAGAGAATTGAGCTAAATGAATATTATGTAAATTCAGAGCGAAGAGCTGAGTATTACAAGGAACTACTCAGCAGCAAGGCTCATGCAAAGGAACTTAGATTATTTGGTCTTGGCGAGCGCTTCCTCTCGTCCTGGAGCAAAAACTTCAAAAACTTTTCTGACGGGAAGTATCGCTTTGAACGAAAGGCAATGTTGATAAATCAAATTCCGCTTATGCTGCAAAAACTTGTAGAAACTGGTCTTACGCTTAATTATCTCTACCTTGTGACCACTTCATCGCTTGCTGTTGGCGACTTTACTTTTTTAACTGCCATGATGTGGACTCTTATGTGGGGGATTACTGGCATCATAGACGTGGCCACAAAAGAGCTTGCAGAAAATGATCAATATGCTCAAAAATATGAAAAATTTATAGGTTCTTCTGAATCACTCCCACAGGTCGAGATGGAATTCAAGCTGTCAAAAGGAGAATTTAAAGAGCTGAAGCTTGACAATGTCCGCTATTCCTATGCGAATCAAGAGGGAAGCGCTGTGGATGGTGTCAATCTTACGATTAAAAAAGGGGAAGTTGTAAGCTTGCTGGGCTATAACGGCAGCGGAAAAAGCACTCTATCTAAGCTGATCTGCGGTATTTTAGAGGACTTTGCGGGCGAGATCACACTGAATGGCGCAAGCATTAAAGAAATGCCAAAGGAGGAATTATACCGTTATTTTGGAATTGGCTTTCAGGATTTTACTCGCTACAGCTTAAGCCTTAAGGAAAATGTGGGGTTGGGTCTGATTGAGAGCATCCATGATGAAGCAAAGATACAGTCGGCAATCGCAAAAGGCAACTTGCAAGAAGTTCTCTCAAAATTGCCGCAAGGAGCTGACACCATCATCGGCAAGGAATATGACAATAGTGGCCAGGAGTTATCAGGTGGGCAATGGCAAAGGGTAATTCTTTCCCGTGCGTATATGGGTGATCCGGAATTTTTGATTCTTGATGAGCCCACGGCCTCCATTGATCCAGTTGAAGAAATGCGAATGCTGCGGCACTTCAAAGAAATAGTGAAAGGAAGGACTGCTCTACTGATTTCCCACCGTATCGGCTTTGCAAGACTCTCTGACCGTATCTGTGTGATGGATCAGGGCAAAATTGTTGAGGACGGAACGCATGAGGAGCTAATGAAAAATAAGGGGCCGTATTACAATCTATTCCTGTCACAGCAAGAACTGTATAAGGAGGAAAGATCTTATGCGTGACGATAGCAAAAAGGAAATGAAAAAGGAAAAGGGATACGCCTTAAGTGCTTTGAGAAGAGCCAACGAAATCGCGTTGAAAGCAAACAAAAAGGTATATTTTTTGAATATTCTCCTAAGTCTTGTGATGACCGGAAATATTTTTGCGACACTGGCCGCCACCGAATACATCACCAACAGCGCCTATAATCTGTTTATGAGGAAGTCCGATTATCAATCGGTTTTGAAAGGGATCCTCTTTTTCGCGATACTGTTACTTGTTTTCATGGGCATCGAAATCTTACAAAGACTTGCAGAAAACAAGTTGATGCTTGATGTTACCTACCGCTTCGAACGAGACTTGAATGCGAAGCTATCAAAAATCAAGTGGGATTGTTATGAGAGCCACGACACTTATTTAAAGATTCATGAAGTGCGGAGCAAATCGCTTGATACGGTAAAAAAGCTGCTCCGAAGTATTGTCTTCTTCATCACCTTTGTTCCTTCAGCCTGCATTTTTGGCTACTATCTATTTCAGATCAACTTATTTGCAGTACTTGGTTATATAGCAGCTATTTTCATTTTTAATCGGATAGCCGGAAAACGCTTTGAAAAAGTCTCGAAGCTCTGGGAGGAGATACAACCTTACACGCAAAAGCAAAACTATTTCTTGAATATGAGCGGCGACAAAACTACCCATCAAGAATTTAAGTTCAACAGACTGTTCGGATTTACCTCGAATCGCTGGGAAGCGCTTTTTAATGACGAGTATAAAATTAAACTGAAGATTTTCAAAAAATACGAGTTTGTGCTTCAAGGCGCTCGGATTATTATGAACATCCCCTATATCGCAATGCTTATTGTCATCTCATATGAGATCGCAAGAGGGACTCTTCAAATCGGTTTTTTGTTAATGGCTAACGCATTACTCAATACCATTATAGACAAAACGCTGTCTTTACAGAGCAAGATTACGGATAGCCGCATTGAGAGTCGTTTTATTAAAGTGTATGATGAAATCATGGCACTGCCTGAAGCCCCTAAGTCAAATGCAAAGCCGGTGTCGTGCAACATTGATATGAAAAGCATCGTCTACACCTATCCGCAGTCTGAAAGCAAAGCCTTGAATGGTCTTGATTTTTTTATTAAGTATGGTGAAAAAATCGCTGTTGTGGGCGTAAACGGCAGCGGCAAAACCACATGTATGAATCTATTGCTTTCACTTACAGATCAGTATAGTGGAACGATCACTAATGATAAGAAGCCGATTGACTTGAGCCATTCGGTGTCCTGCATACTGCAAGATTTTTCACAGTATCAAATGACGGTTAAGGAAAATATTGAAGCTGGAAATCCGCAAAGGCAATTTAGCGATCATGAAATCCTAACAATTCTGGATAAAGTGGGCTTAAAAGAGATTGTTTTATCTCTGAAAGATGGAATACATACTAAGTTGGGTCAGCTTGAAAAAGGGGTTGAACTGTCCAAAGGGCAGTGGCAACGACTTGCCATTGCACGTTTACTCGCCAAGGAGGACGCAACACTATGGATACTTGATGAGCCCACCGCATATCTTGACCCACTTTCAGAGATTGAGATTTACAATATGATCTACGAACTGGCTGGTAAGCGAACCGTGTTATTTATCTCCCATCGATTGGGCTTTGCAAAGAAAGCAGATCGGATTGTTCTTTTTGACAGCGGTCGTATCGTTGAACAAGGCACGCATGATGACTTAGTATCATTTGGCGGGATCTATAGCGAAATGTACAAAGGACAGGAAAGCTGGTATGTTTCATAGCGAGATCAACAAACAAAAAGCGGCTCATGAACAATCATAAGCCGCTTTTTTGGTGCTCAGCAGTTGTCTCCATAAATGCAGAGGAGTATTTAATACTGCAAAATCAATACTGGCTATCCAGCTTCGTAAAGAAGTCCGTTTTGGGAGCAAGAAAGCGTAAACAATGATGCTCCACATCGTCCATAAAGAAAGTCATATCCTTAAAAATATACTCCCAATTCCAAAACTGATCCGTAAACCCTAAATAATCCTTCACCAATTCTGTCCCTTCTGGAGCAATGGGATGAAGCAAGGCAGATGCTGTTCTGACAGCATGGAAAGAATTGACCAGAACCTTTTCCCTGAGCACAGGATCGTTGTCCAATTCGGCTTGCCGGATTTCCCTAGCCCAATATTTATTAGCATCCCGGATGTAGTCGTCCAGCAGATTCATGATTTGATGAAAGGAAAAGCTGTACATTAGCCTTTCGTATTCCAAAATCGTTTGTCTCGCTTTCTCCATGATATCTTCACTTACAGGAACTTTAGGAATCTTACCTTCATAGTATTTTTGCGCCGTGTAGAAACAAGAGCGTACTAAGCGGTTAAAAACATTGGTCAACAGATTACCCTCTTTTAACACAGGGTCATTCTCAGAGGGGTTGGCTTTAGGGTCTAAGGCCTTGGGCTGGAAGCTCACACTCCTTGTGTTTAATCCCAAGCCAAGAAAGTGCGAGCGCAACTGTTCAGGTGTATAATGCTGCAATAGATCCATAGCCATAGGCGGCTTAAGTGATCCGCTGCTGCTAGCCTTTTTGTCCATAAACAGTAGATGATTGTTTGCTACCAAGATTGGCAATTGTAATTGACCTTCTGTTGGCTCAATGGAGGACTCCTTATCGTTTAAGGCCATGAACAATGCGGTTTCGGCAACCCCATAAAAGTAGATGTTGTCTTCTCCGATAAATTGATACACCTGACTGTCTTTACTACACCACCAATCCTTCCAGTTGGATACATGCAGTTTTGATGTCTTAGCTACGTCTGCTATCTTAGCTACGTCTGCTATCTTTGCTAGGTCCGATGCCTTTGTCACCTTCTGTGCTTCCATCTCCTCTGCCATATTTTCCAGATACGCCTTGGTAAAAGAAATCGGCGCCCAAAGGGACTCAGGCCAAACCCAAAAGGTCATCACATCTTCTCCGGGGATGGCGATCCCCCAAGTCACATTGCCGCTGATACGAAAAGGCACCAGCGTTTTTCCGGTTCGGTAACGGATTCCAGCGGAGCGAAGAATTTTACAAGCCTCTTCCCTTTGCGATAACACCGTAAAAACAATAGTAAAGGATGATCGTTTTTCATCCACCTGCAAGCGATGGGGCGGTAACGTTTCCTGGATTTGCTCAAAGCTAGCTTGTTGGTTTTTCTTAATGTGAATGCTAGGAGCCTCCAAGTACTCCTCAATGTTTTTAAGGATAAATGGCCGGACGGTTGGATTCCCTTTCAAACCCTTTGCCCATTCGATTAGTAAAGCCTGAAAGTCTTCTAGCGAAAAATACCAGTTTTCCACCTCTTTCATATCCGGCTTTACTCCAGACAAGCAGCTGATGGGGTCAATGAGCTCTTCTGGAGCATACTGATGCCCCTGTGAGCATTCATCGGCATAGGCATTTTCCGAGGCGCAAGCTTCAATGGGGCACTTCCCCCGTACTTGCCGCCCATTGAGAAAAACTTGATGCTCCTGATCAAAGAACTGATGCGTTTTTAATTTTTTCAGGTATCCCTTTTTCTGTAAATCAGTAAAAATATCCTTGCTTGTCTGTTTATGATGTGCTCTGCCCTTACCCAAGGCCGATGCCCCATAAAAATCTAAACTGATTTGGTAGGCAGTCAAGGCATCCTTTTGCTTCTGATGGTAGCCCTCTACAAAATCTAAAATCTCGCCCTTAAAACCTTCTTCATCAACTTGCTTTCGATAGCTTTCCAAAATGGGCGAGCCAAAGCAGTCTGTGCCAGAGACAAAAATCACATTTTCCTTTCCAATTCTGTCTCTCATAAATCGTGCGAAGGCATCAGCATGCACAAAAACACCACCGATATGGCCAAAGTGAAGACTCTTATTCCCGTAAGGCATTCCTGCGGTAATCACACAACGCTTGGGAAAAGCCGGTCTTTCATTTTCATTTGCATATCCATTTTGATTTCCACTTCCATTTGCTTTCATTCAACAAGCCTCCTTAAAATCAAAAAACGCCTAGTCGGCAATTGCTATTGCCGCTAGGCGTTTCTTATAGCGCAGCAACGGCCGACAAGCAAAAATAGAGCTTGCCTTCCCGTTGCTTCAATACTCAGTCACGCTCAACTTTGCAAAGCCGCCTGCCCAAAACAATAGAATTAACTGGGCTGATTGATGGCGGCCTGGTAAATGTTTAAGAGACTGAGTAGATGAAGCGAGTTTCAACGGAAATGCCAGCCTTTGCTTTGCTGCTGTTGTGCATTTAAAAAAATGAATGTCATAAAAATCCCTTCCAAGTTGTCTAACTTAGATTTAGTATAGTCTCTTTCAATCAACTTGTCAAATAGTATATTCATACTTACTTATACCTACCAGTAACAGAATAAGGATAGAAATCAACAGCACCGTAGCCAATTGAGCACCCGGCACCGTGATGGCAAGAAAAATCAAAGGAGACAAAAACATAGCCGCAAGCACGATTGATAGCTTCTCAAGTACGCTAGAACCGATGAGCTTTAAGATCAACAGAACCAACAGTGGAATGTATACAATATAAGCAATACCCGGCATCAGAACCGACAACACCACACCAAGGATTCCCAAAAGAATATTGACTGTGAGTTTGGCGATGGGACCGGCAACTGCAAGCAGCTTTTTCAAGTATACATACACCAAAGGCAGCGCAATCAGAATCATAGAAAGACTAACCCACGTAATACCTCTCTTATAAAAGCCCAACTGTATAATCGAATTCCAAGTAAGAAAAGAAAATAAACGCAGCAAGACCCATACCAGCGCATAAAAGAGAATCGGAAGCAGCAGGAACCCAAGACTCGAAACCAGAACCTTCTTCCATTCAAAACCCACCGTGCTTCTCATACGGAAGCAATACAAGATTGCAAGGAGCAAAGAAGCAACAGCAAGAATAATTCCGACCGCATATGGGAATTGAACTCCAAGTCCAAAAGCAGGATTAAAAAAGATCTTATCTTTTTGGCTCAAAAGTTCCTGAATCTGCCCTTGATCCATTTTGGATAAGTTATCCATCATGGAATAGACCGTATCCAGGTTGTGAGCCTGACTTTCGAAGCTAGCATTCCCAAAGCTGTCTGAAGGAGAGTGGTAATTCATGGAGCCAGTGACTGTAGCTACTGTCATGCTCGGAAAACCCTTTTGAAGAAAAGGCGCCGTGTCAAATTTCAACGAATCCTTGGGTATGGCGGTTACGGAGGAGAAGGCAACGGGATGATTTGCCGTTTTGAAATAAAGAGCGGCCATCTTCTGACCTTCCACCAGCATCACAGGGCCATTACCAAAGCCCTCCACATTAACCACGGCGATCACGTCCTGTAAGTAGTCGCTGTTTTTTTCCACGAAGGCTTTTGCCCCAAGCCTTCCGATTTCCTCTGCATCTGTAAAGAGGATCTTAATGTTCGTCTTTTGATTGCTGTCCTTCGAAATTTTAGTGACCGCCTCCAGGATAGAGGCCACGGACATCCCATTGTCTCCGGCCCCTGGACTGACAGGCATAGAGTCATAATGAGCCACAAACAGGATGGAAGCGACTTCTGAGAGTTCTAAGTCAGCATAAATATTTCGCAGAGTAATCGCATTGCCCCTCAGATCAGTGCTTTCTTGGAGTAATTCTTGCGTGTGAATTTGCTTGTCTTTTAAGCTCTGCAATATAAAGTCACCAAGCTCTTGATGAAAAGCAGAACCGTTGGGTCTTGGTTCCTGGGAAATTCTCTCAAGATGATCCCAGGCCTGAGCCGTAGAATAAGCCGAATTGGCTGTCGATATTTTTGGTGTGATAAATCCTGTCATGCCTACTACCGTTCCAAGGATCAACAGAAGCAGGCTAATTAGCATGTTCTTCATGACGTTCACTCCTGATAAATTTTACGTCACAGATTATTGCAACATAAGTTGTGACTGCTCAAGAAGTCGGGCTGCAATGTCTGTATTAGTAGTAACGGTTTGAAGGTTTTGAGAAATGGAACCAGAGATGGTAGTCATTGCGTTTTCCAGTGTTTTTACCAAGTCCAATTGGCTGTCGGTGATTTCAATAATCGAACGGACGCTTTTGTCACTATCTTCAGTTGCGCTTACTGTTTCTTCCAGTTTGTTCGCAGTCTCGGCAGCAATCTTTCTTGCTTGGTTGACGGCACTCAAGATATTTTCGATCCGTGCAGCCGTATCCTTCGCCGCAACTGAACTCTTTGACGCCAGATTCCGAACCTCGTCAGCCACCACGGCAAAGCCTTTTCCCATGTGACCAGCATGGGCAGCTTCTACAGAAGCATTGATAGCAAGAAGGTTAGTTTGAAAGGAAATGGACTCAATCGTCTTAATAATGGTACCGATTTCAGAAGACACCTGAGAAATAGAGTCCATTGCCTGTAAGAGTAAGTTCATTTTTGAATTGGCATCCTGTATCATAATTTCCGCTTTTGAAGCGTATTCGCCGGAGGTTTTTGTAGCCTTTGTTACATGCTGAATTTCCTTCGACATCTTATGGACAACTTCATCCAGCTGTTGCAAAGCATCGGACTGGCTACGGGTGCCATCCGTCAAAAGCTGAGATACGTCCTTCATCTGAGTAGAAAGGGACGTTACCGTTTTTGCCACAGCACGGATATTGTCCAGGATCTTTTCTTGCTCTGCCGATAGATGTTCGCTTTCCTTCATTTTTTCATTTACGGTTGCCAGGAGCTGTTCATTTTGCTTCATGGATTCGTTTACTTGCTGCATAGCCTTATGCTGTAAAGCCACAGCCTCATCGCTTTCTTTCATCTTCTGTTGAACTTGTGATAGCAGTTTCTCCTTTTCCTCGGCAGCAGCGCTCATTTCCCGAAGAAAGCGTTCCTGCTCTGCTCGAAGCTGTTCGCTTTCAGCCATCTTTTCCTGTATTGTTTTCAGAAGCTCCTCGGTCTGTACAGCTTTATTATGAGCCTTTACAATAAACTCATTACCCCAATTGGTTACAAGATATGCAAAGGTCAAGGTAATTTCAATGGACAATAGGGGTCTTACAAGAACGTCCAGTCCAACCCCTCCAAAGGATTCTCGTAAGAAAACGATAGCAAAAAAGAGCGTTACATTCACAACTATCCCTTGTATCACGACCAGTCTCTTATCAAAATACATACAGGTAATCACACAAGCTGCAATCATCAAGCCTACGTTATCTATCATGGTACGCTTAAAGAGTGCTACGAAAAAAATAATAAGATATTGGCCGCAAGATAGCAAATTGAGCCGAAAAAATTCAGAAAGTGATCTTCTGAATAGGCTACCTAGGACAAACAAAAAAAGGCCACAGAGAAAATTGACTAGAGCCCCCAAATAAAAGCCTTCCATGATATTGATAATGACAAAAATCACGACTATTGTAGTGATTACATAAAGATTAGCTGTATAAAGTTTGTTTCTATCCATAACAAAGCCCTCCAACTAACAACATTAATTAAAAAAAGATGCGGTATTTCAACATTCCGTGAGGCTTATGCCGCCCCTACTGTAATCGAAAACACTTCCACAGATAGAGAAATACCGCTTTAGGGTTTAACATTGCGTTTTATCCTAAAGCGGTCTTTTTTTAATGGAAGTACATATGAAGTTTTAAGCCGACAAGTCTTATTGTCCGCACATTTTGCAAACATTGATACTTTTACCGTCCTCGGTCGGCTTCGTCCAAAGCAGCTTAACGCCTGTGCGCTTGCACGCAGGACAGGAACCTCTCCAACCGGCCTTTTTGATGCTTCTGCCTCTCTTTGTCTTACCCAATTTCAAATCCTCCTTTAGGTTGCGCCGTCCTTAGATCAGTTCGATGAGAACCATGGGAGCAGCGTCGCCCTTTCTTTCCCCAATTTTGGTCATACGAGTATAACCGCCCTGTCTGCCCACATACTTAGGTGCAATCTCGTCAAACATCTTTGCAGCCATATCCACAGGCTTGATCTGGGAACGCTTCACATGTTGCTTCACGGCACCTTTGTTGGTGACAGGTACATAAGTAACAGGATACAATACGCTTAAAATCTTTCTTCTTGCGTTTAAACGGGTCGGACTGTCCTTTTTGATGGTCTTATCCACTTCATCATAGACGGTCACTCTTTTGCCGTTTACATCTTCCTTCACCCGTTTGCCATTGGCGTCTTTTCTGGGAACCTTCGCTTTTACGGTTTCTTCCGTAAAATTGTCCTTTTCCTTTACCGCAAGGGTAATCAGCTTCTCAGCGATACGACGTATTTCCTTGGCCCTGGTCTCGGTTGTCTTTATCTTTCCGTGATATAATAAGTTGGTCGTCAAATTCCGAAGCATTGCTTTACGTGCGGATGTATGACGGCCCAGCTTTCTATATACAGCCATATCAGTAACCTCCTAAATATTATTCCTCCGTCGTGTTTAAAGCCAGTCCCAGTTCCGCCATCTTGTTCAGAACCTCCTCCAAGGATTTACGTCCAAGGTTACGAACCTTCATCATATCCTCCTCGGTCTTGTTGGCCAAGTCCTCAACGGTGTTTATTCCGGCCCGCTTCAAACAGTTATAGGAGCGCACCGAAAGGTCTAACTCTTCGATGCTTAATTCGTAGATTTTTTCTTTCTTGCCTTCTTCTTTTTCCACCATGATTTCAGCATTTTTCGCATTGTCGGATAAATCCACAAACAAGTTCAAATGCTCGGTCAAGATTCTAGCACCAAGACTGACGGCGTCATCGGCGGAGATGGTTCTATTGGTCCAAACCTCCAGCGTCAGCTTATCATAGTCCGTAATCTGACCAACTCTGGTATTTTCGACAAAGAAGTTGACCCGCTTGATCGGTGTGTAAATGGAGTCAACAGGAATGACACCGATGAGCTGGTCGGGTTTTTTGTTCTTATCTGCCCCAACGTAGCCGCGGCCCTTAGTAATGGTCATTTCAATGAAGAGCTTTGAATCCGGCCCGTTGTTTAAAGTGGCAATGTGTTGCTCAGGATTGCAAACTTCAATGTCTGAATCCGCCTTGATATCTCCGGCTGTGACAACACATTCGCCGGAAACATCGATATAAGCCAACTTAGGCTCGGCGCTTTCGCTGTTGTTTAGAATTGCCAAATTCTTTAAATTTAAAATAATTTCGGTTACGTCCTCTTTCACGCCGCTGATGGTGCTGAACTCATGCATAACACCTTCAATGCGCACATTGCTGACGGCCGAGCCGGGCAAGGAAGAAAGAAGTATTCTTCTTAGGGAATTCCCCAAGGTTGTACCGTAACCGCGTTCAAGCGGTTCAACCACAAAACGTCCAAATGTACCATCCGGTGCCAATTCTGCTATTTCGATGCGAGGTTTTTCAAATTCAAACACTCACTGAACCTCCCTTGTTTTCCAACTTGCGGTTTTTAATGATTATTTAGAATACAACTCCACGATCAGTGTCTCGTGGATAGGCGCATCAATCTGATCTCTGTGCGGCATAGCGTTGACTGTACCCTCCAGGTTCTTGTGGTCGGCTGTAAGCCATTCGGGAACGATACGGGAATCCGTAACTTCCAGAATATTTTTGAACATGTCTGTGGATCTGGAACGCTCCTTGATTTCAATCCGGTCGCCAACGCGAACCTGATAGGAAGGAATGTTAACCTTTAAGCCGTTGATACGCACATGATTGTGACGAACAACTTGACGGGCTTCCACGCGGGAACGTCCGTAGCCCAGTCTGTACATCACATTATCCAGGCGTGTTTCCAGAAGCCTTAAAAGGTTTTCACCAGTAACGCCGGGAAGCTGGTCTGCTTTCTCGAAGTAATTTCTGAACTGGGTTTCCAGGATACCGTATATTCTCTTCGCTTTTTGCTTTTCACGAAGCTGTGAGCCGTACTCGGACATTTTCTTTTTGGCGGCACCATGGTCGCCGGGTGCATAGGCTCTTTTGGTAACGGAGCATTTTCCTTTACCGCATCTTTCGCCCTTTAAAAATAATTTTTCGCCTTCTCTCCGGCACTGTCTGCATGCCGGACCGATATATCTTGCCATTAATTGCCTCCTCTATTTTCATCCTCACTAGAACTCATTGGACGCACAGGCAGCTGCCTGTGAAAAAAACCAATGGCCATCAGACCCTTCTGCGTTTCGGAGGTCTGCAACCGTTATGAGGAACAGGTGTAACATCCTTAATCATGGTTACATCAAGGCCGGCGGCCTGTAAGGCGCGGATGGCGGCTTCACGGCCGGAGCCGGGGCCTTTTACGTAAACTTCTATGGTTCTTAAGCCAAACTCTTTGGCGGCCCCTGCTGCGGTATCGGCTGCCATTTGAGCGGCGTAGGGGGTGGACTTACGGGAGCCCCGGAAGCCAAGCTGGCCTGCGGAAGCCCAAGATAGAGCATTGCCCGCCATATCGGTAATTGTTACGATGGTATTGTTGAATGATGACTGAATATGGGCTTGCCCCTTGTCAACAAACTTCTTATCACGGCGTCTGCGCGTGGTCGTTTTTTTGACAGCTGTTTTTTTAGCCATTTATAATCCTCCAATTAAAATCAAAACTACTTCTTCTTGTTAGCCACGGTTCTTCTGGGGCCTTTTCTGGTACGGGCATTGGTCTTGGTCTTTTGACCTCTAACCGGTAAGCCCTTCCTGTGTCTGATCCCGCGATAACAGCCAATTTCAACAAGGCGCTTGATGTTCAGAGCAATATCACGTCTTAAATCACCTTCAACCATAAAGGTACTGTCAATAATCTCACGAATTTTGGCCACCTCGTCGTCGGTCAGATCCCGCACTCTTGTGTCGGGGGAAATGCCGGCCTGGGTCAAAATCTTGTTGGAGCTGGTACGTCCAATACCGTATATATAGGTTAAGCCGATTTCAACGCGCTTTTCTCTTGGTAAGTCAACACCTGCAATACGTGCCATTTAATAACCTCCTTATCCCTGTCTTTGTTTATGCTTTGGGTTGTCACAGATGACTCTGATGGCACCCTTACGCTTTATAATTTTGCATTTTTCGCAAATCGCTTTTACTGATGGCCTGACCTTCATCTTTATCTTCCTTTCATACTGGACTTACTTATCACGCCAGATAATTCTTCCTTTTGTAAGGTCGTAGGGCGACATTTCGATTAAAACCTTGTCGCCGGGAATAATTCTTATGAAGTTCATACGAAGCTTGCCGGAGATGTGGGCAATGATGATATGGTCATTTCCCAGCTTCACAGCAAACGTTGCGTTGGGCAACTTCTCCACAACTGTACCCTCAACCTCAATTACATCTTCCTTTGACAAAAACTTACCTCCCCTGGCTTTATATGGCCACTATTTTGGCCGTATGCGGCCAATATTTTTCTCAGATCGGAATCAAGCAACTGCTCTTTTAAAATCTCCTTCGAAATAAAGCTCGTCGGCGCAAGGTGTTTGATTTTCTTTTTCTTTGGTTTTTCCAGCGTTCTGTAACGGCCGTCTACCAGAAAAGCAAAATCTCCCTCCATGCGTAGCACTAGGAAGGGAAAGCCCCTGTCCCGTCCGCATTTGGAGAAGACGACCTGCCCAACTTCTACCTTTTCGTACCTCATGTTCACCTCAAGAAAACATCGTCAAAAGCTTCGGCTCTCCATCTGTGATACAGATGGTGTTTTCATAATGAGCCGAATATTTCCCGTCACTGGTGACTACTGTCCACTTATCCCTCAAAACACGAATGTCCGAGGTACCCAGATTGACCATAGGCTCTATGGCCAGGGTCATGCCTTCGCGAAGGCGGGGCCCTCTGTTATGGGGCTTATAATTTGGGATTTGAGGGTCTTCATGAATTTCCCGGCCGATTCCGTGGCCAACATATTCCCTCACGACTGAAAAGCCGTTTTGTTCTGCGTGGGCCTGGATGGCGGCGGAGATTTCGTGAAGGTGATTCTGCACGGTGGCATAACGAATCCCTTCAAAAAAGCACTGCCGGGTAACGTCAATAAGCTTTTGTAATTTTTCGTCAATTCTTCCTACAGCAAAGGTGCGTGCGGCATCAATATGAAAACCCTCTTTAAAGACACCGATATCAATACTGATAATGTCGCCTTCTTTTAGCTTTTTTAAACCCGGTATACCATGAATCACCTGCTCATTGAGAGAAGTGCAGATGGCGGCCGGATAGCCCAGGTAACCTTTAAAGGATGGCTTAGCGCCTTCGCCTAAAATGAATGTTTCTGCAATCTTGTCAAGCTGAGCCGTACTGACCCCCGGACAGATCTCTTTTTCGAGTATGTCAAAGGTTCTGGCCAGTATGCGGCCATTTCTTTCCATAATAGTTTGTTGCTCGGAATTTTTAATTGAAATCATTTCATATCCTTAATTTTAAATCCTCATAAAAATCTTTCATTATCATTCCTTCATTAAACCTTTCAAGTACGACATAGCCGCCTCTCAAAATTTATTGAATTTCATGTAAGATTTTCTCCGTGATTTGTGCAACAGGTCCTTCGCCTGAAACTTCTAGCAAAAGTCCCTTGTTACGATAAAAACCAATGATGGGTTCCGTAAGACTATGGTAAAGCACCAGTCGGGCTTTTACCGTAGCGGCCTTATCATCGGCTCTTTGAATCAAACTGGTATTACAGGTATCACAAAGGCAGCCGTCCCTTGGGGGATAATAGTGGGTGTGGTACATGGCACCGCAATGGGGGCAGGTAAGCCGCCCGGACATGCGCTCCACGATGACCTCATCCTCCACCGTAATGGAGATCACTTTATCAATCTTCTTACCAAGCTCCTTCATGATTCCGTCCAAGACCTGAGCCTGGGCAATATTTCTGGGAAACCCGTCCAGGATAAAGCCGTTCTTGCAATCCGGAAGCGCCAGGCGCTCCTTGATAATGGAAATCACAAGTTCATCAGAGACAAGCTCACCTCTGTCCATAAGATGCCGGATAGAATTGCCGATCTCGGTATGATTCTTCATGTGTTCCCGAAGAATATCCCCGGTTGAAATCTGAGGAATATTCAAGTGAGCGGATACATTTCTGGTTTGGGTTCCCTTGCCTGCGCCGGGTGCGCCTAAAATAATCAGTTGCATAGTTCCTCCTGAGTCAAGCCTCTTTCAAAAGTCGCGCTTTCGTTACAAGGCTTACGCTTTCAAAGTTCTTCTTAAGACTTAACCTAAGAAGCCCTTATAATGGCGCATCAGAAGCTGAGACTCAAGCTGCTTGCTGACTTCCAAAGCCACGCCCGTAACGATGAGTAGGGTGGTACCACCAATACCGACGCTGATTCCAAAGATCCACTGAATGAAAACGGGAACCATTGCAATGAAGGCATAGAAGAAAGCCCCCAACCAGGATAGCCGGTCGATGGTTCTTTGAATATAATCACTGGTAGGCTTTCCGGGGCGGATGCCAGGGATAAAGCCACCGCTTTTTTTCATATTCTCAGCCATTTCGATGGGATTGACGGCAAAGGAAATGTAAAAGAAAGTGAATAAGAAGATTAATACAATGTACAAAATCGCACCCAGTGGCTGCGAGATGGAAAGGATACGAATAACGTTCTGAAGCTTTTCGGACTGAAAGAACTGACCGATAAAGGTGGGGGTTTGCAAAAGGGAAATGGCGAAGATGATGGACATAACCCCAGCGATGTTTACCTTTAAGGGAATATAGGAGCTTTGGCCTCCTACCATCTGACGTCCAACCATTTTTTTGGAGTATTGAACAGGAATACGTCTTTCACCGTCTTGAACAAACACGGTTAAAGCGATCAAGCCTATAAATAAAACTAAAATAATGGCAATCTTGATCCAGTTCCAGATACCACTGCCGCTGCCGTAGTTATAAAAATTAATGATCGCCCCGGGAATACCGGAAAGAATGTTCGCAAAAATAATAAAAGATGAACCGTGACCGATCGCCTTTTCAGTTAAAAGCTCAGCAAGCCACATGATGAAAATGGTGCCTGTGACCATGGAGATGGTCGCCATAATATAAACCAACCAGTTCTGATGGAAGAAAAGGTAACGAAGACCATAGACAGTAGCACCGCCTTGAAGAAGAGCCAAAGCAACACTCAACACACGGGTGTATTGATTAATTTTCTTACGGCCGTCTTCGCCTTCCTTTTGAAGCTGCTCTAGCCTGGGAATGGCAACGGTCAAAAGCTGCATGATAATGGATGCGGTAATATAAGGCCCAATACCCATGGCAAAGATGGAGCCGAAGCCGCCACCGGCCACAAGAGCATAGAGGGATTGGGCTGGGTTGGTTGCCCCTTTCGCTTCAAGCAAAAGGGTTGGATTGATGCCGGGCAGGGCAATATGGGCGCCTAATCTGTAAATGACTAACAACAGAAGAACATATAGCAGTCTGCTTCTTATGTCCTTAATCTTCCATGCATTCGAGAAGGTTTTAAACACCTAAATCACCTCTGCTTTTCCTCCTGCTGACTCTATGGCCGCACAGGCACTTTCACTAAAACTGTTTACTCTGACGGTAAGTTTTTTCTTCAGTGTGCCCTTACCCAGAATTTTGACCCCGTCTCTGGGGTTAGAAACCAAGCCTTTGGACTTCAGAGCGGCTATATCAACGACAGCGCCGTCCTCAAAAACATTTAACAAATAAAGATTGACCGTGATAATTTCCTTAGAGTTTCTGCAGTTGAAGCCTCTTTTGGGAAGTCTTCTGTACAGAGGGAACTGTCCACCTTCAAAGCCCTCACGGCTTGCGTAACCGGAGCGGGCCTTTTGACCCTTGTGGCCTCTGCCGGCGGTTTTACCGTTACCAGAACCGTGACCTCTACCAGGTCTGAACTTCTTTGACTTTGAACCTTCTGCGGGACTTAATTCGCCTAATCTCATAGTTACACCTCCTTCCCCGTGAGGATTTCATCCTCCGGTATTTCCACTTGACAGGGCTCTACCTTGAGAAGGTGGCAAACCTGCTTGATCATGCCTTTGGTTGCAGCATTATCCATCTGGATTACAAAGCTGTGCAGCTTTCCCAGACCAAGGGCTTGAACGGTTCTTTTATGCTTTGGCAAGGCACCAATGGTGGACTTTACCAATGTAATTTTTAAAGCGTCCATAATGCCTTCCTCCTAGTGTAAGATTTCTTCAACAGTCTTGCCACGAAGACGGGCAACCTGTTCAGGTGTTTTAATTTGTCTCAGCGCTTCAATGGTAGCGTTGACAACGTTTCTTTTGTTGTTGGAGCCTAAAGATTTGGTCAGGATGTTCCGGATTCCCATCAACTCTAAAACCGCACGAACGGAGCCGCCGGCAATAACGCCGGTACCTTCCTTAGCTGGCTTCAAAAGCACGCTGGCGCTACCGAACTTTCCGATCATGTCGTGGTAAATACTGTCGTTTTGGTTCCGCTCCACGTAGATCAAATTCTTCTTGGCATCTTCTTTGCCCTTACGGATGGCATCTGGGATTTCTGTTGCCTTACCCAGACCGACACCTACATGGCCTTTTCCGTCTCCGACGACAACCAAAGCCGCGAAGCGGAAGGTACGACCGCCCTTAACAACTTTGGTTACACGGTTAATGGTTACGACTCTCTCTTTCAAATCAAGAGATTCCGCATCTATTTTTTTCAAAGTTTTCCCTCCGTTTCTTAGAATAGTAAGCCGCCTTCTCTGGCTGCATCAGCCAAGGCCTTAATTTTTCCGTGATACAGGTAGCCGCCTCGGTCAAAGACCACACTGGTGATCCCCTTTTCCGTTGCCTTCTTGGCAAGTGCCGCACCCACAGCTTTCGCCGCTTCTACGTTCTGAGTGCTGGAAAGATTGTCGCTGATGGCCTTTTCCATGGTTGAGGCTGCAACGAGGGTGTGACTCTTTGTATCATCGATAATCTGGGCGTAAATATGCTTGTCGGAACGAAACACAGCCAGCCTTGGTCTTTCACTGGTGCCAGAAAGACTATTTCTTAATCTGTAATGACGTTTTTGACGAGCTTCTTTACGTGAGGGTTTTTTAATCATAATTTACCTCCATGGTTTATTTCTTACCGGTCTTACCGACCTTGCGGCGAATCTTCTCGTAGTCGTACTTGATACCCTTGCCCTTGTAGGGTTCTGGTCCGCGCTTGTCTCTGATTTCGGCGGCGTATTGGCCAACCTTTTCCTTGTCAATGCCGGTGATGGTAATCTTGTTTTGACCTTCCACTGCGGACTGAATTCCTTCCGGGTCTATCATTTCAACCGGGTGAGAATAGCCTAATGATAAGGTTAATTTGTTGCCGGACTTCGCTGCTCTGTATCCTACGCCGTTAATTTCAAGGGTCTTCTTAAAACCTTGGGTAACGCCCACAACCATATTGTTGATCAGGGTTCTGGTCAAGCCGTGCAGGGCCTTCATCCGCTTTAAGTCATTGGGTCTGGTTACGCTTAAGGTCGTTCCCTCGATTGCGATGTTCATGTCAGGTACCAATTTGCGGGAAATACTTCCCTTGGGCCCCTGGACGGTGACAAAGTTCTCGTCGCCGATGGTAACAGTAACACCGGAGGGGATTTCAATTGGCATTTTTCCGATTCTTGACATGGTCTGCCTCCTTTATACATTGAATTTCTTGCTGTACTTTAATATTTCAATTTGGCTTTAGCCTATCGCTTATTGACGAATGGCTATTGCCGATTCTTTATCTCAACTTACCAAATAAAAGCGAGAACCTCTCCGCCTACGCCGAGCTTTCTAGCTTCCTTGTCAGTAATGATACCCTTGTTGGTGGAAACAATGGCTGTTCCCAAGCCGCCCAAAACCTTGGGCATCTCTTCGGAGCTTGCGTAGACCCGAAGACCCGGCTTTGAAATCCGCTTGAGGCCACCGATAACCTTCTCATTTTTGTCCCTGCCGTATTTCAAAGTAATACGCATGGTCTTCTTTACGCCATCCTCCAGTATTTCATAGCCGTTCACATATCCTTCTTTTGTAAGGATATCGGCAATGGCCACCTTCATGCGGGATGAGGGTACATCCACTGTGTTGTGGCGAGCCGTGTTGGCGTTTCTGATTCTTGTAAGCATATCTGCAATTGGATCGCTCATTGACATTTCAAAATAACCTCCCTTCCTGGTTTACACTCTTACCAGCTTGCCTTCTTTACGCCGGGAATTTGACCCTTGTAAGCCAACTCGCGGAAGCAAATACGGCAGATACCGAATTTTCTGAGAGTAGCATGTGGTCTTCCGCAAAGCTGACAACGTGTATAGGCACGTGTGGAAAACTTTGGCTTCCGGCTTTGCTTTATAATCATGGACTTTTTTGCCATTTTAATCCTCCTTATTTGGCATACGGCATCCCGAATAATCTCAACAACTCATGAGCTTCTTCATCAGTATTGGCTGTGGTTACGAAAACAACGTCCATACCTCTGATCTTGTCGATTTTGTCGTATTGAATTTCCGGGAAGATGAGTTGCTCTTTAATGCCTAAGGTGTAGTTGCCTCGGCCGTCAAAAGCATTAGGCTTCACTCCTCTGAAGTCTCTAACCCGGGGGAGGGCAACGTTGATCAGCCTGTCAATAAAGCTGTACATTCTATCCCCTCTGAGGGTAACCTTTGCGCCGATGTTCATTCCTGCTCTGAGCTTGAAGGTTGCGATGCTCTTCTTGGCCTTGGTGACCACTGGCTTTTGACCGGTGATGATGGAAAGATCGGAGCAAGCAGCTTCGATAATCTTTGCATTTTCCTTGGCTTCACCTAAGCCCATATTGATAACAACCTTTTCAATCTTAGGTACCGCTAATTTATTTTTATACGAAAACTTTTTTTGCATAGCTTCTATGACTTCGTTATCGTAGAACTCCCTTAGTCTGTTCACGGATATCCTCCTCTGATTAATGATTTTGCACTAATCGTCTATATGAAATAAAATCAAGGCTTGATTGAGCAACGATTATTTCATCCATCGTTCATCAAGTAATTTTTTATTAATCGATTGGCTCGCCTGTTGAGCGTGCGATTCTTGTTTTGACTCTTCTTGTCTTGCCGTCTTCAACGACTTCTTCAACCTTATATCCTATGCGGGTTGGTTTCCCGTCATGCAGGTACATAACATTGCTGGCATGGATGGGTGCTTCCATTTGAACGATGCCACCGCCCTGATTTTGTCTGTTGGGCTTGGAGTGCTTGGACACCATGTTTACGCCCTCAACAATTACGCGGTTATTCTGTCTATCTACAACAAGGACTTTGCCTTTTTTGTCTTTATTCTTACCAGAGATTACAACCACGTTGTCTCCCCGTTTAAGCTTGACTTTAATGCTTTCCTTTACTTGTGGCTTTTTCATACTTACACCTCCTTGATTTAAAGTTCGGACTGCTTATTGACGTCACTACTTACAGTACTTCCGGTGCCAAGGATAAAATTCTGGTGAATTGTTTCTCTCTCAGCTCTCTGGCAACGGGGCCAAAGATACGGGTACCTCTGGGGGTTTTGTCATCCTTGATGATGACAGCAGCGTTTTCGTCAAAACGGATATAAGATCCGTCTGCACGACCCACGCCCTTTACGGTTCTTACGATTACAGCCTTAACAACTTCACCCTTTTTAACAACTCCACCGGGTGTTGCATCTTTGACGGAAGCAATGATGATATCACCGATGTTGCCATATCTTCTGAAGGATCCGCCCATAACACGAATGCAAAGCAATTCTTTTGCTCCGGAGTTGTCGGCTGCAACCAATCTGGTTTCTTGTTGAATCATGAAAAAAAACCTCCTGTGCGCAAAAACCTTGCGCCCTATTATTTCACTTTCTCAATGATGGAAACCAAACGCCATCTCTTATCCTTGGAAAGGGGCCTTGTTTCCATAACCTTGACCTTGTCGCCGATTTGGCATTCGTTGTTTTCGTCATGAGCCTTTAATTTATAGGTTCTCTTGATGATTTTCTTGTACAAGGGGTGCCGAACGTTGTCCTCTACGGCCACAACGATGGTCTTGTTCATCTTATCGCTGGTTACCTTGCCAATTAACGTTTTGCGTAAGTTTCGCTCCATATGCCTACTCCTTTCCCATTCTCTTCTGAGTAATGACCGTTTGGATTCTTGCTATATTTTTACGCACCTCAGTTATCCGCGCAGTGTTTTGTAACTGGTTGGTAGCATTTTGAAACCTAAGATTAAAAAGCTCTTTCTTAGCGGAAACCAGTTCGTTGTTCAGATCTTCCGTTGATTTGTCTCTTATTTCTTCCAAATATTGTTTAGCTTTCATTGCTTACACCACCCGCTTTTAATCGTCCGCTTTCCTGCAAAGCCACAAGCTCGGCAAGTTCTTGACGAGATATTATTTTGCATTTGATCGGCAGCTTATGAGAGGCAAGGCGTAAAGCTTCCCTAGAAAGGTCCTCAGCAACTCCCCCAAGCTCAAACATGACCCGGCCGGGCTTCACAACGGCTACCCAGTACTCAGGTGAACCTTTACCGCTACCCATACGGGTTTCAGCCGGTTTTTCAGTGACGGGCTTATCGGGGAAAATCTTGACCCAAACCTTACCGCCACGCTTAATGAATCTGGTCATGGCGACACGGGCGGCCTCAATCTGGTTTGAAGTAATCCAAGCCGGCTCCATAGCCACGATGCCAAACTCTCCGTAAGTAATGGTGTTGCCTCTGTGGGCTTTACCCGTCATTCTGCCACGGAACTGTTTACGCCTTTTGACTCTTTTAGGCATTAACATGACTGTCTCTCCCTTCCTTCTTTTGTTTTTGAGGAAGAACTTCGCCCTTGTAGATCCAAACCTTGACACCCAGCTTACCGTAGGTTGTGTTCGCCTCGGCAAAACCGTAGTCAATATCAGCTCTTAAGGTTTGCAGTGGAATGGTTCCCTCATGATAATGCTCGGTCCGGGCAATTTCAGCACCGCCCAAACGTCCGCCACAGGAAGTCTTGATACCCTTTGCTCCAGCCTTCATGGTACGACCCATGGCTTGCTTCATGGCACGACGGAAAATCACGCGGTTCTCCAGTTGCTTTGCGATATCCTCCGCTACCAATTGCGCATTTAACTCCGGTCTCTTGATTTCCTCAATATTGACAAGAATCTTTTGTGTTGTAAGCTTTTGTAATTCCGCTGACAATTCGGCAATGGCCTGACCATTCTTTCCGATGATGATGCCTGGCTTTGCTGTATATATGGTAATCTTTACGCGCTCCGCCGTCCTTTGAATGGTGATTTTCGGAACGCCCGATGCATAGAGCTTCTTTTTGATATACTTACGAAGCTTGTGGTCCTCGACCAAATATTTAGCGAAGTCCTTATCGGCATACCATACGGAATCCCATTCCTTAATCACGCCGACTCTCAGCCCGTGGGGATTTACTTTCTGTCCCATTCTTTACCTCCTTTTTTCATAATCCTATCTTTCATTGAGTATAATTGAAATATGACTGGTTTTCTTGTTAATCCGATAGGCCCTGCCCTGCGCTCTGGGCTGGATTCTTTTCATAGTTGGGCCCTGGTTCGCGATTACTTCCTGGACATACAAATCTCTGATATCCATTTCCAGGTTGTTCTCCGCATTGGCGATGGCTGAATCCAGCACCTTTTTAATGATGGTGGATGCATATCTGGGCGAATAGGTCAAAATGGCCCTTGCGGTTTGAACATCCTTGCCTTTAATCTGCTCAAGTACGATCCGAGCCTTGGTGTCGGATACCCGTGCAAACATGCAGTGAGCCTTGGGGCGCGTGTCTTTATTTTCGTTTCTTTCTTTCTTTATCTGACTTCTGTGTCCCTTTGCCACTCTTTTCACTCCTTTACCCTAAAAATTGAAAAAATTTATTTTACCTTAGATTTCTTTTCCGCGTCCTTGCCGTGACCTCTGTATGTCCGTGTGGCGGCAAATTCACCAAGCTTGTGGCCGACCATATCTTCCGTAACGTAGACGGGAACATGCTTTCTTCCGTCGTGTACGGCAATGGTATGTCCTATCATTTCTGGGAAAATTGTGGAGCGGCGGGACCAAGTTTTAATCACGTTTTTAGAGTTTACTTTGTTCTGATCCTCGACCTTCTTCATCAGGTGAAGATCGATAAAAGGACCCTTTTTAAGCGACCTGCTCATTCATTAACCTCCTTATACCTAACTCCTACTTGCCTCTTCTGCGAACAATCATCTTATTGGAGGCTTTGTTTTTCTTTCTGGTCTTGTATCCAAGAGCCGGCTTACCCCAAGGTGTGCATGGAGCCGGACGACCGATGGGTGAACGTCCCTCACCGCCGCCGTGTGGGTGGTCATTGGGGTTCATAACGGAACCGCGGACTGTGGGGCGAATGCCTCTTAAGCGCTTCTTACCGGCTTTACCGATATTGATCAGCTCGTTGTCCAGGTTTCCGACCTGTCCGATGGTGGCTCTGCAATCAATGGGAAGAAGGCGCATTTCACCGGAAGGAAGTCTTACGGTGGCATATTTGCCTTCCTTAGCCATCAGCTGTGCGGTGTTACCAGCTGCACGTACAAGCTGTCCGCCTGCACCGGGCTTCATCTCAATGTTGTAAATCTGAGCACCAATGGGAATGTTCTTCATGGCCATGGAATTACCAGTTCTAACTTCCGCTTGCTCTCCGCTCATGAGGGTATCCCCTACATGTAAGCCGAAAGGAGCGATGATGTATCTCTTTTCACCGTCAGCATAGCTCAGAAGAGCGATGTTAGCAGAACGGTTTGGATCGTACTCAATCCCTAAAACTTTTGCAGGAATGCCGTCTTTATTCCGCTTAAAGTCAATGATTCTGTACTTTTTCTTGGAGCCCCCACCAATATGACGAACGGTGATTTTACCATGGTTGTTGCGGCCCGCCGTCTTTTTCAGGTGGATGGTAAGGCTCTTCTCCGGTGTAAGCTTCGTCACTTCGCTAAAATCCGAAGTGGTCATCTGCCTTCTGGACGGAGTATAGGGTCTATATCTCTTAATACCCATGTTGGTTCTCCTTTCTGGCTGTTATAGTCCCTGGAAGACAACAATTTCCTTGCTGCTTTCCGTAAGCTGGACAATGGCTTTCTTACGCTTTGCTGTCCGACCTTGGGTCGCGCCCCGACGTTTCAGCTTGCCCTCGTAATTCATGGTGTGGACACTCTTTACCTTAACGCCGTCAAACATCTTTTCGACTGCCTCTTTGATCATGGTCTTGTTGGCATCTGGGTGTACCAGGAAAGTGTACTTCTTTACCTCGTGGACTCTCATGCTGGCTTCCGTGATTACGGGCTTAAGCAGGACGTCGTAGTATTTCAAATCCGCCATTATGCGTACACCTCCTGAATCTTATGGATCGCATCCTTTGTGGCTACAAAGGTGTCATACTTTAAAATGTCATATACATTAATCGTGTTTACCAGAGCGGTCTTGACATTCTCAAGATTTCTGGCGGAGAGAACGACGTTCTTATCGTTTTCGCTAATTACAATCAAGGCTTTCTTTAAGGCAAGGTTATTCACGATTTTTTGGAACTCCTTGGTCTTGATCTGGTTCATCTTTAATTCATCCAGAACGATTAATTTGTTCTCGTTTACTCTGGAGCTTAAAACAGATTTCATCGCAAGCAGTTTTACCTTTTTGTTTAACTTAACAGAAAAATCTCTTGGCTTTGGAGCGAAAACCACACCGCCGCCCCGCCATTGGGGTGACCGAATGGAGCCTTGTCTTGCACGGCCGGTACCCTTTTGTCTCCAAGGCTTCTTGCCGCCGCCGCGAACTTCGGCACGAGTTTTTGCACTCTTGGTGCCGACACGTTGGTTGGCAAGATATTGCACAACACTGGCATGTACGCAATGCTCATTGACTTCAATGCCAAAGATATTTTCATTTAATTCCATGGTTCCGACTTCTTTGCCGGATACATTCATGACTTTAACTTCCACCTGTGTTCCTCCTTTCCTTTTATTCCTTCACGGTATTTCTGATAAAAAGAATGCTGCCATTGGGACCGGGAACAGCGCCCTTGATCAGAAGCATGTTCTTTTCGGCATCGGTACGAACCACTTCAAGGTTCTGAACCGTCACGTTCTCATGGCCCATATGACCGGGCATGTTCTTGTTCTTCTTAACCTTACCGGGAGAAGTACCGGAACCCATTGAACCTAAGCCTCTGTGATACTTGGAACCGTGGGACATGGGGCCTCTACTTTGTCCGTGACGTCTGATGGCACCTTGGTAGCCTTTACCTTTGGATACGCCGCTGACATCCACGCGATCGCCGGGGCTGAAGAGATCAACTTTGATTTCATCGCCTACATTTAAGCTCTCAGCGTTTTCAAGTCTCATCTCGCGAAGAACTTTTTTAGGATCCAGATTGTTTTTATTGAAATGACCCTTCATGGGTTTGTTGACATGCTTCATCTTCACGTCGCCGAAGCCAACCTGAACAGCGGAATAGCCTTCCTTCTCTGTGGTCTTTTTCTGAACCACAACAGAAGGGGTAGCCTCCAAAACGGTTACGGGAATCAAGGTTCCGTTATCGGAAAAGATTTGGGTCATACCTACTTTTTTTGCTATGATAGCCTTTTTCATTACTGCACCTCCTTATTCGCAAAGTTACTTACATAATCTTTAAAGTAATGTCAACGCCATCGGGCAGGTCGAGCCTGGTTAAGGCGTCCACGGTCTTCGGCGTTGGGCTCAAAATATCCACAAGCCGCTTGTGTGTTCTCATTTCAAACTGCTCTCTGGCATCTTTGTATTTATGCACGGCACGGAGTATGGTCACAACCTCCTTTTTAGTCGGAAGCGGAATCGGCCCAGAAATCTTAGCGCCGGTCTTCCTAGCCGTCTCAATAATTTGATTAACCGACTGGTCGATTAACTTGTGATCATATGCCTTGAGACTGATTCTGATTTTTTGATTTGCCATAAAAAAAGTCCCCTCCTTTTCGCACTGGATTTTACGTACGACAAGCGGAAACTGCAACTTACCCAAGCGTGTCACATGCGACTGAAAAGCGGTCAAAGCTTCGCCCAATTCAGGCTTTGCTGATGACCGTTCCATCGAACGGACAATTTTATAACCGACAGAGGTCAAGGGCAAGGAAGCCGCCTTGGC
Source organism: uncultured Defluviitaleaceae bacterium (assembly GCA_964611385.1). Lineage (GTDB taxonomy): Bacteria > Bacillota > Clostridia > Lachnospirales > CAYPQA01 > CAZSXS01. The sequence goes on from CAZSXS010000007.1 coordinate 33,971, forward strand.
TCTCCATGCTCATACAATTGCTTGCTTCTTGCTCAAGCAATTGCACAACGGATTCTCATCCTATTGCACAACTCTGTCAATTAATCACTTATGTGCGCTACAGTGCCATTATGTCGTCCCGTTTCATGAACCGGACATGGCTCCACGAAAATTAACCTGCACAGGCCGCATCACCCGCCCTACAGCAACCTTTCGCTTCACAGCTTTAGAGCACTCCGGCGCTTCTGTCATTCCGTCAAAAGCGTATAAGAATACCCTCAAAATGTCACGTTGGGGGATTATAGCACAGGAATATTTACTTTGCAATAGTCTTTAGAAAATTTCTTTCAAAATTTTTTTGTGCAGCTTCTCCGCTCCACGAAAAAAGCAGACAACTTTACGCTGTCTGCTTTTTTCGTGCGCTTATATCAAAACTTGATAAAGAATCCTAAAAATCCTAATACTTAATGCTTCCCTTGTTATACGTTTGACCAAGGAAAGTCAATGAACCAAGCTTAGCGTTGCAAAGAATTTCACCATCGACAATGGTTTGTCCAGTACTCATGTTCTTGATTTCAGCCTTAAAGCTTGTGCCATTATCTGTTTCTTCCAACAGATTCAAGGTGTAGGTAAATTCAACCCGATCAAGCATGGGGTTGCCGAGGCTGTCTACGGCATAAATTGCACCCTGCCCCATTTCAAAGCTGTAATCGGCAAAGTGAAGACGCTCCTTGTCTCCGTTGGGGCGAGTGAAAACCCAGGTACCGTATAGAGGTCTTAAGTCTTCCGGACTGATGTATTGGGCACTGACCTGTCCAGGAGTGGCTTCTGGGGTTGGTTCTTCTTGGGGCACTTGGGCCTCTTCGGCAAGAGCCTGATTAAAAGCTTCCGTCTTGCTGACAGGGGCTTCCAGCTGCTTAATGTAGTTGAAATCAAACTTGTCATCCAAAGCTAAGCCAACGGCCATCATCCCATTATCTACGGCATAAATGCGTTGGCTTTCAAGGCCGTTGTATAAGGAGCTGTAGACATAGTAATAATTCACATACTCATCTTGTATAGAATCATAAATTGAAAAATGACCATCAAACCAGTCCGTTAAATCAAAATTCACCTCATTGTCAAGGCAAAAGCTAATCTTATCCTGGGGGTCAAAGCGATTGACCCATACACCATAAAGGGAATTCAAATCAAAGACATAGGCTCCATCAGTAACCTGGTTCGAAGAATCTGGCTGAGCAGTATCCACTTGGTTGTCGGCAGGGATGTCCTGCAGAGAGACCTCAAACAGGGCATTAAAAATATCCGCATCCACAATTCCCTGAGCCAGCAGCTTGTCAACAAGAATTTCATTGGTTCCGTTCACATAGGAAAACAAAGCATCATAGCAAATCAATATCATATCTCCCCGCATGAAAAGCTGGGGACTTACATTTTGATTGATCAAATCAAGGCTATTGGCAAAGGCTAAAATATCTTCCAAGCTATTGTTTACGTAGTCAATGCCTTCTGTGTACCCCATAGCTGTCAGCACATAGCGCAAGAAGGTCTGGGAATCACAGACTCCATTCGGATCAAAAGGTTCTTTAATATAGCCCTTGGAATAAGCATAGGCTACATATTTGTCAGCCCATTCAGGAACAGTAGTATAGGGATGTGTAAATCCATCCATGTTGGCAAATGAATCAAGACCCAAGGCACGAAGGACGAGAACCAGAGCCTCCGCATTGGTGGAAACCCGTTCGTATATGGAGTCGGTTTCGGAATTAATTTGATACAGTCCCAAAAACTCGAGGACATCCGCACTGTCCTTTGCGGCCTGAAGGCTTTCCGTCCAGGTTGCGGACTGTAAGGCTTGCACTTGAGTGGGTTTTACAGTTGAAAACAAACCGAGTGTCAAAACAAAGACGAGCATTGTTGACAAAAATCTTTTCATTTCATTTCCTCCCTTAATTTTTAATAAAATTCGGTACACTCAGATAGGTAAAGTCGCAGGCAGACTCATAGCTGTTCAGATCTTTACGTGAGGTACTTGTACAAAGAACTTCAACTATTTCAGCACAATCGTTTTTCGGATTCATAACAGAAACAGAAACAAAGGGAATATTGTGACGGGCACAGGAAACTGCAAGCTTATGGTCTCCAATCATAAAATAAAAATCCTTATATTTTATGACAGGGAGACGCTGGACGGGATAGAGTCTATGTTTTTTATCACTTATAGCAATTTCATTACAATCAGATTCGGAAAAATCCAAGTTGAAAGTTCCGCCGTTGGAAGTTCCAATGGCGCAAGTTCCTCCGTCAGAAGCCCCCTCCGACAAAACTCTTTTAATCGGGTAAATATTTTTCCAAGATAAAAGGACAGAAGGCCGATAGCTACTGTCTGAACCCTGAAAGTACTCCTTGGCCTTACTGTAAATCAATTCGGCCATGATCTCAGGTTTACAAAAGGAAGCATCAATAACCAAGTCGTAATTATTTAAATTCATATAATCCAGGTTATAAATCGTCTGATAACGTTGGTTTTCGGATTCAGCTCTTTCTTTCAGCTTTTTTTTGGCCTCTTCAAATGAGGTATAACATTCCTCCTTTCCTCTCTGGTCATTCATCACCCTTTCGGCAGCAATATTTATATCAACAATCAAAAAAACCTTAAAGGATTTTGGAACAAAGTTCCAGGCCAGTCTTGAATCAAAAATAAGATCTTCATGGCTTTGCTCTTTAGCGATTCTGGCTGTAGCATCATCAATGCAATGGTCATAGTGCGTATCTTTAGCCATGAGCTTATTCATATCCAGCGTACTTAAGTTTAACTCCCGAGAGAGCTCCCGTTGAATTTTGCCAGTGGAATAAACCGTAAAGCCGTAAGTTTTATTCAAGTAAGTACAAATGGTGGATTTACCGCTTCCCAAATTACCAGTAATGGTTATGTGCATTTTTGCCCTCCGTGCTTTTGTTCAATAAAAACCTTTGTTTATTTTCAGATAGTATAGTATAAACATTTTAGAAAGTCAACCGCTGAAAGCGTTGCAGGGAAGTATGCAAAAAAGCAGAGTGCAAAACAACACACTCTGCTTTTTTGATTCTTTTTATCGTTTTAAAAAATCTCCCATTAATTCATAGCCCTTGTTGTAAAAAATACCAGAATTCTTGCCGGTTTTTTCGTCGTAGCAGGGCGGGTTTTCTGTTTGTTTTTCTTTCCTGCTATCGTAGATCAGGAAAGGAATCGGATCTAGGGTATGGGTTCTGAGGGCGATGGGGGTAGCATGGTCGGGCAAGATCAGAAGCTTGTAGTCTTGACCGCTGGCATCCATTTTTTCCTTGATATAGCAAACCATTTCATCTATGCGTTCAATGGATTTAATTTTGAGCTCCAGGTCCCCGTCGTGACCGCACTCGTCGGGGGCTTCCACATGGATGAAAACCATGTCCGTCTTGTCCAGTACCGTATCAACCGCAGCCTTAGCCTTACCGGCATAGTTGGTGTAGTAATCTCCAGTAGCATTGTCTACTTTAATAATCTCCATTCCCAGGCCCACTGCCAAGCCTTCAATTAAGGGAACAGCGGTCACCACCGCAGCATGAACGCCATATCGTGTATAAAAGTGATCGAGCTTTGGCTTTTTGGCTTCACCCCAGAGCCAAATGCAGTTGGCAGGATATTTCCCCTCTGCCATACGCTTTTGATTGATGGGATGCTTCATTAGATGCTCATGAGCCTGTTTCATTAAATCCATGATTTCATGGGCATATTTGCCTTTGGGTAAATGGGCTTTGATATTTTGCCTCAGGATATCGTGAGGCGGGATCATAACATAATCGTAGTCAATGCCGTTCCACACACAAATATGCCGATAACCGACTCCGGCATAGAGCTTTCTTTGTTGCGTTTCTAGGATAGGCTTTAAAGAATCCAGGAGGGCGAAGGCCTCTTCGTTGGTAATTTTACCGGCGCTGTGATCCAACATGGTCATTTGGGACAAGTCAAGGCAGGGAGAAAATTCCCCCGCCTCGTTGCTAACGGTAACAAGATTTAACCTAAAAATGGTGTCCTCATCCTTCATGGGAACACCCAAGCCCAAAGCCTCAATGGAAGAACGGCCTGTATAATAAACATGAGGATCATAGCCTAATACGGATAAATTGGCTGTGTCGCTTCCTGTGGGTAAGCCTTTAAAGAGAGTCGCTGCCATTCCGCAGCTTCCCTTGGAAGCCAGCAAGTTGATTGTGGGCTTGTTGGCTACTTCCAAGGGTGTCTTATCCTCTAATTCTGGGATGGGATAATCTGCCATCCCATCCCCCAATAGTACTAAAAACTTCATACAAATCCCCTTTTGCGGCCTTGCCGCATTGAAATCAGTCGTGTAAAAGCGCTTTATTTAAAATGCTCTATTTTAACCTTTTGCAGGTTGTTAGACAATTCAATGCTGAAATTAATCTTGCCTGAAAGTGTAGACTTGGTATTCCCAACGTTGACACCATCAATAAAAATCTTATATTCCTTTTCAGGTAAAAGTTCCAAGGTGACTTGGGTGTCTTCAAAGCCTTCGAGCATGAACGTAACAAGCTTTTCGTTCATGCTGAGGCTATGTACACAGGCGCCCGGCACGGTTTCAAGCAGCAGGTTTCCATTCTTTTCAAGGCGAGTTGCTTTGTCGTAGGTTCTTACATTATACAAGTCCCCATCCACTTCAAAATCATTTACTTTTTTCTTTTCCTTAGATAAGTAATCACCAAAGCTTAAAGTGTTGTCGTTTTCAATGCGTATTACTTCTCCTGTTGAAATCATCTTATCCTCCATCTGTGCGATATTCGGCGTTTTCAAATGCGCCGGATATTCGGGTACACATAATTATTATTTTTTACTATTATAGCATATATTTTTTGGTTTTGCATTATATTTATACACGCAAGCCAGCGATTAAAAAACTATATACAAACTTTCAGCTTACTACTATAATATGCACGCTGAGTAAAAATTTTTCTACGTAAGGAAGGAACAATATGCTGGCGATTGATTATCATTGTCATACAAATTATTCGACGGATTCCAAGGCTCCAATGGAGTCCATGGTACAAAGAGCAATAGAGCTAGGCTTGGAGGAAATCGCGCTGACCGATCATGTAGACTACCAAGGAGACGGAACCGCGTTTCCACATCAGATTGATTATGACGACTACGTTCGAACCCTTGAGGCTCTGAAAGACAAGTACAGCGGGAAAATCCGCCTCACCCTGGGAGTAGAGATCGGCCTGGGTCCGCATTTGGTTCAACAGATTGAAAGCTTCACAAAGAGCCAGGCCTTTGAATTTATCATTGGATCCTCTCATGATGTCGGAGGCGTTGACTTGTATTGGGGGAATTTTTTTGGAAATAAAAGCAAGAGAGAAGCCTTTACACTCTACTTTGCTGAAGTATTGACCAATGTAAAAACTTTTTCCGACTTCTGTGTGTATGGGCACTTGGATTATTTAGTACGCTATTCAAAATATCCAGACAACGAGCTGCGTTATGAGGAGTACAAGGAAAAAATTGACGCGATTCTAAAGGCTCTCATTGAAAGAGGAAAAGGACTGGAGCTGAACACCTCTGGGTATCGCTACAATTTAAACCAAGTCCATCCGAAACTTGAGATCTTAAAGCAATATAAGGCCTTAGGGGGCGAGATCGTTACTGTCGGTTCCGATGCGCATCGACCAGAGGATCTCTACAAGAACTTTAAAGAAGCTTATGCGTTGCTAGAGGCCGCAGGTTTTTCGTCGGTATTTGTGTATCGGGATTTAAAACCACTTGGAATAAAAATATAAAAAAACATACTTTTGACACAAATAAGGTTTATACTTTTGCAAAATCAATTGATGCAATTTTATCAGTCCTTGAGTTGCTAAAGAGGACTATAAAAGCTGCAGAAGAAGGAGGAATTTTTATGAAAATGAAAAAGTTATTGGCTGTTGGCGTTATGGTTGTAGCCATTGCAGCAGGAACAGTTAATGTTTTAGCCGCTAGTAGGGTACGCACCCAAGTAGCAACCATCCCAACAGTAACCAGAACCGCCATAAACACCTACAATTGTAACGTGAATGGCGTTTGTACCTACAGCGAAGACGGAGTCTGCATCTACAATACAACCGGTGTTAGACCCGCACAAGGAAGAGGCGGCTGCGGCGGCCAAGGCGCTTGCACTGTGCAATAAAGCCCTTTCCGTAGAACCTGGCAACTGAACAAAAGCTTGCAATCGGACAAAATCCTTGTTATAAGCTAAATCAAAAACCCCCATGAGCAAAAGCGAACATGCTTTGCTCATGAGGGTTTTATTTTGTTTACGCTTCACAGGAGTGAAGATGTTCATCATCATCCTCCACCGGGGGTTTAAGACCCTCAATGGTAATGTTGTTCTTTTGCGCATAATCCCAAAGGGCAGCGTGAAGGGCTTCTTCTGCCAAAACAGAGCAATGCACCTTGACGGCAGGCAAGCCGCCCAGTTCGTCCATTACAGCCTTGTTGGTAATTTTAAGGGCTTCTTCTATCGTCTTGCCCTTAACCATCTCTGTAGCCATACTGCTGGTTGCAACGGCAGCTCCGCAGCCGAAGGTTTTAAACTTGGCATCCAAAATAACGCCGTCCTCTATTCTTAAAGACACCTTCATAATGTCGCCACATTTTGCATTTCCAACCGTGCCAACTCCGCTTGCCTCTTCGATTTCTCCTACGTTTCTTGGATTACTGAAATGATCCATAACCTTTTCTGTATATAACATTTTTTTATCCTCCTCGTGCTTATTCTCAGTCTTTGAACAAGACTGATTCTATTCATATCTTTATCCCAAAGGTGACATGTCGCGTAAGCGCTGTACAATGGGGGGTAACTCCTGTAAAAAGTAGTCAATTTCTTCCGCAGTGTTCTCCTTACTCAAGGTCACACGAAGGGAGCCGTGGGCTTTTTCGTGGGGTACACCCAGGGCTAAAAGAACATGAGAGGGATCCAAAGAGCCCGAAGTGCAGGCCGAACCACTGGAAGCCGATATACCCTTCATATCTAGGAGCAAAAGCAAAGATTCTCCCTCAATGAACGCAAAGGAAATATTTGCATTTCCTGGTAGGCGCTTTTCACGGTCGCCGTTTAAGGATGCATTGGGTACGCTCTTTAATACTCCATCTATGAGTTTGTTCCTTAAAGCCAAAATCTTTTCGGTTTTTTCTGGGATTTCTTGAACTGAAAGTTCCAACGCCTTCCCAAAGCCAACTATGCCTGCCACGTTTTCCGTCCCAGCTCGTTTGTTGCTCTCCTGAGCGCCTCCGTGAATAAAGGCGCCAAGCTTGATCCCTTTTCTGACATACAAGGCTCCTACTCCCTTGGGGCCGTTCACCTTATGGGAAGAAAGGGTCATAAGGTCTATATTCATTTCCTGCACATCAATGGCCACCTGCCCCACTGCCTGCACGGCATCTGTATGGAAGAATATGCCTTTCGAGCGGGCAAGCTCACCGATCTCCTTGATCGGTTGAATAACACCCACTTCATTATTGGCAAACATAATGGAAATTAGAATGGTTTCCTCTGTTATGGCAGCCTTTAAGGTATCTAGGTTTACGATCCCATTTGCTTCAACAGGCAGATAGGTGACTTTGTAGCCTTTTTTCTCCAGGTAGGCGCAGGTATGCAGCACGGCATGGTGCTCGATGGAAAGCGTGATAATATGCTTTCCCTTTGCGCTATAGTTTTCGGCTATGCCCTTGATGGCCCAGTTGTCAGCCTCCGTGCCACCACCTGTAAAATAAACTTCCCCAGGTGCCGCATGAATAGCCTTGGCGATTTTTTCCCTAGCCTGGTCGATAGCCTTCTTGCTTCGGCGAGCAATCTCATAAATGCTGGATGGATTTCCAAAGTTTTCCTTTAGGTAGGGAAGCATTTCCTCAAAGACCTCGGGCCGGATAGGAGTTGTGGCCGCATGATCAAAATATATTCGTTTCATTATCTTCATCCTTTCAACAGCCCATGGCTGCTTTTTCCCCCACCATGCAAGAAATTCCAAGCATGGATCTGTCGGCCATGGCTACCGTATTTTTATATTAAAAATTATTCTTCCAACTTACAAACTAACTGAGACAGGGTAATCGAATCTAAAACGTCATTCAAACGTTCATAGAGCTTTTCCCAAACTGGGCGAGTAGTACAATTTTCACAGCTATAGGGGCCGCAGCTTCCGGTATCACTACCAGCTACGCACTCCACCGGGTACAGAGCACCTTCCAGCGCTCGGAGCACGGCACCCACCGTTACCACATCAGGGTCAACATTCAGCATATACCCCCCCTGAGAACCGCGAATACTTTTCACAAAGTCAGCTTTTTTTAAAACAGCCATAAGCTGCTCCAAATAAGGCTCCGAAAGGTTTTGTCGTTCAGCAATACTTTTTAAGGTAACACACTGACCGTCACTATGGGCAACCAAGTCTAGCAGCGCCCGCAATCCGTAGCGGCCTCTTGTGGAAATTTTCATATTTAACCTCCAATCGGTATAAAAATTAATTCATACCAACTTACTTGGTTTAATATACACCCAAAGAGAAGATTTTGTCAATAGAAAAAAAGAGAGCTTTCTAAAACCTTGGGGGAGGAAGGGAAAAACTTTTTCAAACGGCGAAAAAGTTTTTCCCTTCCTCCCCCAAGCCTCCTCCATCCCTTTTCAAAAAGCCGGACATGGGTATAGTATCAATCCCACGGATATTTGAAAGACCAAAAAAAGCTGTTGCAACCTAAATTCAGGTAGCAACAGCTTTTTAGTTGTGATTGATATATGTAGCCGCTTTAATATTTAGCAAGCAGCTTCCTTCTTGTAATCGTGATAAACTGGGTCTTTCAAAATTTCCGTAGGATCCATACCTCACCCATGTCCGGCTTTTTTGAAAGGCCCAATAAACTTTATGCATCAGATCAATAGCATTTTTGAATACTTCTCCAAAATGGCCGTCCTATCTTCACTGTGCAAATCATGAATCGAAAGCGTTTCTGATGGATTGATGGTGTAGCTGATCAGATTTTTTTGCAGCCAAATTACATCGTGCCACTGGGAGAATTTATATCCCACATTGGTATATGTACCGACGGTTTTGAAGCCTTGAGCTTTGTGAAATTCAAGACTTGTGTCGTTGGGGATAGTAATTCCGGCATAGACATTGTAGTAGCCCTGCCTTTGCAGGAATTCAAACAAGCAGTTATAGAGGGCGGTTGCTACTTTTTTTCTATGAAAATTTGAAAAAATATAAATGGATGATTCTACTGACCAATTGTAGGCCGCTCTTTCTCTGTGCTTTGTTGCGAAGGTGTAGCCAATGATGTTTCCGTTCTGCTCGCAGACCAGGTATGGAAGTCGCTTGCTAATGTTTGCGATTCGATTTTGCATTTCGTCTAAAGTAGGTGCTTCGTACTCAAAGGTTACGCTGGTGTTGCTTACATAGGGTGCATAAATATCCAATATGCTTTCTGCATCCTCTACAGTTACCAATCTTATTTTGCTGCTCATCTTTTATCCCCTTTACTTTGTCTGCTTTTTAGGCATTTCCATTCCAATGCCTTATGGTTGCTGAATTACAAATCTGTTTAACAGTTTGATGGTTTTTTCCGCCTCGTTGACGACCGCTTCTGCTTCCAGCCCCAACACTTTTAATTCCTTAAGCTTGTAGTGCTTTTCTCCGTCAATGGTTAAAAAATTCTTTGGCATGGCGACCTCCGCCGTTTCCACATTGAAGTCATATTGCAGCGATAACTCAGAAATATAGATTTCACTGTCTATTTTAAACGCTTTGAAAGGAGAACGCAAGAGGGTTTTAGTTGGATTTTTCGAATCAGATACTTCTACCTCGCTTAAAAATTTACCGTTTAAGGCCTTTGTATAGGCTTTGGTAATTTCCTCTTGATCAGTGATCAAATAATTTTCTGTACCAGAAAAATCTATCTCGCTGTAATTTAAGTAGTTGATGGCCTTGACCCGTGGGTAGGCAGACAGTTGCTTGTAGCTTTCTTGAATTTTGGCAGCTGCTTCCTTGGTGTAATAGCTATATTCCTTGGTACTGAAATGGCTGACGGCTATGAAGACGGCAATGGGCTTATCCTTTTGAAACAAATTATAAAAATAATCAAAGGCTGCCATCAGTGCTTCACTGTAACTACCATTCTCCACCGGGAAGACCAAGCTGATGGCCGCCCAATCAGCTGCCTCCCCTGGATCATAATACAAGCTGTCGATGCTGGTGCTGCTTAAACCGAAGACCAAGGCTGCATTAGGTGCATAGCGGTCGAAGCTTGCACGGGCGACTTTGAAGAATTCAAGATAGTCGTTAGGATCCAGGCCCAGGCTCTTGGGATCATGGTAAAGCTCCACCAGCACCGGAACCTTATATTCGCCCAGGGCTTGAGCCGTCTTTTGCAAAAGGGCTCGATCAAAGGGATTTTGCAGGGGTGGAGTGAGTAAAAAAAAGGGGATTTTATCCTTTGCAGCCATGCCCAGTATCCATTCCACCGGAACCTCCTTTCCCAGCTCCAACTCATAGACATACATGGCATGAGACTTTGTTTTATCTTCAAAGCTTGCAAATGAGGAGAGGCTTTTGTCAAAAATCATGTTCGCTCCCGCGTAAATTCCCGATTTCGGCTCATATAAAGAAAGCCTACACCCATGCGTATAATACAAGGTATAGGCTTCTTGACCGGAAGCGTTTGCTATTAAGTTTTGTGGGACACTACTGCTTAGGCTTTCATTTGCTTCAAGAACAAACTCTGAATTTTTGTATTCTCTCGCACAGGAACAAAGCCAAAGCGTCAGACTCAGAATCATCAACAATACAAGTGTCTTTTTAAACATAGGGAACCTCCGTTTCGGGTTTGATTGAACTTCATAAAAGCGTACGGCTGCTTAGGATTCTTACTGACAATCTTAAGGATTTTTTTGCTCTTCTTTTTTCTCCAAATACCGGTTCACTGCCTCCAAATAATGTACAAAGAAACCGTGCTTGTTTTTGACCAGGTATTCTTTGTCAAAGGCCTCATAGGGGATCGATTTTCGCTCTTGCTGCTCCCAAAAGACCTTTAAGTCCTCAAAGGGCAGAAAATAATACTCATCAAAGATTTTAAAGTATACAAGCAAAAAAGCAATCCCCTTATGTCCTACAAATTCTCCCATAAAAGCAATCTGATGCTTATGAATATTGGATAGAGGGAGACTTTTGGAGGCGGTTTCCTTGGCATCAAAGGCCAAGGCGTAGCCCTGGGCAAGGCCTATGTAATCTACGGTGCTTTGTTGCTCAAAATATCCGTCTTTGATTCTCTTGTCTTCAAATTTCACAGGGACGATGGGCGTTGGAATTTTTTGGATCAAGGCCAGGCCTTTGGCCCTATATCGTTCGTTTGTTAGGTTCAGAAGCTCCTCAAAGGTGCTTCCTCTTAGTCCTCTTGTGTTCCACATAGCGTTCTCCTTCGTATACTCAGCGGTTTAACCCTTACATCTTACTGATCAAGCGTTTAAAAAAATGCTCCGTGCTTTCTCCATAAGGACGATTAAACCGTTTGATAACCATAAAGCCCATCCCTTTTTCAATGCGGTTCATGCCCTCACTGGCCCTATAGACAACCTTGAAGCCAAAGGACTTCATGATATCATCCGACTCCTTTGAAAACTCTCCAAATGGATAGGCAAAGGTACTGGGGGTATAGCCCAGCTTCTCTTGCATTAAATCCTGTAGTCTCAAAACATCCCCCTCTAAGGCATGTTCGTAATCCGATACGCTTTCATAGCGTCCTTTCCGAACCCCGACGCGTTTGCCCGACTTTTCATGCATATCATAGGAATGATTTTGGATTTCCACTAGGCCAGATTCCACCATTTCTTTGGCCTGCTCCCAGTTCAAGTGCGAGTACTTCACATTTTGCTTGCCGCTATAGGCGATCTCGTTGGTTTGCTTTCCGATGATGGAGATGACTGCCTTCATATTATACTTTTGCAGTAAAGGATAGGCATAAACATAGTTGCTATAGTACCCGTCATCAAAGGTGATGAGTATGGGCTTTTCGGGTAGGGTGCTGAAAAATTCTTCCGTATAACTGATTAATTCTTCCATTAAGACCGGCGTAAAGCCTTGCTCCTTGATATACTTTAAATCTTGCTCTAGAACCTGGGGTGTAATCACATACTTGCTACCCTTGGACGAATCCGAAGAAATGTGATGATACATAATACAAGGCACGCTGATGGCTTCCTTGCTTGCACTAAAGGTTGGGATCACACTTCTGTTTAAGAACAAGCGGCAAACGAGAGCAAAAAGAACGATCAGTAAGACGGATATGAGTAAATTTTTTTTAAGTAAAGTAAAAAACTTTTTGACAGACATGAAAAATCCTCCTGAAATCATTTAAACAAGTATATGATTTCGAGGAGGACAATATAACCTGTATCATTAATTACTGCGAGGGTCTTTTTCAAAAACTGGAGGTTCCACAGGTGCTTCCATAGGTGGAACATAGGAGTAGTAATTATCCCTCAAATCTTGATAGAAAGCAGCCTTGGTTACTTGAATGTAGGGAATCAGCCAAAGGTATCCGATTCCTAAGGTGAACATGCAAAGGATGGACCACCCGATAAAGCTAAGCTCTAGGACGAAATACCGTAGCTTATGCCCCCGCATCATGTCTTTGCTCAGACTTAAAGCTTCTCTTGCACTGATCCCTGGATGGTCGGCAAGAATAAAAAAGGATTGTGAATAGCTTAAGCCGGCAACCATTCCGGGAATGACAAACAACAGACTCCATAAAAACACAAAAAGATTGTGCAAGACAAAGAGTACCAGAGCGGAAACAAAATTGTTAAAGCCGCTGAACAGCATTTCAACATCGGCTCGTTCTCCCCGGTAAAAGTTTAAGTAGTAAATGGATGTGCCAAGCGCAAGAGGTCCGCCTACCAAAAATGGAAGAAGAACACCAATGCCCGTTGAACTGATTCCCCCAATAAGAAGTTGAACCACCACAAAAACCAAGACAAAAGTGATGGCTTTACCCCAATTACCTTTTAATAAGTACTTTGCCTCCTGCTTTAATTCAGCACGCAGTTTAAACATGATAACCCCTCCTATTTATTTGCTTCGTTTGTTTTCTTTGTACTGGTTCTAGTCTTTACTAATTACGAATAACTCAGAAAAAAGTTTAAATTTTGCTCAATAATATTTGCAGAGCGTCCGAAATAATTTTGATGAAAAATAAACACAAAATTTTCAAATCATTGAAGGCGCTAAAAAGGGAAGACTATACTCAGTAACGTTCAAAAACCATGTTTCAAACGAAAGGAGGGCTTTTGAATGCAAATCGACATAAGTAAGCTGGGCAAAGGAAATTTAAACCGGATTTATAATCAACAATCTGGCAGCAATCAGAGCAACCTACAAGTAAACCAAATTATAACTGCTACAATTACAGAAAAAACCGAGCATAAATTAACCTTAACGACGAAAAATAAACTATCCTTTGAAGCCGAAAGTGCAACCATTAACGGCGAAGTGGGGGATGAGCTTACCTTTAAGGTTATAAAAAATGACAAGGATGGATTGAAGCTACGGCAAATTCTTGTGAACGAGGGCACGACAAAGTCCCGTAAGCAAATAACCCGTCAGGGAGAAATCTTGACTTTATTTAAAAAAGCAAATTTTGTAAAGGGCGACGGTAAAGAAAGCGGTCTAAAGGCTGGAATGGATGCCTCTGGTGAAGAAGTCCAGGCTCTGAGTGAAGAGCAGTCTGAGGCAGAAGCAGAAGCCTTGGCTCTGGCTCGAGCAAAGAACAGCCTCTCGCAGTTATCCAATGGTACCACTCAAAGCGCCGTTCGTGAGCTTGTGGCCAGTGGCCTTTCCTTAAATAAAATTTCCATCGACATGCTGAGTAAGCTAGTTTTGGCTATCGAAAAATCATCAGGGGAGCAGCTTCCCTTATCCGATAAAAACGCGAAGCAAGTCAGCAAGGCGCTGCGTCAATTAAACGAAGCGATGCCGCTGAATGATACGCAGATTTCTTACCTATTAAAGGAAAACAAAACGCTTTCCGTGGATTCTATTTACCGCTCCCAGTTTAGCGTAAGCGGAACCAAGCGTACTTCATCCAAACAGAGTGAGGGAGCAGAGAAAGGCTCTGCAAAAGCTGAAGAGCCTGAGTTTTCAGACTATTCAGATGCTGTGAGTCTATCCCACAGCCAAGAGGAAGCAAAGGCCATCAGTAATCAAGTTTGGAAGGAGCTTAAAGGGAAGGCAAAAGAGATTTACAGGCGGGAAGGGATCAGCTTAAACCATCTGGACACAGCCCGCTTTTTAATTGACAATGAAATCCCCATTACAAAAAACAATGTATATAAAGCAGAGTTGTTGAAAAAGCCTCTGGATACAGAAAAGTTGATTCGGCAACTGAGTTTACTCATTCGGGAAAACAAGGATATTTATAAAGCAGAGCTTTTTGAGGGCGAGTTGCAAAACGTAGCTCCAAGTGTAAACCCTGAACAACTGGAAAAAACCTACGACAGTCTTTTAAAAGAACTGCCAAAGATAGACACACAACGTATCCTATTTTTGCAGAACCACAACAGACCCATTACTCTGTTTAATTTGCGCAATGCTGGAACGGCGGGTGCTGCTGGAATTGGGGGAGCCACAGGAACTATGGGTGCTGGCAATATTGCTGGTACAGCCGGTGCTGCTAGTGTGTCGGAGCGTGGTCAAGTCAACTTGGATACGGACAAGGCCGGTAAACTCCAAGAATCCAAACTTTACCTGGAGGAAATTCGCTTAAAGCTTTCCACAGAGGCAGCTCAGCGGTTGATTGGTAAAAAGATCAACATTGATACCATGCCTTTGCGAGAAGCGGTTGAGCACTTGCGGGCCTTAGACAAAGAAAAATATGAAAGCGCCCTTCGGTCGGTTTCTGCTCCCGTTACCGAGGCCAACGTCGATAAAATGTCCAGCCTATACGACAGGCTGACAAAAATAAATCCGCTGACCAACAATGTCTTTGGTAACTTACTATTAAAGCGTTCAGATTTTACCATCAATGCCATTCATGAACAAGTTGCCCTTGCAAGAAGCCAAACAGCAATCAGTGACTTGACCCGTGCTGAAAGTGCATACGAAGCTTTCCAAACAGTTCCCACCGCAAAGTTCGGTGATACCTTCCAAAAGGTATCCGGACAATTCGGCGATTTACTGCAAAAGCTTTCCATTGAATCCTCAGACGAAAATATCCGTGCAGCCACTATTTTATCCAAAAATCAAATAGATATTACGGAAGAAGCACTGTACGAGCTGCGCATGATTGATAATAAAATCAACCAGATCCATAACCGACTTCACCCAGCCATCGCCGCAAACATGGTGAAAGAAGGCTTGGTTCCTTCCGAGATGCATGTGGATTCATTGTTGGATTATGTCAGTCAGTTTGAGGAAACTTTTGGCCAGGATAACGCAGACAAAATTGCAGCCCAGATCTATGAAATGGACAAAAACAAATCCTTGGACAGTGAAACAAGAGAAAGCGTTATTTCTATTTATAGAATGTTGAATCAGATTCAAAGTGATGGTGCCGCTTCATTAGGATTGACCCTGAAAACGCAACTGCCTTTAACCTTAAACAATCTTTTTGAGGCTTCGAAGCATTTGGGTAAAACCAAGGGTGCAAGCTCTAGGTTAGATATAAACATTGACAAAAACTTCGGCCTTTTGGAGGAAACGAAGCGAAGCGATATTCGACAGGCCATGGAAAAAATCAAAGAAAAATATACAGATCAAAGGCCAGTTACTGAGGAGGAAAAAGCGCTGCTGCAAGACAGCAACCTGCAGCCCTCTATAGAGAATCTTCAACTTTTGGCGCAGCAGCCTTCCAACAAAACAGAACTTCTGAAACTGAGCGTTGCCAAATCGGAGCTTGACCGTCTGATTAGCAAGCTGACAGCTCCAAATGGAGAAAAGGGACTTGAAGAATTGAAGGGTGACTTTATGAATCAACCTTTGAGCAGTATCCTTCAATCGTTTTCCGAAACAGAAAACAATCATCCCGCTGCTGCGGAAAGAGCGCAGCAAGACCAAGCAAAAGCGTTTCTACAGCAACTCAACAGCCTGCAAAGCTATCCTGATGAAGCCCTAACCTGGTTACAGGAAAGAAACATGCCCATGAGCATGAAAAATCTTCTGTTGGCTAAGGAGCGGGCGAACGATGAGCATTTGCTTTCAAAAGGCCTGTCAGCATTGGGTACGGATTTGGATTCTGTTATGGATGCCGAGTTAAAGGACTTGGTGGAAGGGAAAAGCCCAGCAGAAGTAAATCAGGGGCTTTTGGATAATCTTTCTCAGGTGGACTTAAAGGTTGGGGACTATCAAAAGTTAGAACAAGTTCGTGGGCTGTTGCAGGCCGAAGCCAGAAACGCAGACCCAAGCAAGCTGAGTCTTCCCGTGAAGCTAAAAGCTGGGCTCAGCACGCTTAATATGCTGGTGCTTAAGCAAAAGAGGGAACCTTCTGTTTTTATGTCCTTAGATACAAAGGCACTTGGCACTGTACAGATGTTCTTTAAAACCAAAGACCAAAGCTTGGATTTGCAGATCAGCATTGAAAAAGGCGAGGCGCTTTTGGAAGGCAAACTGCAGGAGCTTAAAGAGAACATCCAAGACTTGGGCTTGAAGCCAGATATTAAAATTTTGGTAGGAAACCAGGATTCGGGGTCGGCCACAAGTGGTGCAAATGTTGCAAAAGCTGCAAATGCCGAGGAGGAACTTGATACGAAGGCAGATGAGAAGCAGGAAAACAGAGCGTTTTCTGTACAAGGAAAACGATTTTATGAGTTGGTTTCCACTTTGGTAAAAAGTGTGGATCTAGAGTAGCGGCGCTGTATTAATTTGCCATGTCGTAGGAAGACAGATTTATAATATTGGGGAGGGGCAATATGAGAATTTACAATAACATACCAGCTTTACAAACAAGGCTTGCCTTGCTGAATGCGGGGAGAAATATGGATGCGTCCATGCAGAGGTTGTCAACAGGCGTGAAAATCAATTCGGTTAAGGACGACGCATCCGGAATGGCGATTACCAATAAATTAAAGCTTCAAATCAAAGGCTTGAACACAGCCAGCCAAAACGCCATGGATGGGATCTCCATGGTACAGACAGCAGACGGTGCTTTGAATGAAGTTCAAGCTATGGTACAGCGTCTGCGTGAGCTGGCGGTTCAATCAGCTAACGGCACCCTGGAAGCGGCTGATCGTGAAAAAATCCAAGTGGAAGTCAACCAGCTTCTAAAGGAAATAGACGATTCAGCTTTCAAAACTGAATTCAACAAAACCAAAATCTTGGCCGGTGGTGCTTCCAGAATGGCACTGTCTACGGGCATCACAGGAACAGGCGCAAACATTATGTTCCCAGATTTGTGCTCGAAGGTTTCCTATGTCTCCAGTACCGTTCAGCCTGGAACCTTAAAGTATGAGATTGAAAAGGCTGGATTGCCAGCGCAGGTTTCCTTTACTCTACAATCTCCTGCAATAGATGGCGCAATTATGGTAAATGGCATTCGAGTGGACTATGCTGCTGGGGAATCTGTGGATTCAATTTTTTCAAAATTACAAAGTTTAAACGAAGAGCTTGATGCAAATGTATGGAAAAATGGTACCGGCCAAATCTTTATTGAATCCAGGCAGGCTGGATCCAACAGAGCTATTGATGTTTCTTTGACGCCGATGGCCGCAGCTTCTATGAAAATACAAGATCCGGCTACTGCCGGTACCATAACAATCAATGGGACAAACATCACTCTTGCAGGAGGAGAGACAGCTGATCAAGCACTTAACAAAATCGTCACCGGTTGCCAAGCATTAGGAATTGTAGCCCGTCAGGATTCCACTGACCCTACGAAGATTTACTTTGAAAATCTTTTAACGAATAGTATTACTATAAGCAGTAATCCAGGCACTGTTGCCAGTGGTATTATAAACAGTGCTGCTGCTACACCGATTCAAACCGCGCATACCGCTTTATCTAGCGTTGGAACTAATGCTGTACTAAGTAAGGTATCCTTTCATTTACCAATGCCAAACGGCAGCGCTGACATCGGGTTCAACAGTTCTATGGTTGTTAGCTCCGAGGGAAATCGAGTTACCGTTACTTCTGGAAACGGGCAAAAGCTTTATGTTGACTTAAAGGTTGAGACCGATCGTACAAATGGCAACCATCAATTTGTTTCAAGGGCAGCCACATCGCCGGTAAGCACCATTACCATCAATAATCTGGGCACCGTTAATCCTGGTGCCATAGCAAGTGGAAACATTAAGATGGAGGCTTCCATCAAGGACTATGGCCCACTGATCATTCAATCCGGCCCCAACTCCGGACTTGAAACAGTGATTCAAATCCCACCGATTTCAACTTCGATCTTGGGGCTTTCAGGCTTAACGCTTATGAGTTCACCACTATCCAATGAAGCCCTCGTCAAACTTGACAGGGCAATTTCGGATATCTCCACATCAAGAGCCTTGCTTGGCGCTTATCAAAACCGCCTTGAATATACGGTAAGCACCCTAGATGCAACCTCTGAAAATACTGAACGCTCCAGAAGCCGTCTGGAAGACACGGACATGGCCTTAGAAATGGCAAAGTATTCAAAAGACAACGTAATCTCTCAGGCAGCTATGTCCATCATGGCTCAGGCCAATCAGCGCCCGCAGCAAATTTTGTCTTTGTTAAGGTAATGCTCCTATTGCTTGGGTGTATTGTGTTATCAGTGCCCATACTGGATAAAAGTGAGGGATTTTAGTGAAGGAATATTACAAACCCTATGCAACAAGGATAGCCTCTGCCAGTCCGTTGCAAATGGTCTTAATAAACTATGAATTGTTACAATTAAACATCAATAAGGCCTTGGCTTGTCAAAAAGAAGAGAAAGAAAGCCGTTGTGTTTTTATCTATGAAGCGAAAGACTTTTTAATGCTTTTAATGAAATCACTTGACATGAATGTCTCTCTTTCATATGATTTGATGCGTTTATACCTCTATGTCAACAAGCTTTTAAATTTGGCTTATTATGCTGCCGATGCACAAAGCTATCTGGAAGACTCGATTAAGATCTTAAAAGAACTATACGAAGGCTTTGAACAGATTTCAACGTATGACAAGGAAGAACCTGTCATGGACAACAGCCAAACCTTGTATGCGGGCTTGACCTACTCGGGCAGAGGCAAAAAGAGCGTACTGAACGAATATGTACCCGAAGAAACAAGCCGAGGGTTTAAGGCTTAATAAAATAGCAAAGGAGAAATACACTTGTGGATAGCAAGGGGCTGGAAGGATTATGAATTGATTGACTGCGGAGAGGGGAAGCGTCTGGAGCGATGGGGAAAATACACGCTGGTACGGCCTGATCCGGCAGCGATCTGGAAAATTAGTGACGACAAAGGCTGGCACAGCCCGGACGCCATATACAAGCGTTCTAACACCGGTGGGGGAAGCTGGGACATCCGTTCGCTTCCCCAGGTATGGAAACTGACCTACGGCGCTTTAACCTTTCATGTACGAGCCATGGGATTCAAGCACACGGGAATTTTTCCAGAGCAGGCTGCAAACTGGGACTGGTTTTCGGCCTTGATTGCAGCAGAAGCAAAAAAGCGGGAAAAAGCGGGAAGCAAAAAGCCCATTCAAGTTTTAAATTTATTTGCTTACACCGGAGGTGCCAGTGTAGCAGCAACGGCAGCCGGAGCATCGGTCTGCCACGTAGATGCGGCAAAGGGAATGGTAGCCTATGCCAAGGAAAACGCAGAGCTTTCCAATACAGACTCCATACGATACATTGTGGACGACTGCTTCAAATTTGTAGCGAAGGAAATCCGGCGCGGCAAAAGGTACGATGCGGTCATCATGGATCCACCCTCCTACGGGCGGGGGCCCTCCGGCGAAGTATGGAAGCTGGAAGAAGGCTTATACGATCTAGTGGAGCTCGTTTCCAACGTATTGAGTGAGGAGCCCCTATTCATGCTTTTAAACGCCTACACAACAGGCATCTCCCCCAAGACGGCCGGTTACATCATGGAAAGTCTCATTCAAAAGCGTTACGGCGGCAAAGTTGAATCAGAAGAGCTAGGGCTGATGGTCACCAAGACCGGCTTATCTTTACCCTGCGGCAGTTCGTCGAGGTGGATGAAAAGCTAAAACCTTGGGGGAAGGGAGGGAGAAACTTTTTTCAAACGGCGAAAAAAGTTTCTCCCTCCCTTCCCCCAAGCCCCCTACCCTCCCTCTTCAAAAAAGCCGGACGTGGGGATTTGAGATCGTTTATGCAGAATATAAAAGGCTTTTGAGCATTCAGACAATGCTCAAAAGCCTTTTGCTTATTTAATATTTACAGTGGTTTTATATCGCCACCTATGTCCGGCTTTTTTGAAAGATGAGGATGGGGGGTGTGAGGGGAAGGAGAAGAAAACTTTTTTCGCAGTTTGAAAAAAGTTTTCTTCTCCTTCCCCTCACGGTTTTAGTAAGACCCTATTTACGGTTGCTGAAGTTTTGAGGGGAGTGAATTGGATTTATGGATGTATCCTTAATCGTATTTACCGTGATTATTCAAGTTTTAGTCATGTCATCTATTACATGCATACAAACCTTTTTCTATTTTAAAACAACTGGCCTCAGCCAAAAGTGGAGAGGATTACGCCTTGCGCTTGCTATATTGTTTATTAGCCTGATCGAAGCAGCCTTGCAATTAGTTTCGCTAAATGTTTCCGGCTTATTTTTGGTGGGGAATTTAATCATTGTAATCTTTATTTTATATCCAGTTTTTTTTATGGGCGGTAAGTCCAAAGAAAAGATTTTTTTTGCGATTGTGAATTTAGTGATATTTATGTTTTCAGCCCTGATCGCAAGTGTTATTGTGTTTCCTAAAGTTCTGATACAGTACTCGTCTGAAATCTCTCAGCTGCTGCTACTGCTACTGATTGTTTTGCCTTTTATTGGGATATATGCTATTTTGGTATTGGTTATTACGCACTTAAGTACGGAGGGCAAACGTTACGTGCCCAGAAAATACTGGATCGGTATGATCGTATGTTTTTCCATCATATTCGTCGGCCTGGTAGTTGTGAGCAACTTAAGATTTTGGATTGAGGACGCCGAAAGATTTCGCACATATCTAACGGTATTTTTGGCGGGATTTCTTATCATTTGGTTACTGTCGTATTTCGTTTTCTATTTTGTCTGCCGGTATTTCTCTAAAACCACCGAGGCCAATGTGCTGGCAATCCAAAACGATATGATAGAACGATATATGCTGCGAAAGCAAGCATCAGATGAACGAATTAAGGTGCTAAGCCATGACTTAAAGCACAGCCTTTCACAGTGGCGCGCATTTGCAGAGGAAAGAGGTGACACAAATGCGCTTCAAAGCATTTTGGAATACGAGGGGCAGTTAAATTCTACGCTGCTCATCAATGTTGAAAATGAAAACGCAAACGCGATCATTAACCAAAAATGTTGGGAAGCCAATCAAGCACGGGTAGCCTTTCTTACTGACGGAGCTTTTTACAAAGACTTGCTTATTAGCAAGCTGGATTTGTGCTCGTTGTTGGGCAATTTACTGGACAACGCGATCGAAGCCGCTATGCAGACCGAACCAGAGGCTTTGCGCCGTGTAAAGTTATCCATCAGGCGAAAAGGGAATCTTTTGATATTGGTAGTAGAAAATGGTTATGCCATAGAGCCTATTTTAGAAAACGGTGGCTTCGTAACGCACAAGAAAGATAAAGAGCTCCATGCGATAGGTATGCGAAGCATTCACTATGTGGCGGAAAAATATGACGGTGTTGTCCATACTTCATATGAGAACCATTGGTTTAAGGCAAGTGTTATGTTGAGAGGGTATACAACCGCACTTTCAAACGAAAATTGAACTTTCGCACAAAAACACGCACAGGAGCTAAAAGGTCGTATATAATTTTCTCCTAGGTAAAGATAAAAATCTAGGAGGTTGTTAAATGGAAAAAATGAAGAAAGAAAATGTTCTAAAAACAATTTCAGTATCACTTGCTTACCTGATTGGTTTTGCTATTGTTTCAAGGCTGGTTAATCTTTGCGTTCAACTTTTTTACTATTTCACCTATAGTACATTAAGAGTAAGCGATTATGAAGCCTTTGCTCAAGAGGTAAATTCCCGTATGCAGGCAAATGTTATGGGCATTGGCCTGTTATCGTTTGTGGTATTTTTTGCAATCATACTGATCATTTTCAAAGCAAAAAAAGCTAGTTTCTTAACACATATTAAATGGAATCCTGTTTCAAAGCAGATGTATTTCATGGTCGCAGTATTAGCCATATCGAACATAGTTGCTATTAATTTTTTGATGGATTTTTTATTTCCGCAAAGCTGGTCACAAGGCGCTTCAGACTATGCAACCACCTTAACAAGCAGAGGGAGCTTTTTGAATGCGATATCGATCGTGCTTTTCGTTCCATTTGGAGAAGAACTCTTGTTTCGTGGGCTTATAACAGGAAGATTATTATAGTGCTTTCACTTGAAAACGGAGTCTATAATTGGTAAAATAAGACAATGGC
>CAZSXS010000008.1:0-56409 GCA_964611385.1 uncultured Defluviitaleaceae bacterium
GTATTGTAGAATAGATCTTGTTCGTGGCCTGTTGGTCAAGCGGCTAAGACACGGCCCTCTCACGGCTGAAACAAGGGTTCGATTCCCTTACAGGTCATTGATAATTTACCTCGTTGGTTTCAGCGAGGTATTTTTTTATGTCAAATTTTTGTTTGGAGGTACATAGCTAATGGTTGAGATTGCGATCTTAGGTTTTGGTACGGTTGGCTCCGGCGTTTTTCAAGTCCTTGAAACCAAGAAGGACAGTGTGAGCAAAAGAGCCATGCAACCCATTCAAGTGAAGTATGTTCTGGATATTCGCTCGCTCCCAGGTTCTCCGGTGGAGTTCTTACTTATCAAGGATTTCAACACGATCCTTCATGATCCGGAGGTGAAAATTGTTGTTGAAGTTATGGGGGGAATTGAACCCGCTTACACCTATGTAAAGCAGTGCCTGTTAAACGGAAAAAGCGTCGTTACCTCCAATAAGGAACTGGTTGCCAAACACGGGGCTGAGCTTTTGCAGATTGCCAAGGAAGGGAATCTCAATTTTCTCTTTGAGGCCAGCGTGGGTGGTGCGATCCCTATCATCCGCTCTTTGAATCTTTCTTTGACAGCAGATGAAATTTTTGAAATCAGCGCCATCTTAAACGGAACCACTAATTACATCCTGACAAAAATGACCAACGAGGGCCTCTGCTATGAAGAGGTTTTGAAGGAAGCCATACGTTTGGGCTATGCCGAAAGAAACCCTGATGCCGATGTGCTCGGCCATGATGCCTGCCGCAAGCTTGCAATCCTATTGTCCTTGGTGACTGGAAAACAGGTGAATTATGAAGAAATTCTTACGGAAGGCATAACCTCCGTCACTCAAAGAGATATTGCTTATGCCAAAAGTCTTGGTGGTGCGGTGAAGCTTTTGGCTCTGGCGAAGAAGCCGGAGGGCTGTGACTGTTTTTTTGCTCGGGTTGCCCCCAGCATCTTGCTTTCGGATTCAAAACTTTTCCACGTCAATGACGTGTTTAATTCTATTTTACTAAAAGGTTCTGTGATAGATGAGATTGCTCTGATGGGACGAGGGGCGGGGCAGTTGCCTACAGCCAGTGCGGTTGTGGCCGATGTGATTGACCAGGTCAAGCATATTGGTAAGAACATCATTTGCCATTGGTCAACGGAACGCTTAAGCCTTTTGCCTATTGAGGAATCTTTGGTTCAAAAGCTTATTCGAGTTCAGCTTGCACCGGGTTTGTGTGATTTTACAGCTTTGAAGGCTCAAATTAATCAGATTTTTGGGGAACCTCGCTTCTTGCAGCTCTATGAGGACGAACTGGCCTTTGTGACGCCTTTGTGTTCCGAAGGAGATATTGATCAGAAAATAAAAGCCCTTGGGCATGATGTTCAAGTAAATGGCTGTATTCGTTTAGGATAGGATACGGTTGATACTATAAATAATTAATTTTAACTTGGCGCACTGCGCCGGATGGAGGAACTAGTGATTATTGTACAGAAATTTGGCGGCTCCTCTGTAGCCAATGCCGAAAGAATTCAAAATGTTGCCGCAAGAATCGCAGAAACCTTTCGGGCGGGAAATAAGGTGGTCGTTGTGCTTTCAGCCCAGGGCGACACAACAGACGATCTTTTGGAAAAAGCAAAGGAAATAAATCCCGACGCCTCAAAACGTGAGATTGATATGTTGATTTCCACCGGGGAGCAACAGAGTATCGCCCTAATGGCTATGGCCTTGCAGAAGCTGGGCCTTTCAGCCGTTTCTCTGATCGCCGGTCAGGCAGGGATTTATTCCTCTTCCACCTATTCAAATGCACTCATTAAGTCTATTGATACAGAACGAATTACAAACGAGCTGGAGAAAAATAATATAGTGGTTGTAGCCGGTTTTCAGGGGCTGAATAAGTATGGCGATATCACAACCCTGGGTCGCGGTGCCTCAGATACTACCGCAGTTGCGCTGTCGGCTGTACTGAATGCCGAAATGTGTGAAATCTATACGGATGTCGATGGGGTGTATACAGCAGACCCTCGCGTCGTAAAAACCGCAAGGAAACTGGATGAAATTACCTACGATGAAATGCTGGAACTGGCTTCTCTAGGTGCGAAGGTTCTCCATAAACGCTGTGTTGAGCTTGCGAAAAAGTATAAAGTAAAATTGATTGTGCGTTCAAGCCTTTCGAGGGCAGAGGGCACCTTGGTTAAGGAGGAAACTAAAATGGAAAAAACTTTTGTAAGCGGTATCGCTATTGACAAGGATGTGGCTAGAATCTCTTTGGTGAGCATCAGCGATGAACCCGGTCGTGCTTTTATGATCTTTTCTCTCTTGTCAAAGAATAAAATCAGTGTTGATATTATTTTGCAGTCCATTGGTCGTGCGAATTCCAAGGATATTTCCTTCACTGTCAATAAATCCGACTTGAAGGATAGTCTTGCCCTTCTTGAAAAAAATAAGGATATGCTCGGCTTTGATCATTTAAGCCATGATGATAAGATTGCAAAGCTTTCCGTGGTGGGCGCCGGTATGGCTACCAATCCGGGTATTGCTGCAACCATGTTTGAAGGCCTCTTTGACGCAGGAGTCAATATCCAAATGATTTCTACTTCTGAAATCAAAATCTCTGTGCTCATAGATGAAAAGGACGCTGAGAAGGGCGCAAGCTTTGTGCATGACAAGTTTAATCTGGGGCTTAAGCAATGAAACTTTGCCTTGAGGAATCAATCAATCGACTTCAGGCGCGCGTTTATGAGCAGCAGGGTATGCACGTCTTTCACCTAAACTGTGCGGACAGGAATAAGACCTTTGCTCTTTCGGTAAAGACCCCTCCCGAAAACGATCACGGCACAGCTCATATGGTCGAACATATGGTTTTTTGTGGCTCGGAGCAGTATCGTTGTAAGGAACCCTTTCAAGCTTTGGTTAAGAATAGCCTGTATACCTATCTAAACGCTCTAACCTTCCATGATCGAACGGTTTTTCCCATTGCAAGCTACATAGACAGCGAGTATGATAAAATGCTTGATGTTTATATTGACGCGGTATTTAAACCTCTCTTTCCGATGAAAAGAGAGGTTTTTTTTCAGGAAAAACCCATCGTTCATAGCGAAATGCAAGGCACTTATACTGATGGCATCTATCTCTGCCAGAAAACGGCTTATCGGCATCTCTTTGCTGACAGCCAGGCTTTTGATTCGGCTGGGGTACCAGAAGGGATCTCCTTACTGAATTTTGAGGAATGTATTGCTTTCTATAATAGGCAATACAGGCCAGAAAACACCTGTGTTTATGTTTATGGGGATGCGGATTTGAATCGGGTGATGGAACGAGTGATGGAGCGGGTGTCAACGAGGGTTGAGAATTCGAGCTTGCTAGGGTTGGGTACTCATTCTGTTATCGAAGAGGATAAATTTAAAAACAAGCTCAAAGACAAGCATGAGTCGAAGAGAAAGATCATTACCGAATATTTTTGCTGTGAAAGTCTCAAAAGCTTGTCTGGAATTTTTTTCCCCATCGGGCGCAGCAGGGACGTTCCCCTTATGCTTAGCCTCCTTGTCCTCGAAGGGTACTTTAAAGATTTTTTTGGTGGGGAAAGCATTACAACCGTCTTTGATGTGGAGATGGAAGTGCCTGTTATGGGATTTATAACGGAGAATCTCAAATTTACAGAGTCCTCTAACCAAAGTTCTCAATTTTACGAATACATTGACGGAAGAATCCGAAGTCTATGCCGTGAAGGCTTGGACAAAGAAAAGCTACATAAACAGTTGGATGCTCTTGAGTTTTGGTTTTTAGACGAAGACTTCGGATACAGGCCTTGTGGCGTTCAGCTTTGCTTTCACCTCATGCGGACTTGGGCCTCTGGTCAAGTCAATTTCGATTGGTTAAAAGCCAATGAATATATTATGAGTTTGAGGAATAAGGTTACTAATGGCTATTTTGATGAGCTACTGAGAGTATACTTCGTTGAAAATAAATATAGCCTTGCGCTGAACTTGCTGAATCAGCACAAGGCTTTGAAAACCTATCTAGCCTTCAAGGAGCCAGAGGCAGAGTTACTAAAAATACCAGCTTTGAAGATAGACAGTATAAAAGAAAACATTTATACGCCTGCTTATGAGCAACGATCACCCAATCTGTTTTTTGTCAAGGGCCCCGAAGGCATGGCTTATGTCGATCTTTATTTTGATTTATCTGCTCTTCAAGAGGATGCGTGGCCTTGCTTCTCCATTCTGCCTCAACTTCTTTTGTCGCAAAGATCCTTGCTAAGTGTTTTCTCAAAAATCAGTATCCAAGTAGAGATCTTTGGGGAGTGGATGCCCAAGCTTGTGATTCGAACACGCTTTCCGGACAAGGCCTCCAAGGAAGCTTTTGGCAATTTGGTAAATCTGTTCAATTTCGACATCAGCGAGAAAATGCTTCTTAGTACTATGTCGGACATCCAGAGCAAACTTACCCAAGAAAATCGAGCCAAAGAGCACAATCTTGCGATTGGAATTGATCTATCCAGAATTACATTCAAGCACAAAGTTTTCAACCAAATCCGCCATAGGGTACTTGACAATGGAATGAACTTATTAGATAATAACATCTTGAAATATACGATAGCGTTTTTCGAAAGGATAGGCGTATCCTTGGGAAAACCCACGATCTTTGTATGTGGAGAGGCGAGACTGGGTAGCTTGGCTGAGAAATTCTTTGAAAATCACCAACTTTTACCCCAAATGCCAGAAGATTCGGCATTGAAGGGGATAGGCCCTTTTCCAACTGGCAACCCTCTTAGGGCTTTCACATACTCTGATTTTTGTCATAAGCCCATAAACAGGATTTCTATCCACGGCCAAGAGCTTGCGTTCAGTGGCTTGGGTTGTGCGGCAAAGGGTTTTACATATACAGGTGGGTTTCACGGCTCCATGGCGGTTTGCGCTCGACTTTTGGAGCAGGAGTATTTTTATCAGAGCCTTCGTCTGGAAAACGGGGCTTATGATTACGGGCTTCATTTTTCGCCCAATGGGTACGGGTTTATGTTTTCCTTCCGTGATCCAAAGGCAGAAGAAAGTATAGAAGTCTTTAAAGGCTGCGCGGCATTCTTAAAAAAGTATGTCGCAGAGGCAGCGCAGGTTCAAGATTTAAGCATTGGTACGCTGAACGCCTTAAATCACCATTTAAAGCCTAAACATGTCAGCGAAGAGTTGAGGCTCTTAGCCAAGCGCTTCTTCTTGGGAATCACAAAGGAGCGGCTTGCCGAATTTTTAAGTGAAATAAAAAGTACAGACGATAAAAAAATAAGTGGGTATATTCCTATTTTTGAACATATGAATGGTGAATTTACCTTGGTTGTTTTATGAAAACGGGAGGATATTATGGATTACAAATCATCTGGAGTGGATGTTCAAGCCGGGTATAAGGCGGTGAGTTTGATGCTACCCCATATCCGGGAGACCTTTAAACCGGAGGTTTTATCTGACATTGGCGGGTTTGGCGGGCTTTTTTCTCTAGCCGCCGCTAAGGAGATGGAAGAGCCGGTTTTGGTTTCAGGCACGGACGGTGTAGGTACAAAATTAAAAATTGCCTTTCTTCTTGAAAAGCACGACACCATTGGTATAGACTGTGTAGCCATGTGCGTAAACGACATCATCTGTTCCGGTGCAAAACCCTTATTCTTCTTGGATTACATAGCTTGTGGAAAAAATTATCCGGATAAAATTGCTACCATTGTCAAGGGCTTAGCAGAGGGCTGCAAGCAGGCTGGTGCTTCCTTGATCGGCGGAGAAACTGCCGAAATGCCGGATTTTTATGAGCAGAGTGAATATGACCTTGCCGGGTTTGCGGTAGGGCTTTTGGATAAGACGAAAATGATTGACGGGAAGAAAATGACGGAAGGAGACCTTGTAATCGGACTGGCTTCGAGCGGACTTCACTCCAACGGTTTTTCCTTGGTCCGAAAAATCCTTCGTCCAAATGAAAACAATGTAAAAGAATTCATAAACACCCTAGGAAGAAACCTGGGTGAGGAATTGATAGAACCTACAAGAATTTATGTAAATTCTGTTTTATCTTTATTTCAAAAGATTGAAGTGAAAGGGATCAGTCACATCACTGGTGGCGGATTCTATGAAAATATTCCCCGCTGCATTAAAAACGGTCTTTGCGCAAAAATACGCCTTGGCTCCTGGACGGTGCCACCCATTTTCCGGCTTTTGCAACATGCTGGAGATTTGGACCAAAACACCCTGTACAATACCTTTAATATGGGAATCGGTATGGTTCTCGTTGTTTCGAAGGAGAACGGCGAGGAAGCGCTAGCTCTTTTAAAAGAGCTGGGCGAAACACCCAGCATCATCGGTGAACTGGTAAAGGGTGAAGGCATATGCTTAGAGTAGGGGTACTGGTATCAGGCGGCGGTTCCAATCTTGCCGCCTTACTTTTAGCCAAGGAACATGGACTGTTGATCGACATTGTGACGGTGGTTTCCAGCAACCCCAAGGCCTATGCGTTGGAGCGAGCGAAAAACGCCGGAATCGAAGCGCTTACCATCCGCAAAAAGGATTTTAAGCATACAGAAGAAGCTGATCGTGACAAAGCCTTCGACCAAGCCTTAAGTAAACATTTCAAGGATAGAAATGTAGAGCTTGTGTTGTTGGCAGGATATTTAAGCATTTTAGGCAAGGATTTTGTCAGGGAGTTTAAGGGTAGGATTCTCAATATTCATCCATCTTTAATTCCGGCTTTTTGTGGACCCGGCTATTATGGCCTTAAGGTTCACGAAGCTGCCCTTGAACGTGGCGTTAAGGTCACAGGTGCAACAGTGCACTTTGTAGATGAAGGAACCGACACGGGTAAAATCATTTTGCAAAAAGCGGTTTATGTCAAGGATGACGACACACCGGAAACCCTTCAAAAGCGGGTGATGGAAGAAGCGGAATGGATTATTTTTCCGCAGGCCGTTTCTCTTTATATAGATAAAAAGATATAAACACTGCGAATAGCAAATTTGAAAAATAGGGTGGTTTTATGATGAAAGTGCTTGTAGTTGGAAGCGGTGGGCGGGAGCATGCCATTGTGAAGGCTTTGCTTCGCTCTCCAAAGGTAACAGAGGTGCATGTGGCTCCTGGGAACGGTGGAATTTCTGAAATCGCAACCCTTGTGCCCGTGCATCAGACGGATTTTGATGGCTTGGTTTCCTACGCCAAAAGCCAGAGCATAGACTTAACTGTAGTAGGAATGGACGACCCCTTAGTTTTGGGAATTGTGGATGTATTCACTTCCCATGGATTACGAATATTTGGGCCTAGTAAAGAAGCCTCTCAATTAGAAGGTAGTAAAGCCTTCTCTAAAAATCTGATGAAAAAGTACGGCATACCTACAGCGTCGTATGAAGTCTTTGAAGATTATAATGAGGCTTTTTTTTACTGTCAAAAAATAAATTACCCCTGCGTGATCAAGGCTGATGGTTTGGCCTTGGGGAAAGGGGTACTGATTTGCTCCGATTTCCAGGAAGCAAGTCAGGCTCTCGGCGCCCTAATGCGGGAAGAAAAATATGGAAAATCAGGCCGCAAAGTGGTTATTGAAGAGTATCTTACGGGAAAAGAAGTCTCAATTTTATCCTTTTCGGATGGAAAAACCCTTTTCCCTATGCCTGTAGCCAAGGATTATAAAAGAGCTCTTGATAAAGATTTGGGATTAAATACCGGAGGAATGGGTAATATATCGCCAGTACCATATTATACCGAAAATATTGCCATGAATTGTTATGAGAATATTTTCAAGAAAACCATCCAGGCTTGTGAGGCAGAGGGTCATCCCTTTAAGGGCATATTGTTTTTTGGACTGATGCTTACTGAGGAGGGACCAAAGGTCATCGAATACAATTGTCGCTTCGGTGATCCAGAAACCCAAGCGCTGCTGCCCAAGCTAAAAACGGACATCGTGGACATCTTTGAGGCTTGTATTGATGGAAGACTCCACGAAATAGAGCTTACATGGGAAGAAAAAGCTTCCGTTTGTGTGGTTTTGGCTTCTGGTGGATACCCGGAGGAGTATGAAAAGGGCTATGAGATCTTTGGCCTTGATGCGTTGAAGAACATCCCGGATCTTGAATGTTTTCATGCCGCCACAAAAAAAGAAAACGACCGCTTCTATACGAACGGGGGACGGGTTTTAAATGTGGTTGGGATGGGAGAGGACCTTGAAAGGGCGAGGGCCTTGGTGTATGACAACCTTTCCTTTGTCAGCTTTCAAAAAATGCAATATAGGAAAGATATTGGCCTGCTTTAACTACCAAAAAAAATTAAAATTAACACGAAAACTTTTAACAAAAAAATGAATATTTAAGGATTACACTTTACAAATATGTAGTGGTAGAGTACAATGGGAAATCATTTGAAAAATTTTCACGTATTTTTCTTAATAGAATATGTGGGGCTATAGAAATTGTTCAAATTTATTACGAGAGGAAGTTCACTGTGATTTTTGACAGATTGTATACCCAGAGCTCCATCCTTGAATCCGCCTTACAAGCTTATTCCGTTCGGGACAACGTGATACAGAACAACATTGCCAATGCCGAGACCCCAAACTTTAAGAGAAAAACGGTAGTCTTTGAAAATTACCTGGCGGATGCCCTTAAGGAGGCAAAACGAACGGGAACGCTTTCCCTTCGAGAAGCAAAAGCAAGAATTGTTGAAGTAAACCCCAACCTTACCTTCCATTCCAATGGAAATAATGTAGACATTGAAACGGAAAACGTAGACTTGTATACCAACTCAGTGCTGTATGATACAACGGTAAACAGCATTATTCAAAACGGTAAGCGGCTCAGTCTGGTTCTTGGTTTAAAATAATCCAATCATAATAAGGAGGTAGTTGAATGTCTTTTTTTGATACATTAAATGTAAGCGCCAGCGGTTTAACAGCGCAACGGCTTAGAATGGATGTCCTCTCTCAAAATATAGCACACGTGGATACGACCAAAACAGCAGACGGAACCCCTTACAAGAGACGGGTTGTATTGTTTGAGGAAAGAACGCAGCAACCATTTTCCACCTATTTTCAAACTGCTTTGAAATCTCGTACTGCAAATCAAAACCCCAAAGGGGTTATGGTAGCAAAGATTACGGAAGACAATACCCAAGGGGCCAGGATCTATCAGCCGGAGCATCCCGATGCCGATGCCGCAGGCTATGTAACCATGCCCAATGTCAATGTTGTTACAGAAATGGTTAATATGATATCGGCCAGCCGGTCCTATGAGGCTAATATCTCTGCCATGAACATTACCAAAGGTATGATTGCGAAAACCTTAGAGATTGGCAGCAGATAAATTCAAAGAGGGTAGAAAACAATGAATGAACTTTCAAAAATTAATTCTTTTTCGTTGAGTCCTGACGCCTTGCTTTCTGTCAAAAAACCTCAAGAGCAGGGAAAAGTCTTCGAAGATTTTTACCGGGCAGCCATGGATATCGTCAATGAAACAAACATGTATCAAAATGAAGCCGATAGGATTCAGTTAGACATAGTAACAGGAAAGTCGAATGATATGATCGCGCTGTCAATGGCTCAGACTAGGGCTTATTCTTCCTTGGAATTTACTGTACAGATAACCAACAAGATTCTGGAAAGCTATCGTCAGATTATGCAGATTCAGCTTTAATTTAGGTTATAAACAGTCTTAATTCCAAAGGAAGGGGTGAGCAGATGCAGGAAAAATTGCGCTCTTATTTCAGTTCGACATTAGAGAAATGGAATAACTTAGATAAAAGCCAAAAAATTAGACTAATACTTACAGTTGTAATCGTGGTTGGCTTGTTAGTGGCAACCGTAATCGTAACCACAAGACCCAGGCTGGTTGTCCTAAAGAATAATCTGGATGCAAAGGTAGCCGGGCAAATCAAGGCTGCCTTGGATGATGAAGGCATACTCAATAGGATAACCAACGCCGGCTCCACTGTAATGGTTGACGAAAAGGAAAAGGATAATGCTCAAGTACTTTTGAGCATGAAAAATATTCCCAATGACAATACCTTTACTTATGCGGACGCTATGGCCAACAGTGGGATGAGTGCTACAGAAAGCGTCAAAAAGGAAAACTTTCGCCGCCTGCGTCAGAGTGATTTAGTCAATCAGATTAAATTAATAGATGGTGTAGAAAACGCTGACATACAGTTGGTAATACCGGATACAGACGCATTTTATAACAGTAGTGCCCAAAAGGCTTCAGTCGCAGTAGTGCTGAATCTCAGCAAGGGTTTGGATAAGGCTCAAGCTACCACAATCGCCCGTATCTTGTCCCGTGGCGTACCAAATTTAGACCTGGACAGCATAGAAATCACTGACCAAAACGGCAATCTCTTATATGGAGGAGATCAGGCTACAGCGGGCAATACAGCCACCACAAACTATGACATTGAGCTTCAACGCAAACGGGAAATCAGTGCTATCATCAAATCTACCTTCTCTCCCCTATTTAATGAGGTCAAGGTTGTTCCCAATCTTCGCTTTAACTGGGATGAGTCCCAGCAGGTTCGCGAAGCCTTCAGCTCACCCCTTGGTGCAGATTCTGCCACTGGCTTGATTTCCGAAGATACGAACAGCAGCCAGAGTGTAGTCAATGCCCCCACGCAGCAGGCTGCGCCAGGCGTAGATGCCAACAATGCCCAGGCACCCAACTATCCGGGCGGGGCTGGTACCGAGTCTACAGCAGACGTTAGCGACCGGGCCACCAAATATATCTATGACCGCTTGGAAGAGGTGACCAAGGCTAGTATCGGAAACCTGATTCAGGCCCAATCTTCCATCAGTGTTGTTTTCTATAGAAACAGAGAATATGATGAAGCTAGCATGACAAAGAATAATCAATTGAACGGTCAATCTTGGGCAGACTTTAAAAACGCCACCGCCTCAACGATTACCCCAATTGATATTGATCCGGGCATATTGTCTGCTATTCAAACAGGTACAGGCATCGACACGGTTACGGTGTCTGCCTATGAGGTACCAGTGTTCATAGATGCAGTTGTAGAGCCTGTCAATGTTCCCCAAATCATCATGTTTGTCATTTTGGCGATTCTGATCCTGATGCTTGCCTATGCCTTAATTAAAAAGACGCAGCCTGAGGAAATTGCTGAGGTTGAACCTGAGTTATCCATTGATGATATCCTGATCGGACCTCAGATTGAAGAAGAAAGGACTAAGGAGATCGAAAGCGTGACATCCGAAGAAAAGTTGAAGGAAATTGCGTATGGACCAGACTCCGAGATCATGAAGCAAATCGAGAAGTTTATCAACGAAAAGCCGGAGGCGGCCGCTGCGCTCTTGCGTAACTGGTTAAACGACGATTGGGATAGTTAAACGGGAGGATCGTATGGCACAAGCAGTGACTTTAACAGGCAGAGAAAAAGCAGCTATCTTGTTGATTTCTCTAGGACACGAAAAGTCTGCCAAAATATATAAGTATTTAAAAGAGGATGAAATAGAGCCCTTAACTCTGGAGATTGCCAATATCACTTCCATCATGCCGGAGACAAAAGAGGCTGTTTTAGACGAATTTTATCAAATCTGTCTTGCCCAGAAGTATATTCTGGAGGGTGGTATTAATTATGCCAAGCAGATTCTTGAGCAAGCTCTTGGCGAATCCAAAGCCTATGAGATTATCAGCAAGCTGACGGATTCCTTGCAAGTCAGACCTTTTGACTTTGTAAGAAAGACAGATGCAAGCCAGATTCTGAACTTTATTCAAAACGAACATCCGCAAACTATAGCCTTAATTCTTTCCTATATTAAACCGAAGCAGGCGGCCGAGGTAATCGCCCAGCTTGCACCAGATAAGCAGGCGGATGTTTCCAGAAGAATCGCATTAATGGATAGAACCTCGCCAGAGGTAATCAAGGAAGTGGAGAGAGCTTTGGAAAAGAAATTGTCATCTCTGATGTCAGAAGGCTTTACTGCTGTGGGCGGTGTCGATTATGTGGTTGAGATTTTGAACTCTGTTGACCGTACCACTGAGAAGAACATTCTTGAAACCTTGGAGGTTGAAGATGTTGAACTTTCTGAGGAAATCAAACGCAAGATGTTTGTATTCGACGATATTATTCAGCTTGACAACCGTTCCATTCAAATCGTCCTCAGGCAGGATATTGATAACAAGGAACTTGCCATTGCTTTGAAGGGCGCCAACGAAGAAGTTCAAAACTTGATTCTGAGCAACGTCTCCAAGCGGCTTGGCGCTATGATCCGAGAGGACATGGAGTTTATGGGTCCTGTACGCCGTTCCGACGTAGAGGAAGCACAACAAAAGATTGTAAACATTATTCGCCGCTTGCAAGATGCGGGTGAAATCATCGTTGCCCGCGGAGGGAGTGACGACATCATTGTCTAGAGTTTTAAAGTCAAGCAACATTGTACTGGATAAGGATAAACGAGTTAAAATTAAGATCGGTGCCGAAAACGAGGAGTTTGAAACAAATTTCGGAGATGCAGAGGACAACGAATGGGTGGAAACGGATCTGGCTGTGAAAGAAAAACTGCCGGATCCGAAGGTAACCTTGGAAAAAGCCAAAGAAGAAGCAGAAAGAATGGTTGAGCGTGCCCGGCAAAGGGCAGAAAAAATCACAATGGATGCCACCATTGAAGCCCAATCCAAAGTAGCGCAGATGTACGAGGACGGAAAGGCACAGGGTTATCAGGACGGATTAGCGGAAGGCAGAGCCGAAGCCGATCGGGTTCGGCAGGAGGCACAGGGTTACTTGAACAAGGTCAAGTCCGACTGCGAGGAACTGATCAGAAAGCAAGAACCCAACATCGTTGAACTCATCTTGCGCATTGTCCAAAAACTCTTAGGTGACATTCCTGAGTTGAAACCAGAGGTCATTGCCGCTTTAGTCCGTCAAGGATTGTCAGAAGTCAGTATCAGCGGAGAGGTGGTAATCCATGTTTCGGTTGAGGATTACGACGCTGCCGTGGCCAATAGGCACTTGTTCTTGCCCTATGAAGGGGAAGGCAGCGCCCGCTTTGATATCGTAAAAGATGGTAGCCTCAGCAGAGGTGACTGTACGATCGAAACACCCTTTGGCAACATTGATTGTAGCTTGGATCAGCAGTTTGCAAGTCTTAAAAAAGATATTTACCTACTTCTAGAACACAGGTGATTCCATTGGAACTGAATATTTCAAAATATGCTTCCGTGCTTGAAAAAAACTACATCCGAAAACTGGGAAGGGTTTCGCAAGTGGTAGGCCTGACCATCGAATCCGTTGGTCCTGATGTCAGCCTTGGAAACACTTGCTATATCCGTTCTCATAAATATAGCGAGCCTGTTCTTTCGGAAGTTGTGGGTTTTAAGAATAATAATATTTTGCTTATGCCCTTGGGGAACATGGCGGGCATTGGTCCGGGCAGCATTGTGGAGGCTACCTCAAAGCCCATTACGGTTAAGGTATCCGATCGGCTCTTGGGCAGAGTTCTGGATGGCTTGGGTCGCCCCATGGACGACAAGGGACCTGTTGATGGAGAGGATTTTCCCGTAACCAATGTACCGCCCGACCCTCTCACAAGAACTAGAATTCATGATCCCCTCTCTGTCGGTGTTAAAGCCATAGATGGTCTTTTGACCGTAGGCAGAGGCCAACGTATCGGAATCTTTGCTGGTAGTGGTGTAGGAAAAAGCACCCTCCTGGGAATGATTGCCCGAAACACCACAGCTGATGTCAACGTGATCGCCTTGATCGGTGAGCGTGGCCGTGAGGTTCGAGAGTTTATTGAGAAGGACTTGGGAGAAAGCGGATTAAAACGTTCAGTCTTGGTCATTGCTACCTCCGATAAAACCGCCCTCATTCGCTTGAAGGCTGCCGAGGTTGCCACTTGTATAGCCGAGTACTTCAGAGAACAGGGGCGGAGCGTCATGCTGATGATGGACTCGTTAACGCGCTTTGCCATGGCTCAGCGAGAAATCGGCCTTGCCATCGGTGAACCCCCTGTTTCAAGAGGGTACACACCCTCGGTCTTTGCATCCATGCCAAAGCTTTTGGAGCGTGCGGGTAATTCCAGTCAAGGCTCTATCACCGGAATGTATACTGTCTTAGTCGACGGAGACGACTTAACCGAGCCTGTTACCGATACCGCCCGCGGCATCCTTGACGGGCATATTGTTCTTTCAAGAAAGATAGCAAACAAGAACCAATATCCTGCCATAGATATCTTGGCCAGTGTTTCCCGTGTTATGTCCGACGTTGTCACCAAAGACCACAAGCGCTTAGCAGCGGAAATCAAACATTCTATGGCGGTTTACAACGAATCTGAGGATTTGATTAACATCGGTGCCTATGTGAAGGGAAGTAACAAATCCATTGATGAAGCGATAGAGAAGCATAGAGCGATCTATAACTTTGTAACCCAAGGTGTTGAGGAAAACATTTCCTTTGAGGAGACACAGCGGATTATGCAGTCCATTGTTTCGGCTTAACTCCAATAAAGGCGGAAATCTATGGCTAAATTTAAATTCAGGCTGCAAGGCTATTTGAATATTAAGGAAAAATTGGAGGAGCAAAAGAAGTTGGATTATGGTAAAGCCTTAAAAACCTTGGAAGAAGAAAAGGTGAAGAAGGCGAAGCTTCAAACCTCCAAGAATGAAACCCTCCAGGCCTTCAAAAAAGGGGTAGGGAACGACGGTTTCATACGACCAAACGAAATTCAAAACTATAATAACTACATTAAAGCTACCAATGAGCGGATCAAGAAGCAAGAGCAAGTCGTGAAGGAAGCCGGAGATCAGGCCGAACAGAAGAGAAAGTTGTTGGTGGAAGCCGTAAAGGATCGAAAGGCTCTTGATGTTTTGAAGGAAAAGGCATTGAGCGATTATATGATAGAAGAAAACAAAGCAGAGCAAAAAGTGATTGATGAGATTGTAAGCTACAAGTACAATAAATAGGTGGTGAAATCATGGAAGCGAATCAGATGAATGAGAGTAAGCCGAAGAAGAAAAAAGGCAGTAAGTTATGGCCGATAGTTGGTGTTTTGACGGCTGGTGCACTCATTGTCTGGGTGTTTTCATCCAATCTATTCGGTATCAGAGAAAAAAGCGTGGATTTACTTCGGAAAATACCCATTGTGAATAATATTGTCAAGAGTCCCAGCGAAACAAATTTATACGCTTCTATGACCAGAGAAGAACTGATTGCAAAGGTTGAATCTTTAAACTCTCAGTTGACCCAAAGTCAAACCGACCTGGCAGAAGCGCAGGAGAAGTTCAGTACGACTGCAAAGGAAATGGATAGGCTTCAAAAAGTTGAACAGCAGCAGATCAGCTTTAAAAAAGAAAAAGAAGCTTTTGACAAAATGATTGCTGCTAAGGACCCGGCTGCCTACAAATCCTTTTATGAGCGCATTGAACCTGAAACCGCCAAAGAGCTTTATAAGCAAGCCGTCGGCTCTGTAGCTCAATCCACCTTGGAAAAAAAATACTTGGCGGATATTACGGCTATGAAGGATAAGGCTGCCGCAGCAGCTCTTGAAGACATGGTGGGAACAAACCTGGATTTGGTCGTCAACATTCTGAGAAAGCTTGATAAGGATAAGACTGGATCTATTCTCTCAATCATGGAGACAACAAAAGCCGCAGAAGTGTTGAAAAGAATGACACCCTAACAGAGTATATAATGAAGGAATTCTATAAATACGAAAACACAATAACCATGCGCTATTGAAAGGAGGTGAGAAAAATGGAGATCAATAAGATGCTAAAAACTGAAGTTTCAAAGTTATTTGACTTCAAGGCCAACGCAAGCGGACAGTCCTTTGGCTTTGTCATGGATAAGGTGCAAAGTACCTCCAATCCCGTAAAGGATACCTTTCAAAGACAAAGTTATACAAAGCCGAAGCAAGCAGTCAGTTCAGTGTCTAAAGCGGAAACTGGAAAAGTGGCTGGTGTGGGCAACGATGAGAACACCTTGAGAAACTATTCAAAACAGACCCAAGAAGTAAAGGATGTTGCTACGGATTCAAAGCCTACCCAGGCCCAAGCCAAGAGTCAAAATAAGGAGACCAAAAGCCAAGCTCAAGGCAACCAGGCTGCACAGACAGAAGCTGAGACTCAAGAACAGAATCCTGTTGTGGTAGAAGGTTTAATCGGATCTATCTCAGGAGATTTAGCTGAAAACCAAGAGGAGCTGTTGTCTACTTTACTGGCTGAGTCCATCGGTCAAAACGGAGCTCTTGAGCAAAGTGTAACTGAACTTGATCCAGAAGAAGACCCAAATGCACAGGCTGCACTGGCACAACTGGCAGGCTTGCTGAATGTACCCACAGATACTCTTCAACAGGCTATGAGTGATTTGAATCTGCAACTCTCTGATTTAACAGAAGGAAACAACTTAAACAAGGTTTTGGTCAAGATCTATGACCTAAAGAACGAGGTTTCTTTGTTAAATGTACCTGATATTAAAGAAATTCTTTCCAATGCAAAGATGTTTATTCAAGAAACCGTTATTCAGAATCAAGGCCTTCAAGACCCTGCGCTTCATCAAATGCAACAAGCTCAGTCCGCAACAACTCTTGAATCACAAGAAGCCGAAGCGCCAAGGCATGAGAAAGAAGCGAAGAGCCTGAAGCATGAGCTTGTAAATCAGCCCCTTGTAAAAGAGCAAGAACCCTTGACTACAACCCAGATTACTAAGGCCCAGAGCACTGAAACCACGCAGGCTATTCCCGTAGCTGCACAAGCTAAGGAAACAGGCGCCAAGCAGCAAGGTCGTGAAAGCAACCTGGCACAGAATAACAATCAAACACAAATGTCTGCCTACACCCAAGTGGTGCACACGCAAGAACAGCATCAAGAGAGAGTTAGCTTTGCTCAAAATACTGTCCAACGTACCGTTAATGAGCGGCAGGTGATGGATCAGATTTTTGAAAAGGTTAAAATTGATGTTAGTCCCTCGGCTTCTGAAATAAAAGTAACCTTACGCCCCGAGGATCTTGGCGATGTTACCTTGAAAGTTCGGACAGAAAACGGAATCATCACAGCCCAGTTTGTTGCGGAAAACCAAAGAGTGAAGGAAATCATCGAATCCAATTTCACGCAACTTAAAAATGTATTGCAGGAACAAGGTCTGAATGTAACCCAATTGTCCGTATCTGTAGGGCAGGAAAACAACGATAGAATGCAGCAGTTTTTAAGAGAACAAAATAATGTGTTGGCCAGCAGAAGAGTGAATGCAGTCAGCATAGCAGAAGAGGAAGCCGTACCTCAAGAAGCTCTAAACGGTCAGGTGTATGACAACACCGTAGAATACATGGCATAGTAAAAATGAACCCCATACTTTTTCTCCTGGTTTATAATTATGAGTAAGTATGGCTCAAAAGGCAGGTGTAACATGGCAGATAGTGCAGCAAGCAGTACAGCAACTAAGGCAGAAGATAGTGCAAAAAATTGGGTGGATATTACTCGGAATATAACCAACAGTGGCTCCTCGGTAGCACTCAGAACGCCCAAAAACAATCTAGATAAGGATGCCTTCCTCAATCTTCTGGTTACGCAAATGAAGTACCAGGATCCCTTAAACCCTATGGATGATAAGCAGTTTATCGCACAGATGGCGCAGTTTTCTAGCTTAGAGCAAATGCAGAACTTGAATACGTCAAGCCTGCGTTCACAAGCCTACTCAATGATGGGCAGATATGTTTCTTCCACTATATTTAATGAGAAGAAAGGTATTTACGAGGATGTCGTGGGCAAGGTTGAAGGCGTTCTTTCCTCTGGAAGTAAGACTTTACTTCGGGTTGGCAAAAAAGATATCCCCATTGAGGATGTTGAAGCTGTTACCGAAGCTTATTCTCAGGGTGATCAGCTTCAAAATGTATCCAATTTGTTGGCGGCTACTCAGGTGCTTTCTTTGGTAGGTAAATACGTCCAGGCCATAACTCTAGATTCCAAGCTCAATCCTAAGGAATTTGTTGAAGGTCAGGTAGACTATGTTAAGTTTATCGGATCGACACCAGTTGTTATGGTTGGTAACAAAGAAATTTTTGCACCAGAAATCGTAGCGATTTCTGAAGAAATGATGTTAATTGGTAAAGAAATTCGTGCCGCTGTAGAAACCTTGCCGGAACCGATCAAGGGAAAGATTGCTGGAGTAACCATTGACAAGGGTAAGACGTACCTTGATGTGGACGGAAACAAGATTTTGATCAACCAAGTAAATGAAGCAACCGAATCCTTAAAGACCATCGGACAAATTATTCGTTGCGATGCAGCAACCGGTAAAGTGGAATCCGTAATCATTCGAAAAGGTGTTCCATATTTGGTGATCGGTAATAAGGAAGTCGCCTACCAGGACGCATTCCGAATGAACGATCGTACGACTGAAGATTCAGAGAAAGAAACGACTTCTAAGTAATAAACCTAAAAAGAGTGGTGAGTAGTATGTATAATGGAATTAATTTAAATCCCAATATCAATCCTGCGAATTCAATCAATACAAATCCTTCGACCTCGCCGGCGCAGAATCAACGGGCAGAATCTGAACAAAAGGATTTCACGAAAATTTTTCAGCAGCAAATGGTTCAATCTCAGACCGGTGTGCAGTTTTCAAAGCACGCAGCAGGCAGATTGACCGTTCGTGAGATTTCTCTGTCCAGTGACCAACTGAAACGGGTGGAGGGGGCCATTACGCAGGCTTCCGAAAAAGGAATCAAGGATTCTTTGGTATTGGTTGATAACATTGCTCTGGTCGTGAATGTCAGAAACAAAATTGTTGTCACAGCAATGAACAAAGAGGCGCAAAATATATTTACCAATATAGACGGCGCTGTAATTGTATAGAAAGAATAAAAAGCCGGACCTTTACTCAGTCACATTCAGCTTTGCAAGGCCGCCAGAAAAGACAATAGAATTTATCTCTGTTGAATGATGGCGGCTTGGTAAATGATTTAGAGACAGAGTATAATCAGGGGGCTTTCAATTCCCGAATGACAGAGGGAATACAACAGGAGGTTCTATCACTATGATGCGTTCAATGTTTTCCGGAGTATCCGGATTGAGAGTCCATCAAACAAAGATGGATGTTATTGCGAATAATATTTCTAATGTCAACACAACCGGCTTTAAGTCAAGCCGTGTTACCTTTAATGAAGTCTTCAGCCAAACTTTGGCCGGAGGCAGCGCTCCCAACAACACCACCCTTCGA
Organism: uncultured Defluviitaleaceae bacterium; assembly: GCA_964611385.1. Lineage (GTDB taxonomy): Bacteria > Bacillota > Clostridia > Lachnospirales > CAYPQA01 > CAZSXS01. Next base: position 19,159 of record CAZSXS010000008.1, read on the forward strand.
GGCGGTACAAATCCCATGCAGATTGGTCTTGGTGCCAGCGTGGCTTCCATTGATAAAATCATGACAACCGGAGCCATGCAAAGAACAGACAATCCCTACGATGTCATGATCACTGGAGGCGGATTCTTTATCGTCGGAGATGTCAGCGGCACTTACTTTACTCGAGCCGGTGCCTTAAATAAGGATGTGGATGGAAACATCGTCACAGCCTCCGGTATGAAGGTCATGGGCTGGGATGTTGAGCCCGACACGGAAAATATCGGGGAGTACCGAGTAGTAAGAGATAAAGTAAAGCCCCTCACCATCACTGGTGATAAACAATATTCAGTGCCTCAAGCAACCGGTAATATCGCTTTTTCAGGGAATCTAAATGCGGATACGAACAAGGTTCATACCGGAACAATTAGTTTTTATGATTCTGTTGGTAACAGATATACATCAAATTATGAAATGAGATATGTAGAACCAAACAAAACAGATCCTACTCCCGCAGGTTACTGGACCTTTGCGCTTGTTAAGGATGTAAAAGGTAATGATGCCTATTTAGATGGAGATCCAAAAAAGGGCATTAATTTAGAAGTCGGTACCAAATGGATTCCACCAGTGTTAGACCAAAACGGAGTCGTAACAACTCCGGGCAAGTGGGAAACCGAAGGCTTGACGGCCAAGGTTGAATTTACCACAGGTGGGTTATTGAAAAAAGTTTCTACTGCAACTGGTGGGTTGTTTGAAGCAAATGTTGATGGTACAGGAATAGGTATAAACTTAGATGCAATCAATAAAAAGGTAGCAGCAGGTGAAGTACCTGGAGTCGTACCAACATCTCAGTTTGGTTCCTTAACCAGTTTTGCTGCCGGACCTTTAGCCGGGATCTCAATCAACTTTACAGATGTAACCCAATTCGGTAGCGAACAAGCTAATGCCAAAGCGGACAAATATGATGGTAATGCACCTGGAACCTTGTCAGGCTTCCAAATCGGTGCAGACGGTAAGATTACTGGACGCTATACCAATGGCTTGACAAGACTTTTGGGTCAGATACCCGTAGCTGTCTTTAAGAACCCAGCCGGCCTTGAAAAAGTAGGTGACAGTCTCTTTGTAGCAACAGCTAATTCAGGTGAGTTTGACGGGATCGGGCAGGATGTACAGGCAGACGGCGGCAAGATGAGTGCTGGTGTTTTAGAAATGTCTAACGTAGACTTGTCACAAGAGTTTACGGAAATGATCACAACGCAAAGAGGTTTCCAAGCGAACTCAAGAATCATAACTACTTCCGACGAAATGTTGTCTGAGCTTGTAAATCTTAAGAGATAATGAGTAAAGCAATACGAACGCGTAACGATTAAGAAATTCCGGGTAGTGCCGCCTTTGAGCGGCCTTACCCGGAATCTAAAAACCTTCATTCTGGTAGCAGAATTAAATCAATCTCTATGGAGGATGTCATGATCACCATTACGAAGCTTAATAATGTAGAAATTATAATCAATTCAGATTTAATTGAGTGCATAGAAAAAAACCCTGATACGACAATAAGCATGACAACTGGGCGTAAGATTATCGCCAGGGAGTCAGTTGATGAGATTATAGATCGGATCGTCAGCTTTAAAAAACGATTGAATAAATAGGAAGGAAGCGATAAACTTGGAACTAGGTACCATAATTGGATTTGGATCAGGAATTATATTCATCATTATGTCGATGCTAATTACAGCCGAATTTAATGTCGGAAAGTTAATGACCTTTGTGGACGGCCCTTCAATCATGATTACCGTTGGGGGTACCGTTGCATCGTGTTTTATCGGTTATCCCCTGAGCAAGGTCATTGCTGCGTTTAAGGCTTTCGGTTTGGTGTTTAAGCCACCGATGACAGATGCTGCCAATGCCATTGATTCCATTATAAAGCTTGCCAATTTGGCTAGAAGAGAAGGTATATTGGCCCTTGAAGAATCCGCTTCCAACATGGAGGATGCCTTCATGAAAAAAGGTGTTATGCTCATTGTAGACGGTACAGATCCAGAACTTGTTAGAAGTATTCTGGAAACAGAACTGGCCTACATAGACGGGCGCCACGGAGAAATACGAGGGTTTTGGGAATTTATGGGAAGCCTAGGCCCTGCTTGGGGTATGATCGGAACCCTAATCGGCTTGATCTTGATGTTGAAAAACATGAATGACCCAACAACCATTGGTGGAAACATGGGTGTGGCTTTGATCACAACCTTCTATGGAAGCTTAATTGCCAACTTTGTCGCAAACCCTGTAGCCAATAAAATGAAAATCTACAGCGGAGATGAAATGCTTGTAAAGGAAGTTATGATTGAAGGAATGTTGTCCATTCAAGCTGGTGAGAATCCCCGTATTATTGAAGAAAAGCTGAAGGCCTTCTTATCTCCTGCAACTAGAGATGCCATTGGTGAAGAGAAGCCAAAGGCTGGCGCTGAGGAATGAGAACGGAGGTAAAAAATGGCTGCTAAAAGAAAACCAGAGGAACCAAAGAAGGGTGCGCCTGAATTCATGTCCACCTATGGTGACTTGGTCACGCTCTTGCTTTGCTTCTTTGTACTTCTATATTCCATGTCTACCCTTGACGTGGTAAAGTTTCAGCAAGTTGCTGCGTCCATGGCCAATAGCGTCATTGATGCTGGGGGCGGTGCAGGAATCAGCAACCTTTTAGGAAGCGGCATTATGGATATGCCCAACATTGATAAGAGCATCAATGACTCCAAGGAAAACTTTCAAACAAGGCAAGACAATACGGCAAACATAGCGGCCCAGGAAGAACTTAAGCAAATGTCCTCTGATTTTAAAACGTACTTTGCACAAAACAATGTTTCTGATAAAGTAGATGTGGAAGTGTTTGATCAGTATATTAAAATAAATTTAAAAGACGGGGTTTTGTTTGACTCGGGCAAGGCCAACATTCGACCGGATGCCATCTCAATCTTAAATATCATCGCTGGCGAGCTTCAAAATTATCCGGGATCGGATTTCCGGATTGAAGGCCATACAGACAACAGCCCCATTAATACTGTTCAGTTTCCCTCTAATCTGCATCTGTCAGCAATCCGCGCCATTAATGTTGGGCTTTTCTTTGTTGAAGAAAAGGGAATCTCTCGTGGTCGGATCGGTATTGAGGGTTTTGGGGAAGACAGACCGATAGCCTCCAACGACACTCCCGAGGGCCGGGCCCAAAATCGGAGAGTAGAAATTAAAGTATTAAGCTCATACTATTCAAATTCTTCGAATACAGTGAATCAATAAAACGAAAGGGAGAGAGCGGACTTGGAAAAAAATAAGTTAATGATGATCGTAATCATTGTATTACTGCTTCTTTTGCTCGGTACAATCGTAGGCGTATCGGTATTTGCTTTACGGTATGTCAACAACAGAAATATTGAGGAGGCTTCCTTGGATTCCCCCAAGGCCACCACAGTGAAACAACTTAAGCCGGATGAAATCAAAGAGGTACCTCTTTTAGATCCCCTCAGCGCAAACCTGATGACAGGGGCTGACGGCGTGGAGCACGTGATCAGAGTCAAAATATCAACTGGTATTGACAACACAGATAAAAAGCAAAGTCCAATTACCATTGCTACCGTAACAGCGAATGATACCATCATTCGTGACCTTGCTATTGATGTATTAAAGAAAACAACGTACCAAGAATTATCCAGACCGGACGGAAATGATATTTTAAAGGATAGACTCCTCAAAAGGATTCAGGAGACCTTTGCCGACAACCTAATTGTAACCGTTTATCTCAGTGAAATGTACTTACAATAACAAGAGGTGATGAAAAGTGGGCGATATCTTATCGCAGAATGAAATTGATGATTTGTTACGAGCGTTATCCAGCGGAGAGTCCAGTGACCTTGCCGCCTCCACGATTAAGCCCAAAAAGGAAGCCAAGCTTCATGATTTTGCCAAACCTCCAAAGTTCAATAAGGAGCAGTTAAGAACGCTTGAAATCGTTTTTGACAATTTTGCAAGATTGGTCTCCTCGTTTATGACAGGTTATTTGAGGGTTACGACCCACTTGGAGGTTGAAAACGCTGAGCAGACAACGTATAAGGAATTTACGACCTCTATGATCAATCCTGTGTTGTTAGGAATTGTCGATTTTTCTCCTTTAAAAGGCTCAATAATGATGGAAGTTTCCTCAAGCATTGGATATACCATGATCGATAGACTCTTGGGCGGACCAGGTATCGGAATTAAAAAAATTAGAGACTTTTCCGATATTGAAAAAATCATTTTGGAAAAGCTTTTGTCACAGATGATAAACTATCTGATCGAACCTTGGGAAAATGTTGTTGAATTACAACCACGGCTTGAAAAATTAGAAACCAATTCGCAGTTTGCTCAGATTATTTCGCCTAATGAAATTATCGCTTTGGTCACTTTACGGATCAATATTGGTAAGGCTGAGGGCATGATGCATTTTTGTATACCACATCTGGTAGTTGAATCCATTATGGAACGCCTCAACACGAAGTTCTGGTTTACTCAAGTGAAAGAAAACAACACGGTTTCTTATAAAGAGGATCTGGAAGAACAGTTGGAAAAGGCTTCTATACCCATTGGAGCTGTAGTCGGTAAGACTTATATAACTGTGGATGAATTTGTGAACTTGCAAGTTGGAGATATTATCCCGCTTGATTCGTATATTACCTCAGATATAAGTGTCTATGTTGGGAATCTACACAAGTTTTATGCAAAGCCGGGTATACACAGAGGGAAAAATTCCATTCAAATAACATCACTGATAGCAAGGGAGGAATAAAAATATATGGGAGATATGCTGTCTCAAGAGGAGATTAATGCACTATTGGGAGGTATGAACGACTCAGAGGATGATGACATTTTAAGTCAGCTATCTGATCTACCTACGGATCTTGATGCTGCACTGACCGATGAAGAAAAGGACATTCTGGGCGAAGTTGGAAACATCAGCATGGGAACCTCAGCCACTACGCTGTTTGCCTTATTAAATCAAAAGGTTCTCATTACCACTCCCCGAGTAAGAGTACAGACTTGGAAAGAAATTTCTGACAGTTATGATAGACCTTGCGTGGGTGTACGAGTAGACTACACGGTTGGTTTAAAGGGTTCAAATATTCTTGTTCTCAAGCAAGAGGACGTTAAAATAATCTGTAACTTGATGATGGGTGGAGATGGGAATGTAGACCCATCGGAACCCTTAAATGAAATTGACTTAAGTGCCATAGGGGAAGCAATGAACCAGATGGTTGGTTCTTCCTCCACCTCGTTATCTTCAATGATCAATATGAAGATAGATATTGACACGCCGAAAGCTTTTGTCTTGGACTTTCATAATGATGTTTTTACGGAGCAGCTGGGTCTTGAAGCCGATGAAATATTGGTTGCTATATCATTCCGGATGGAAATAGGTACCTTAATTGATAGTAACATCATGCAGATTCTACCAGTTGATTTTGCCAAGATGATGGTTGAGAACATGAAGTCAAAAATGATGGGAATGGCATCAGCAGAGCCAGCAAAGTCGAAGCCTTCACCTGCTCCAGCTCCGCAACAACCTCAACAGGCCCAATACCAACAACCCCAATATCAGCAGCCAACTCAGCCCGAATACCAGCAGCCAAGTGCAGCGCCCTATCCGCAGGATCCATATGGGCAATACCAGGCCCCACCGCAGTATGGCCCTCCGCAAGGACAATATGCGCAGGCGCCCTATGGTCAATTTGGACCGCCGCCCCAGTACGGCCCTATGCCTCAGTATGCTATGCCTCCTTATGTGCAGGCACCTGTTGCTCAGCCTCCGCAGTATAGTCAGCCTCAAGCGAATGTCAATGTATCTCCTGTTCAGTTCCAGAACTTTGATCCCTCTGCTCTGGCTCAGCAAAAGGAAAACATTGATATTATCATGGATGTGCCCCTGGAGGTCACAGTAGAGCTTGGCAGAACCAAAAAGAAGATCCGTGAGATTCTTGAATTCTCACCTGGTACGGTTGTCGAGCTTGATAAGTTGGCGGGAGAGCCTATTGACATCTTGGTCAATGGAAAGTTCATTGCTAAAGGCGAAGTTGTTGTCATTGATGAGAATTTTGCTATCCGAATTACGGATATCATAAGTGCGGACAAAAGAATATAGTGAATTAAATAAGGAGTGAATTTCATGGCAGATAAAACAATTTTATTGGTGGATGACGCAGCGTTCATGCGTATGATGCTGAAGGACATACTCACGAAGAACGGCTATAATGTAATCGGTGAAGCAGAAAACGGTGCTCGGGCGATTGAAAAGTACAAGGAATTAAAGCCCTCGCTAGTCATTATGGATATTACGATGCCTGAGTTGGATGGTATTCAGGCAACAAAGGGGATTAAGGCTGTTGACAGTAAGGCGCTGATCATTATGTGCTCCGCCATGGGTCAGCAAGCCATGGTTATTGAGAGTATTCAGGCCGGAGCCAGAGACTTTATAGTAAAGCCCTTCCAAGCGGATAGGGTTTTGGAAGCAGTGCAAAAGGTTATTGGATAATGGACGAATTTCAATCTTTAGGTCAATTGTTTTATGTACTCTTGGCTCTTTTGGTGATTCTTACCTTAGCGTATTATTCCATTAAGCTATTGGGCAGGGGTACATATTTGAGAAGAAAATCAAATAATTTACATCTTGTTGAAGCGCTTACTCTTGGAACTTCCGGACACATTAGCATCGTAAAAATCGGTAGCAAGTACCATTTGTTAGGAATTACGAAAGAGCGTATAAACTACCTTACTCAAATTGACGCTGAAGATGTGACTGAGCCTGAAATGATTTCCGAAGTACCCGAATTTTCCAAAGTCTTTGATAAGTTTCGTTCAATGAATAACAAGAATAAAGAGTGAGGATGATCTCACTCTTTTGGACTGTACAGGAGTTGGCTTATGTGAAAAAAGTTCTTTCATTCTTTTTTGTCTTTGCGTTCTGCACGCTCATCTTTTCGACAGTGGTTTTTGCACAAGAGGCTGTAAATTTGCCAGCAATCAGTATTAACTTGGGCGAGGCCGACAATCCTTCCCAGGTGGCAACTTCCTTACAGGTCCTTTTTTACTTGACCATCATCACCTTGGCTCCTAGCATACTCATTATGCTGACTAGTTTTACTCGAATTATCATTTCTTTTCATTTCCTGCGTTCTGCTATGGCTACCCAACAGATGCCTCCTAATCAGGTGTTGGTTGGTCTTGCGCTGATTTTAACATTCTTCTTGATGGGTCCTACTATTAATGAAATTAATGAAAATGCATTAAAACCTTATTCAAATGGAATAATATCTCAGGAAGAAGCCTTAGAGACCGGTATGGCTCCTCTTCGAAAGTTTATGTTCAACCAGGTTGAAAAAAAGGACTTAGCGCTTTTTATCAGTTTATCAGGTGAAACTTACGAAACTGATGATATTCCTTCTAGTCGTGTCTTGATTCCGGCCTTTATCCTTGGGGAAATGACCAAGGGCTTTCGTTTTGGCTTTTTTGTTTACCTTCCGTTTCTAGTTATTGACATGGTGGTTGCTTCCACTCTTATGGCAATGGGTATGATGATGTTGCCGCCTGCCATGATTTCCTTGCCGTTCAAGCTACTGCTGTTTGTTTTGGTTGATGGTTGGAGTCTGGCCATAGATAGTATTTTGAAGGGTTTTGTCTTCAAATGAATGAGATCAATCTGAATTGGAGAGAAAATATTTGACACAGGACACCGTTATTGACTTAATGAGAAATGCCATCATGACCATCGTGATGGTTTCTGCACCTCCTTTGATTATGGGACTGACCGTTGGTATCCTTGTAAGTATCTTTCAAACGGTTACCTCAATCCAGGAGCCTACTTTGGCCTTTATCCCAAAAATTCTTGCTGTTTTGTTCAGCCTTCTTTTTTTTGGCGCCTTCATGCTTACGACTCTGATGGAGTACATCACAAACCTGTATTCGAGAATACCAAGCTTGATGATCCCAAAGTAAATTTCAAATGAAAGAGTTGTTTCTATGAATTCCTTTGGCTCTGCTCTTTTAACTGATGTCTATAACCGGCTTGACCTATACTTTATAATTTTGGTTAGGCTTGCCGGGTTTATTACGATTCTTCCTGTTTTTACTGGCAATAATTTTCCTACTCAGGCTAAGATTGGCTTCTCGGTCTTTGTTTCTTACTTATTATTTTCTTCGGGTAAGATTACAGTGGCTTACAGTGACTTAACTGTCCTGACATATATCACGATTCTGGTGACGGAGTTTACGGTTGGTTTTATTCTTGCATTTGTCGTGTATATGTTCTTTTCCTTGATTTACTTTGCCGGACAGCTTATGGACTTTCAAGTCGGGTTTTCTATGGTCAGTGTCTTTGACCCGCTCAGTCAAATTCAAGTGCCAATACTCGGAAATATGTTTTACCTTGTTATTACCATTTTTTTAGTTCAATCCGGTGGCCTTAATGCGATTTTAGCCGCTTTTTTTTATAGCTATGAAGCGCTCCCGATCAATTCTGCTATTTTGCTGGAAAATGGGAAAATCGTAAAAATTTTTGTAGACTTCATACTGAAATTTTATTCCACAGGAATTCAAATTGCCTTGCCTGTCGTTGGATCCATTTTGATTGTTGACGTTGCTCTGGGACTTCTGGTAAAGGCTGTGCCACAAATGAATGTGTTTGTAGTTGGTATGCCCATAAAGCTTTTGGTGGGTTTGTTTGTTATCATCTATATTGTACCTCTTATCAGTAGCATTTACAGTTATACCTTTGACGAATCTTACAGAACAGTAATGAAAATTATGGGAGGTATGTCTCCTTGATTATAAAAATGAACCTTGGCTTTTTTGAAGGTGGCGAAAAAACAGAACAACCAACCGCCAGAAAAAAAACCAAGGCCCGTGAAGAAGGCCAGGTGGCCAAAAGTCCTGAAATTAGTACCGCGGCTTTGTTTTTAGGCATATTCTTTACGTTGCGCTTTGTTGCGCCTTCAATGATTTCCGGAATGATAGAAGTGTTCTATACTGGTTTGACTCGAGCGCAAGATGCCAATATGATTTTCACAAAGCCTTACATTACAAGGCTTATATTTGAATTGTTTGCAAAGGTGTTACTTATCGTAATGCCTATTTTTGTAGTTGCATTGGTTAGCGGCCTGATCGTCAGCTTTATTCAGGTGGGCTGGCATCCTACTTTAAAGCCATTGAAACCAAAGTTTAGCAAGCTGAATCCGCTTTCTGGCTTCAAAAGACTTTTTTCTTTCTCGAAGTTGGTAGACTTGGCAAAAGCCTTGCTGAAATTCAGCATCATCGTCATCGCCATTTATATGACACTGAAAAAGCAGATGGATCAAATTCCTTTGCTATTGGATATGGGCCTGGTACAAGCTATGGCTTATATTGCCAATACGGCTATTGATCTTGGACTTTTGGTGGGATGGATGTATGTTTTTATTGCTGCCGTTGACTATGTCTACACCCGCTTCAAACATACCAAGCAGCTCAAAATGACCAAGCAAGAGGTCAAGGAGGAGTATAAAAGTATAGAGGGAAATCCTCAAGTTAAAGGCAAAATTAAGCAAAAAATGCGAGAGATTTCTATGCGTCGTATGATGCATGATGTGCCCTCGGCAGATGTAATTATTACAAACCCCACGCATATTGCGGTGGCTCTTCGCTATGATAAAGAATCCCCCAGAGCTCCTGTGGTGGTTGCCAAGGGAGTGGACTTCTTAGCCAAGAAGATCAAGGAAAAGGCCAAAGAGGCCGGTGTGGAAATCGTAGAGAACAAACCCCTGGCCAGAACCCTATATACTACAGTAGACATCGGTCGAGAAATCCCCCCGGATTTATATCAGGCCGTTGCTGAAATTCTGGCCTTCGTCTATAAGCTCAAAAATAAAGCTGTATAGTTTTAGACATTCGATGAGAATACGCTCATCGAACATAGATAAACGCGTTAGAAAGAGGGATAGGTATGAAATATCGTGAAGCCTCTATAGGTATTTTTATCGTCTTAGTTGCGGTGTGCTTTATCTTTCCGCTTAACCCCAGCTTGATTGACGTCATGATTATGCTGAATATTACCGTTGCGTTGGTTATTCTTCTCAATGCCCTGTATTCGAAGGAAGCTTTGGATATGTCCATGTTCCCTACGGTATTATTGATTACTACCTTGTTCCGTCTGGTTATTAACGTAGCCTCCACCAGAGCCATGCTAGGCCGAGGCTACGGCGGTAAGGTCATCGAAACCTTTGGTAGCTTCGTCTCCGGTGGTGACGTAGCCACCGGCGGTGCCATGGTGGTTGGTGCTATTGTTTTCGTCATTATCGTTATTGTGAACTTCATGGTTATTACGAAAGGCTCAGAAAGAGTTGCGGAAGTTACTGCCCGTTTTACCTTGGACGCAATGCCCGGTAAGCAGATGGCCATAGACGCCGACTTAAACACAGGCCTCATTGATGAACAAGAAGCCAAGGCCAGACGAAAAAAAATTCAAGATGAAGCAAACTTTTATGGTGCTATGGATGGTGCCAGTAAATTTGTAAAAGGGGATGCTATAGCCGGTATTCTGATTACCTTTGTAAACATTATTGGTGGCTTGATCCTAGGAAGTACTGGTATTGCTACAGGAACGAAAATGGCCCTGGGCGATGCTGCCAAGCTTTTCACCGTTATGACCATCGGTGACGGCTTAGTTGGTTCCATTCCATCCCTTCTGATTTCTGTTGCTACTGGTATTTTGGTTACCAAGGCTACCAGCGAGTCCGAAATCAGTACAACGATTTCTATTCAGCTCTTTAGTAATCCCTTAGTCCTTTACATCGCCGGTGCTGTGATTACCTTCTTGGGGATTTTTACACCCCTTCCGAAGTATTTCTTTATTCCTTTCGGCATTGCGATTATGGTTCTGGCTTACTTTATGGACAAAAAGCAGAAAATTCAAGCCGTTGAAGCGGAAGTTAGCACGGCGGATACGGATGTAGACGAGATTCGTCGTCATGAAAATGTGGTTACCCTTCTGAATGTAGATCCTATTCTCTTATTGTTCGGCTATGGTCTTATCCCTTTGGTTGATGTGAACCAAGGCGGTGATCTTTTGGATCGGGTGGTTATGATTCGGCGGCAGATTGCCTTGGAGTTGGGTGTCATTGTTCCTGTAATCCGTCTGCGAGATGATATTAAGCTCAATCCTAATGAATATAAGATTATGATTAAGGGTGTGGAAGTTGCCAAGGGAGACATCCTCTTTGATCATTACATGGCCATGAATCCAGGCTATGTGGAAGAGGAAATTGACGGGATCGAAACTGTTGAGCCCTATCTTGGCTTACCGGCTCTGTGGATTACGGAAAACCAACGGGAAAGGGCAGAAGCCCTGGGCTACACGGTTGTAGATGCACCGGCCATCATTGCGACCCACTTAACAGAAATTATCCGTAGTCACCTCCATGAACTACTGTCCCGTCAGGATGTTCAAAATCTGGTTAATAATGTGAAGGAAAACCATAATGTGTTGATCGAAGAACTGATTCCAAAGCTTATGTCCATCGGAGAGATTCAAAAGGTTCTTGCCAATCTTCTGAGAGAGGGTATTTCCATCCGAGATTTGGTAACCATTCTGGAAACCTTAGCAGACTATGCCGGAGTAACCAGAGATGCAGATATGTTAACGGAATATGTGCGTCAAGCTTTGCGTCGCTCCATTACCAGAAAGTATTTTGAAAACCCCGTGAACACCGTTATCACCCTTGATCCTGAGCTTGAGCAGAAGATTATGGCAAATATTCAGCAAACAGAGCAAGGTTCTTATCTGGCCCTTGACCCCACCTTGACGCAACAGATTTTTGATCGGCTGAACTCTGAAATCTCAAAGCTTACGAGTATGGGTGTTCAACCTATCATTTTAACCTCTCCCATCGTTCGGATTTATTTCAAGCGTTTGGTTGAGCAGATTGCGCCCGACTTGGCGGTTATATCCTACAATGAGATCGAACCCTCTGCTGATGTCCAATCCATTGGAATGGTTAGCATTGCGTAAGGAGGATTTACTTGAAGATCAAAAAGTTTGAGGCACTGACCGAGCAAGAGGCCATGGCTAAAGTAAAATCCGAATTGGGGGCCAATGCACTTATTTTAAGTATTAAGCGAGTACCGCCGAAGGGCTTCTTCGGATTTTTGAAGAAATCCAATATTGAAGTAACCGCTGCTTTTGATGAAACAAATAATGCTGAAACGTTAAAAAGAGAAAAAAAATCCAAAGCAGAAATCGAAGCCAAGCACAGGGCGCTCATTGAACAGCAGGAAAAGTATAAGAGTCTTCAGTTTAAGCTGAACTCAACGGAAGAAATGCTGCGCAAGGTCAAGAACGAGCTTACGGTATCTCAGCAACGGGTCGTAAAGGATCGGATTTATGAAAACAGTATGATACAGTTTTTCTATGATTCTCTTATTGCCCAAGAGGTTTTACCCGAAGTTGCCCAAAAGCTCTTAGAATCTGTGGACGTTATTGAAGAAGAAAACCAAATCAATATCAATCTCATAGTCAAGATTGTATATAATACTATAGTTAACATTTTAAGCAACAGCGAGGACCTGGAAGTGCAAACTCGAAGTATTTCTAATACAATCGCTTCCCCACAGGTGCTTGGCTTTGTAGGGCCTACTGGCGTAGGAAAAACCACTACCATAGCAAAGCTCAGTTCTAATTTTGTGCTTAAGGATGATTTGCAGGTGGGTTTGATTACAGCCGATACTTATCGGATTGCCGCAATTGAACAGTTAAAGACCTATGCAGAAATTTTAAATATCAATGTGTCAGTCATATATAATTCCGACGAGCTGCTTAAGAGCTATACTGATATGAAAAATACCAGTGACGTCATCTTAATTGATACAGCTGGTCGTTCGCATAAAAATACCGAAAATCTAAACGACTTGGCGGAAATTGTAAAAGCCATACCAACGATGCGTGTTTATCTTGTTTTGAGCTTAACTACGAAGCTTCAGGATCTGTTAGGGATCATCAATACCTATTCGAAGATAACAGAATTTAATTTGATATTCACCAAGCTAGATGAAACAGTCACATACGGTGCGATTTTAAACGTGTGTTACTTGACAAAAAAGAAGATATCCTATTTGACCAATGGTCAAAATGTGCCGGAAGATATAGAACCTGTCAAGCCGGAAAAGGTAGCAAGGATTTTGCTTGGCTTAGGTGAACAAGGAGTAGTACACGAGAGATGAAGTGCAGTAAGCCTCAAATGAGTTATTACGCAAAGGAGACTTTTGCGATTTTGAATAAAAGCGGTTAAGCCGCAAATGGAGGATAGAATGGATCAAGCCAACAAGCTTCGGGATTTGATGAAATTGCGTGCCGAGCTAGAGGGAAACGATCCTGTTCAGAAGCCGGATACTACAGATCGGCTATCACAAGTTCCCTTACATGCAGTGCCTCAACCAAAAGTACAACCGCAGGCACAGGATCAGGCAGTGTCTCCCATACCAGTACAGGCACAAGTCTTGCCTTCTGAAATGCAGGAGACTCAGATAGATCAATTAAGTCCTACTGTCGCAAAACCTAAAACTTCTTCCAGTAAAGTGATTACCATCACTAGTGGAAAGGGCGGCGTAGGAAAAAGTAATTTTACGGTGAATTTAGCGATACAGCTTGCTATACAAAAGAAAAGTGTTGTAATCATAGATGCCGATTTCGGATTGGCTAATGTTGAAGTTTTACTTGGAATCGTTCCTAAGTGTACGTTATCAGACTTTATTTTTGGTGAGAAGAGTCTAGATGAAATTTTAACAGATGCGCCAATGGGGATAAAGCTCATCTCCGGAGGCTCTGGTTTGGTGGAACTTAGAAACCTTAGTGATGAGCAGTTGAATGTGATGTTTAACAGTCTGTCTTATATCGACAGCTTTGCAGATTATATCCTTATTGATACGGGTGCAGGCATTTCCGATGCAATTTTAAGCTTTATTCAGGTTTCTGATAAAACCATTATTGTTACTACACCTGAACCGACTTCTGTCGCTGATGCATATACTGTTATCAAATCTGTCCAGTCCGAAGGCCTAGAATCAAACTTATACTTAGTAGTCAATCGTGCAGAGGATCAGGCAGAGGGTTTAGAAATCTACAAAAAAATTAGCATTGTCTCTAAGCGTTTCTTAAATTTGGAGATTAATAGCTATGGTAGTATTCCCTTTGACACATCCATTATAAAGGCAGTAAAACAGCAAAAGCCTTTTTCAATTCTTTTTCCTAACTCGGAGGCTGCAAAGGCAATTTTAAATATCAGTCGTCATTTGATCAGGCAGGATTTTGAATCTGAATATAAAGCAGAACTGGATTCAAAAAAAGGTTTGGTGGGAATATTAAGCCCTTTAAAGGCGAATCAGCCGGACGCTGCATCACAAAAAAAGAACAAGACCGACGACGGCAAGGATCATTCAGTGCCAGGTTTTGTATCCTTCGTAAAAAGACTGACAAAACTAATAAACCGGTAAAGGAGGTTTTTTATGATCGAGAATATAAAAACCGGTGACAGGGTGGAAATCGCCTTTGAGCGTGACACAAGCCATCAAAAAACGTATGTAAGTATGGTAGAGCATGTAATCAATAAACAACAGCTCATGCTTCACATGCCTGTTTCATACGGAAAAATTATTAAGCTGCCTTTAGTCGAAAACTATGTGATCACTGTGTATACGGACGGCGGGATGATTTTATTTAATGCACGTATTGAAAGTTACACAAAAGAGGAACAGTTTAATGTTATGATTATGAACCTGACCTCGGGAGGGGAAAAGAAGCAGCGCAGAGGTTTTTTCCGCTTTGACTGTTTGCTACCCATTCAGTTCACCTATTTAAACGAAGACGGGGTGGAAAGCAGTGCCGTTCAAGGTATTGCAAAGGATATTAGCGGCGGTGGAATCCGCTTTGTCAGCAACGAGGATGTACCAGATAAAGTAAACTTTAAGGTAGTTATTATGTTAAATGATGATTTTCTCATCACCGTCGGTAAAATTTTAGTGAAACAAACCTTTCCTAAATCCAACTACAGGTTCCAATATAAGGCGCAGTTTACAAACATGAATGCCGAAGAACAGGAGAAGATTGTCAAGTATATCTTTGATGAGCAAAGAAAAATGATGCAAAGAAGGAGGGTATAGTCATGCATGTGAATCCTTTAAGCGGAATTAAGGTGGACGTTTTACGAGAAATCGCAACCATAGGCTCGGGAAACGCTGTATCCAGCTTAGCTAAAATGCTGAACATTAAAATTAGAATGTATGTACCTAGCGTAAGCTTTATAGAGTTTAAGGATTTGGCTGACACGATCGGAGGGCCGGAACAAAGCGTTGTTGGTATTCTTGTAAACTTATCCGGCGATATTAACGGGATCATGATGTTTGTCATGACCATTGAGTCGGCGAAGCTGATGGTTACGAACCTTGTAGGCAGGCAGGTTACCACAGAGTTTGGCTTCGATGAATTTCAACTGTCTGCTCTGACCGAAATTGGCAATATTCTGACCAGTTCCTACCTCGCTTCCTTAGCTAGCTTTACAAAAAAGTTTTTCAAGCCCTCTGTACCGTATATTTCTATTGATATGGCTAATGCTATATTAAGTGTTCCCGCTATCGAATATGGTAAGGTTGCCGACAGAATATTGCTTATCGAATCGATTTTTAAGACGGATGGTACGGATGTAAGTGGATTCTTCTTGCTTATACCAGATATGCCTTCTCTATCGACGATCTTTACGGCTTTGGGAGTTAACTAATATGAATGAAAATATGAAAATTGTTGGTATGGCTGATTTGCTGGCGGTGAAGTGTCCATATTCTGTTACGACTCTGGGCCTGGGCTCCTGTGTTGGTATCGCACTTTATGACGCAACGCATAAGATTGCCGGACTGGCTCATATCATGCTTCCTGACAGCACTCAGATTCAAAATAACTCAAACGTAGCTAAATTCGCAGACACTGCCATTATCCGCTTAGTGAATGACATGGTTCGATTGGGGGCTTCAAAACATCTTTTGAAAGCCAAGATTGCTGGCGGCGCTCAAATGTTCGCTATCAACTCAACCAATGAAAGTATGAGGATTGGTGATCGTAATGTTGAGGCGACCATCAAAATGCTGAACCAATTGAACATACCTCTCTTAGCCAAAGATGTGGGGGCCAATTTTGGAAGGACAGTTGAGCTTTACTCGGAGGACGGACGTTTTGTGATTAAGACGATAGGGTTTGGAATCAAAACCCTCTAATTTTTTTGGAAATCAGGTGAATGTATGCTGGAGAAGCTTCAAATCAATCTGTCAATCTTTGCTGCTTTTGTTGTTACTGCTTTTGGGCTCCTCATGCGGATTGACCCAATGCGTATATCTTTTAGTCTCATTATCGTTATCATTGCTTTTTATTTTTTTGGTCTGATTATTAAAGCATACCTGATGAGTAAGGTCTTTGTGAATCAGAACGTCCAAGATACGAGTGAAAAGGCTGACTTGAGTGTGCCTGATGCCCAGGGAGATCAGTCGGCGTATGGTAATGACTTGCCTTCACATGAACAAGAGGATGAAATCCAGAGTGGGCAAGAGAATGAAAAGGAAGAAGAGTTATACTAAGGGGTGTTTCCAATGGATATGTGTGAAAACGCTGAAAAGATTTGGCTGAGATATTCCGAAACTAAAACCAAGGACGTCAAGGAAGCCTTGATTTTAAACTATGCGCCTCTTGTAAAAATCATTGCGGGAAGACTGAGCATGCATGTAGGTCAATATGTAGACTATGAAGACTTAGTAAGCTATGGGATTTTTGGTTTGATAGATGCCATTGATAAATTTGATGTCAAAAAAGGAATCAAGTTTGAAACCTATGCTTCTTTGCGGATCAGGGGCTCTATTATCGACAACATCCGCAAGATGGACTGGGTGCCCCGCTCCTTGAGGCAAAAAGGAAAGTTATTAGATCAGGCCTATGCGGAGCTTTCCTCTGATTTGGGGCAGGAGCCCACCGCCAAGGAGCTTGCAAAAAAATTAGATTATTCAGTTGATGAAGTCGTGGAAATCCAAAAAAAATCTTCCATCGTTAGCCTTCTATCTTTAGACGAGTATTTGCAGCAAAACGGTGATATCACTTCGGATTGCCATCAAACTACCAATGCTGAGACACCAGAGCGTGTATTTGAAAAGCAGGAAATCGCTGATATGATCGCTAAAGCCATAGACGGCCTATCAGAAAAGGAAAAGAAGGTCGTATCCCTTTATTATTACGAGGATTTGACCTTAAAGGAAATCAGTCACATCATGGGTGTTTCCGAATCCCGCATTTCTCAAATTCACAGCAAGGCCATTGGCAGACTACAAAACAAACTGGGAAGACATAAAGAAATCTTATTTTTTTCATGATCTACATACAGACATAGAGTTTATATTTTAATTGAGGTGAGGAAAATGGAAAGTAAAAGATCTCAGGTCAATTTGGAACCAAGGGTTGATGGTACTTATATCATTATTGATAATGTAGAGGGCGCAGAGAAAATTACACGTAAGCAAGTTATGGAGCTGCTAGAAAAATACAATATCGCTGATATGGATTTTACTGCCATGAACGAAATTTTTAAGGATCAAGCCCCACACATTGAAAAAAGGATTTCCGCGACAACGTCCTTCAAACAAATGGATGCCAAGGACGAAACCGTTACCGTTGAAACAACGGCTGATCACATGCAAGCGAGCATACGCTTTACACCTCCAAGCGGAGGGGGCAAGGCTCTGGATTTTGATGATGTGATGAAAGCGATTGAAGCAGCCGGAATCCGCTTTGGGATCATAAAAAATGATATCAAGCGCTTTGTAGAAAGCAAGACATATAATCAAAAACTTACCATTGCCCATGGTGAACATCCGATTAACGGTACAGACGGTAGCCTGCAGTTCCATTTTGACACGGCCAGTAAACCAGCCTCCCCCAAGGTCTTAGATACTGGTAAGGTAGATTTTAGAGATCTCGGACTTGTTAAGATGGCAACGACCAATCAACTGCTCGTTTCTGCTATCCCACCCACGGAAGGAACCAATGGCTGCGATGTTTTTGGCAGGCCTGTTAATGCGAAGGCCGGTAAACCAGTTCCACCCATGCCTGCTGGTAAGGGCGTGACTATTTCCTCCGATAAACTCAGTGCATATGCTGCTTTTGATGGTCAGATTCTATATGTGAATAAAAAGGTTAGTATCAACCCTGTTTTAGAAATTAAAGGGAACGTGGACAACTCCGTAGGCAATCTTGATTTTAACGGTGCGATTATGATTAAGGGTACGGTTTTGACAGGCTTTGTGATTAAGGCTGTGGGGAACATAGAAGTATATGGTGTTGTTGAAGGCGCTAAGTTGAAATCGGATGGACATATTTTCCTGTACAGCGGAATTCAGGGATCCGACCGAGCCGAGATTGAAGCAGGGGGCAATATCACAGCTAAGTTTATTGAAAGCAGTAAGATTACTGCCGGAGGTGATATTGTAGCCGACAGTATTTTGCACAGCACGGTTAGCTGCGGCGGCAACCTGGATGTGGATGGCAAGAAGGGTCTTTTGGTTGGGGGCAGCTTTTTGGTCGGCAGAAGCTTGAAAGCGAAAAATATAGGCTCCACCATGGCCACTCCAACTGAAATCCAAATCGGGCATATGCCCAAAGAAATGGATCTCTACAACCAACTGAAAAATGAATTAGAGAAGAGCCGGAAAGCATATGATGATCAAGTAAAGATTGTAAATATGCTATCCGCTGGGAACATAGCCGAATTGCCTCAGGACAAGAAAAATATTTTGTTAAAGGCAATTAATTCTAAAAAACTGAGCCGGGATAAAATTATTTCCTTACAAAGTAGCATTAACGATCTTCTCAACGATCTGGAGGGCAACAAGCAAAGCAAGATCAGTGTAAGAGGGATTATTCGTCCTGGTGTGAAAGTCATGATCGGAAACGCAGTAATGATTATTCGTGATGACATACAAAACTGTGTCCTTATAAACAAAGAAGGTAAAGTTAGTATTCAACCATATATTTAGGAGGTGTCTCTTTGTCCATTCGTCCTGTGGATTTACAAATACTGGTTCAAAGAAGCGCTGAAACCTCCCAAGCTCACCATGATCCTTCTCGAGCGCAAGCAGCCCAACATCATTTTGCGGAGCATTTTAAAAAAGGGGTCGATCTAAAAGAGCAGCATGTAAATGAAACAAACAAATCTGAGGAGCAAGCCATCAATAGAGACGGCAGAAATAAAAATTCTGGGGGTTCCTCCCAAAAGCGGTCGAATGAAAAAAATGAGATAAAAGAAAAAAAGCCTGCCGCTAAAAACAGCGACAGCTTTTATGATTTTAGTGTATGAGTACAGCGAGGTGTTTAAGTTGGATACTTTTCAGATTGTTGTATTCATTACGGTTCTTATAGGAATCGTTTTGATTGTGGTAGCTCTGATATCCATGAAGGTACAAAAAAACAATTCCACGGATGACCTGTCTGGATTGAATGTCAATAACACCATCGAAGCGATTCATCATTCCGTCAATGAAGCAGAACTGACTATTGATGAAATAGAAAAAACTTCAGAGCAAGTTTTGACTGAACTGGAATCTAAGTATCAGGAATTACTGTTTCTGTATTCTCTTGTGGATCAGAAGAAAGGTGATTTACTGGGCAAAGTGGATGTTCAAATCAATGAATCAAAGGATCGTAAGCCTGGTTCTGTGCCCTCTTCCTTTTCTTCTGTTTTTGAAGCTGCTCACTCAACCTCCTCTGCTCGTTCTGAGGCGGATAGAAACCGTTCTGTTACGGATGCTACAGGTGCAGCCCGACCCCTTAAAAAAGAAAACCAGCTAGCTGCGAGCGGAGGCAGTTCTGCTAATGCGGCTACTCTTCTGAACAATCAGCGGTATAAAGATGTGATCGCTATGCAAAAGAAGGGGATGTCCTATAGTGAAATGGCAAAGACACTGGGGATCGGACAAGGGGAAGTAAAGTTGATTATTGATCTTGGAAAATTAGGAAGAAAATAGATGTCGAACGAATGAGTTTAAAGGCAGCTCTGAAGGAGAGCTTTTTTGTGAAAAGGGAGGAATAGGCGTATTCATGAAATTTAGAAATTTAATGCTTGGACTTGGTATCGGTTTTGTTAGTCTTGGCGTTTTTCTCTATATGCTGATGGGTTTTGGCCTTCTTCCGAATCAAAAAGAGAAGCCGTCTTTGACCGACCAGCTGACTGATCAGCAAATTATTTCTCGTGCAAAGGACTTAGGTATGGTTTCTGCAGAGACGATAGCGGAGCAAAAGAGTCTTGGGAACGACGAGGAGATTATTGAAAAAGCGAAACAGCTAGGGATGACTTTCATTCCAACGCAAAACCAGGAGGATCTTTCCTTGGTAAAAGAGACTGAGGACAGTGCAGAGATTGACGGAAGTGCAGCGACCTTGGAGGCTACTAATGATGGGCAGGATCTTGTCGTACAAACATTAGCAAGTGCAGAGGCGGGAGAGATAAAGCTGGAACCTCAAGCTTTGGAACTGAAAGCTTCGGAGTCAACTGATTCGAAGTCAACCGATTCTAAAGCAATTGCTTCAGAACCAATAGCCTCAGAACCAATAGCTTCGGCATCTACAGAATCCGCAACGCAAAATCCGCCGTTGGTAATGCCAACGCCAGAAGCTCTTGCAACAGCTGCGCCCCTGGCAGAGACTGATACACCAATACCTGTGGAAACGCTTGTGCCTCCGATAATGACAAGTACACCAGCGCCTGTGGTAACGCCAACTCCAGCTGCGACTACTAAACCGAAGCCTACAGCAGCGGCTAAGCCCTCAAGCAATCCCCTTCAGGTTTCTGGTATGCTGACAACGGAATATTTTGAAATTACGATTCCTTATGGCAGCGCCACTTCTACTGTGGGAAAGATTTTGGAGCAGTACGGATTGGTGAAGGATGGCAAGGATTTTGTTGACTATGTGGTAGATCAGGGCTATAGCCGTAAGATTTATACTGGCAAACGACAGATTCCCTTTGGATCTAGCTATGATGAAATCATCAAAATTCTTACCACAAAGTGAATGGGAACTTGCAAGGCTTGAATATAGTGAATAGGAATTGAATGATGTAGCCTGAATGCGTTCAGGACTGTATACTATTGGAGGTTAAGATGCGGCAGTTCAAGACAGGGTTTATTTTGCTGATTGTGCTGAGTATGCTCGGTATGCTGATGGGTTGTGATCAGGTAAAGGATACGTACAATAAGGTCAAGGAAAACGATAAGGTTCAATTTGTGATGCAAAAGGTCGGAGAATTCAAAGATGCCGTGGTCGAAAACAATCCTTTTAAAAAGGAGGAGAGGCCTCCTTCTATGGTCAGGCCCCCTGTGGTGATACCAGAGGAGGACTTGGCTAAGGGTCGTCCGATTCTTACCTTTGCTGCCCTTGCAGACCAAACCGGAACCACCAAAGGCCTGATTGACAAGCTGAATGCCGAAAATCAAAGCTTTTACGTGGATTTGCAAGAGTATGCATTTACGGATAGTGCCTATTATAACTTGATTTCATATTCTAAGCTGGGAACTGGTACAGACTTTGATCTCTTTGAATTGGATCTGACTTGGTGTGCGGAGTTCGCTGAAAAGGGATATTTGTTGGAGCTTGACAGTGCGGCTGTGAACATAGGGATTTCCCCCAACAGCTATGTGGGCATCGAAGGCGCACGGTACAACGGAAAGCTTTGGGGCATACCTAGAGAAATTACGTTGGACGTTTTGTTCTTTCGCAATGATCTCTCCGATCACCCCCCTTCCTCTTGGAGCGATTTGACTGCCCTTGCTAACAATGCCAAAGGCTCTGGTCTGGTGGATCAAGGAATTTTATTTGCAGGAGAGGTATCCGACAACCTTGTTTTTCAAACCTTAAGCTTGATGTATTCCTATGGCGGTAGAGTACTGGATGGGGAGGGCAACATTGTTGTCAATTCCAATCAAAACAAAGCTGCCTTTGAAAAACTGAGGGAATTGTATCAATTGGATGGGAACAAGCAAGCGCTTTTTACCTTGAATCGAGGTGAGGCTGCCTCTGCGTTTGCTAACCAAAAGGTTCTTTTTATGCGCAATAAGCCCGAATACTGGAACACCATGGAAGGCTCCGCTTTACGGGCCGCTTTTTCGATCGCTCCACTGCCTCATAATGGGCCTTCAGGAGTGGATTTGATTGGAGGACAGCTTGTTTGCATCAGCCCCTACAGCGAAAAGCAGGACTTAGCGTTGGAATTTTTGAAGATTTTGACAGGGAACGAGGCTCAGAAGCAACTGGCTCTTTCCGGCAAGGTTCCGGCGCTCAAGATCGTCATGCAGGATGCAGATGTAAACGCCAAGTACCCTCTGTTTCAGACGGACGCTTTTCGTAAGCTGATTTCGAACGCGGTGATGCCTCCTTCTACCGTGAAGTATGCTTTGTTTAGCTACCGCTTTCAAGAGGAGGTTTCTAAGTATCTTTACTATGATTTGGAGACGGACGTTTTGATGAGCAACTTGGAAAAGAGCTTGACGGAGTTATTTAAGAAATAAAGATCAACGAAAAAGGCGTTGTATATACCAGCAAGAGGGTATATACAACGCCTTTTTGATTTTTGCCTATGCTTCAACTGCTTCTGTCTGTGTCGTGTCTTCTTCGTCTTCCTTTTCTCTCAGACGGTTAAACAGCTTTGAAAGATACGCAAGCTCATTGGCTAAGTTCTCATGAAGCATGTCTTGGGTGAAGCGAAATTGCCAGCAATCGCCTTGCTTTCCTGGAATGTTCATGCGATCCTCTGAGTCCAGGCGCAATACATCCTGTATGGGTACGATGGCATAGTCCGCAATGCTAGAAAAGGCCAGGCGCATTAAATCTCCGGCTGGATCCTCACCTGAGACGTTCATGTAGCGGCGGAAGTGATCCTTGATTTCATCCGACTCTGCTTGGTACCAGCCAAGCGTTGTGTCGTTGTCGTGGGTGCCGGTATAAACGATGGTGTTGGGGCTTTTGAAATTGTGAATTTGATAGGCGTTTATGGACTTGCAGTCAAAGGAAAATTGCAGAACCTTCATTCCTGGCAATTCCAACTCGTCCCGAAGGGCCTCGACTTCCTTGGTGATGATGCCCAAGTCCTCAGCCACAATCGGCAAGTCTCCCAGCTTTGCCTTGATATGGTCAAACAAGTCATGGCCAGGTCCTTTCACCCATTTCCCATTGATGGCGGTCTTTTCACCATACGGAACCGACCAGTAGGATTCAAACCCCCTAAAGTGATCTATCCTTAAGATATCTACATCTTTTAGGGACATTTGAATGCGCTTGATCCAAAAGTCGTAACCCGTTTTTTTGTGGATGGGCCAATTGTAAAGCGGATTTCCCCAAAGCTGACCGGTTTCGCTAAAATAATCGGGAGGCACACCCGCAACACTGCTTGGGAAACCCTCCTCATCCAGGTAAAACAGCTCAGGATTTGCCCAGACATCGGAGGAGTCCATGGCCACAAAGATGGGGATGTCCCCCATGATGGTGATATCGTTTTCATGGGCATAGTTTTTGATCTTTCCCCATTCACAAAAAAACTCATACTGCAAAAATTTAAAGTATGCAATATCCTCTGACAGCTTCGCCGTCCATTGGCGGACGGCCTCCGGCTTGTGCTTTGCAATATCCTCCGGAAAGGAGGACCAGGCTGCCCCGTAAAAATAATCATCGCATTGCGCATCAGTCAGATATTTTTTGTTTTTCAGCTTGAAGCTTTTATACTCTGCTGTTTCAAAAGTGCCTGCCCTTTCCTTGATGAAGTAGTTTTTAAGAGACATAAAAAGCGCAAAATCATCAAGCCAAAAGCTGTTCTCTTGACAAAAGGCTTCATATGCTTTGTTTTGGGCGCTTGTTCTGTGGGCTGCAAAGTTACCGAAGGCGATTTTGTAAATCTCATTCTTATAATTAATAACCGTGCCATAATCAACAGCCCGGGGGTCAAAGCTTAGCGTGCTGTAATCAAACTTTCTTCGCTTTTCTTCATTTCGCGTTTCTTCATTGGGCTTCGGCTCTGCTTGGCTTAGTTCCCCTAAACTCTTACAGCGGAGTTCGTCACAGATTCCCTTCGGCAGGTACCCTTCCTCCTCCAGAATTTCTGGACTGATAAGCAAGGGATTACCGGCAAAGGTGGAAAAGCTTTGATAAGGAGAATCACCGAAACTGGTGGGGCCTATGGGCAAAATTTGCCAAATGGCTTGCTTTGCTTTCTTCATAAAGTCAATGAACAATCGTGCTCCTTCTCCCAGATCACCGATCCCATGAGGGCTTGGAAAGGATGTTGGGTGAGCCAATACCCCTGACAAACGTAAAAGCTTCATTTTCTTACCTCCAAACGTTTTTTTATTGGATGTCTTACGTAATTTAAACCCATTATACCTTACTGGGACTTAATGTCAATTCAAATACGGAAGGCGTAAACCCAGCCCATGATCAGCTTTTTGACGAACCTAAACCGTACATAGGTTTATGGTGAATTTTTCAAAGAACCATTTACACTTTGAAAAAGCTGTGTTAAAATCCATACCAACACAAGAACAAGGCCAATACAGGCGAATAGGAAGTGGAGAAGGTGTTCTGGCACCTTCTCTTTATTATATAGTATTTGTAGACTGACTAAGAATTACACAACAATTCATGGATTTAACGGAGGATATATGGAAAAAGCAAAGAGCGCTTTTTCCGTTTCTGATTTGAGTGCGCCAGAGGCAAAAATGGAGGTTCCCAATGAAAAAAGTCTTATTGATTGATGGAAATAGTATCATTAATAGAGCCTTTTATGCCCTCCCGATCTTGAGCAATAAGGATGGGGAGTTTACCAATGCTGTGTTTGGGTTTTTAAGTATTTTTTTTAAGTTTTGTGATGAGGAAAAGCCTGATTATGTTGGGGTTGCCTTTGACTTGCCTCAGCCGACTTTCCGGCATGGGCTTTTCGATGGCTATAAGGGGAATCGAAAGGAAATGCCCCAAGAATTGAGGCCTCAGATTCCCTTGCTGAAAAATTTGCTTCGATTGATGAAGCTGGATATTTATGAAGTTGGGGGCTTCGAAGCTGACGATGTGCTTGGTACCTTGTCTCGGCTGGCAGCTGAGAAGGATACGCAGGTGGTTCTGGTGTCCGGCGACAGAGATCTGTTGCAGTTGGTGAATGAGCGCGTTCGCCTTCGCATTCCAAAGACTAAGGCAGGGAAAACCACGGTTGAGGATTACGATTTGGCTAGTATTCAAGAGTTGTATGGACTTAAGCCCACACAATTCATTGAAGTGAAGGCTTTAATGGGGGATACCTCTGATAATATCCCAGGAGTGCCAGGGATTGGTGAGAAGACTGCGCTTAAGCTGATTCAAGCCTATGGCTCCCTGGAAAATGTGTTGCAACAAAACCAAGCTAACAAAAATGAACTGAGCAAAAAGCTTTCTGAAAGTCTGATCACCTATGAAGAGCAGGCAAGATTAAGCCGCACCCTGGCAGAAATTTATTTGGAAGCCCCAGTGGAACTAAGCCCAAAGGCTTACGAAGGAGCGGCGGGAGATGGGGCTTTTCACAATGCTTTATTGAATGACGAAGCCTTTGAGGAAATTAAGCGGCTTGGGTTCAAGAGTTTGTATCCACGCTTTATGGCAGAAAGAAAAAACCAAGGAATGGGTCAAGAACATGGTCAAAAATATGACAAAGGAGCAAGCCAAGGCTCCAGTCAAGGATCTGATCAAGGCCTGAGTCAAGATCAGAGCTTGGATCAAGGTTTAGGACAAGGCCAAGGCTTGGGTCAAGGCTTAGACCTAGGACAGGGTCAGGGCTTGAATCTAGGCCAAGGTCTATACCAAGGCTCCAGCCAAGCCAAGGTCAAAAACTTCAAAGTCTATGCACAAGTAAGCCCTGATGAATTGGAGGATCTGGTCAAGAACCTGTGCAGTCAGGAAATGGTGGCCTTCTGTTCCTTTGTTTATGATGAGCGGTTGTCGCTGTCCTTTTCTTATGAAGGAAATGATGGCTTTGTGCTTGAAGACTGTAGCGCCTCTGTGCTGGAAGCCTTAAGGCCCTTCTTTGCTTCTTCGGTCAAGAAAATTACCTTGGATTCCAAAAAAGAGCTGCATGTGCTGGATCGCTATCAAATTGAGGTCAATCACCTTGCCTTTGATGCCATGCTGGCTGCTTATATTTTAGACTCCTCCAAAAACTATGAATACGACGACATTGCTGATCGCTTCTTGCAGGAAATCTATCCCTCTAAAAAAGAGGTTTTAGCCGCTGTTAAGGAGCAGGGGAGCGGGGCACTGATGGAATACCACTGCTTGCACGCCTACGTAGTCTATAAAACCTATGATATGATGAATGAAAAGCTCAAAGAAAACGGGCAAGACAGGCTGTATTATGAAATTGAGCTGCCCTTGGCCGCGGTCTTGAAGGATATGGAGCAGATCGGTATTCGGGTGGATGTGGAGAAGCTACAAGAGTATGGGGAGCAGCTTTCTAAGATGATTGCGGTCTTGACAGAGGAAATCTATTTCTATGCGGATGAAACCTTTAACATCAATTCCCCGCAGCAGCTTGGAAAAATCCTCTTTGAAAAGCTAGGCCTTAAAGCTGGTAAAAAGACCAAGCAAGGTTATTCCACCTCAGCAGAAGTGCTGGATAAGCTGATCGGAAAGCACCCCATCATTCGAAAAATATTAGAGTACCGCAGCTATACAAAGCTAAAATCCACCTATGTGGACGGCTTATTTGCTGCTTTACAGGATGGAAAGATTTATTCAAGCTTCAATCAGACAGTAGCAACCACCGGTAGGATCTCTAGCTCGGAACCGAATCTTCAAAACATTCCCGCCCGCATGGAAATCGGCCAGAAGCTCCGTCAATGCTTTATTCCCTCCGATGACAGCTTTGTTTTTGCCGATGGGGATTACAGCCAGATTGAGCTTCGGGTTTTGGCTTATATGGCGAAGGATGACGTGTTGATCCAGGCCTTTCGAGATGGGATAGACATTCATCGGCTGACGGCTTCCCAGGTCTTTAACGTGGAATATGAATTTGTCACCGAGCAGGAGCGGCGCAATGCAAAGGCCGTTAATTTCGGTATTATCTACGGGATGCAGGCCTACAGCCTCAGCCAGGACTTGGGGATCGGTGTCAAGGAAGCGGAGAAATACATTAAAAGCTACTTTGAAAAGTATCCCAGCATTGCCGGCTTTTTGGAAGGCAGTGTCAAGGAGGCCAAGGAAAAGGGCTATGCAAGCACCCTATACGGAAGGCGCCGACCGATCAATGAGTTGGCTTCTGGTAATTTTAACGAGCGTTCCTTTGGGGAGCGAGTGGCCATGAACATGCCGATTCAGGGCACGGCAGCTGATATCATTAAGATTGCTATGATACGGGTTCACAAGCGCTTGAAGGACGAGGGCCTTGCTTCTCGGCTGATCTTACAGGTGCATGATGAATTGCTGCTGGAGGTAAAAAAGACGGAGCAAGCCCAGGTGAGTAAGCTTTTGAAGGAAGAAATGGAAAACTTTGATATGCCGCTGTCAGTAACAGTACACAGTGGTGAAAACTGGTATTTGGTGAAGTGAAATGCAAATGAATAGTCTTAGAGAGAATACCCTAGAAAAAAATAACCTAAATAAGAATAAACTAGAAAAGAACAGTTCAGCAAAAAATAATCTGGAAAACAAAATGCTGCTCATCGGACTAACTGGCAACATGGGCAGTGGAAAGTCGGCGGTAGGAACCCTTCTGGAAGAAGAGGGGTTTTACCGCATTGATACGGATCAGATTTCCAGAGCGGTTATGGAAATCGGACAGCATGCATATGATGAAATCATTGGATATTTTGGCACGCAAATTGTGAATCCTGACCGAAGCATCAACCGGAAAAAGCTGGCAGGAATTGTTTTTAATGATCCCAAAAAGCTTTCAGTTTTGACCAAGATTTCCCACTATCACATCAAAGAACAGATGTGGGCCACTGTTGACGAGGTGCGGCATTACTATAAAAAGATTGTCATTGAAGCGCCCCTTCTGATTGAAGCGGGAATACACAACTATTGCGACCGGGTATGGGTGGTTTATGCTGACGAGGAAATCAGACTTCGGAGGATTTTTGAACGGGATGGAATCAGCCGGGAGGAAGCCTTGCAACGAACACGATATCAGCTTCCCTATGAGGAGCTTAAACAATATGCCACACATGTTATTGAAAATAATGGGAATAGGTCCGATCTGTACCAACAAGTAAGGAGAATACTGAATGCATCGATATAAGCGAAGACTGCTATTGCTATGCGCTTTTTTATTGGCGGTTCTTTTCGTCTGCCTGCGCTATCCTCTGCGATATTATACTGAAATCAGTCTTGCTGCAAATAAATATAACTTAGAGCCTTCCTTGATTTATGCCGTGATTCGGGCGGAAAGCAGTTTCAATCCCAAGGCGATCTCCAGAAAGGATGCCTGCGGGCTGATGCAGCTTCGGGAATCTACCGCCGTTTGGCTGGCGGGGGAAATGGGGCTTGAGGATTTTTCCTTTAAGAAGATCTTTGAGCCTGACTTGAATATAGACATCGGCTGTTATTACCTCCGAAAGCTCCTGACTCAGTATGATAACGAGTTGGCTACTGCTTTGGCCGCCTATAACGCTGGGAGCGGCAATGTAGGCAACTGGTTAAATAACCGCGCCTATTCAAGCGAAGAGAATAAATTGAATAAAATTCCCTTTGGCGAAACGGATCGCTACATAAAAAAAATTAAGATGGATATACAGATTTATCAAGTGCTGATCACCGCAGCGAAAATCGGAAGGTTTATATAGTAGAATGATGACGGCTTGGTTAATGATAAAAGACGGGTACAGATAGGGGAAGATGAAATGCAAAATGTTAGAAAATGGCTTAAGAATGCCAAGCGAAGCCTTGCGGTTGGACTGTTGCTGGTTGTAAGCATTGGGGCTGCGAATCCAAGCACAGCTACGGCTACCACTGTGGCTACAACTACAGAAGTGGAAGAACCCTTAGGTATTAAAGAGAATTATTTACGGCTGACAATGCGACAACCAAGAGGCTTCAACCCCATTTTAAATGAGGATTCCTCTGTAGATGCGATTTTGAAGCTGATTTTTGAGCCTGTGTTTACCTTGAACGAGCAATTGAAACCGGTGCCCAATCTAGCGGAAAGCTATGATTTATCGGCAGACGGTATGAATATGACCATTCGATTGAAGGATCTCTTTTGGGATGATGGCACAAAGCTTACGGCCAAGGACTTTGCCTATACCTTGGAGACGATTAGAAACGCCGGAGAAAAGACCTTATATAAGTCGGCCGTCCGAAACTTGCAAAAATATTCCATCGTTGATGAAAAAACCATTACGTTGACCTTTTCACAACCCTTTGGAGCTAGCGCCTACCTCTTGACCTTTCCTTTGATACCAGAGCATTACTTTAAAAATGCCAAAGGCGATGGGCTAACAGGAAGTGGTTCCTTTCCCAGTGGGAATGGGTCTTATAAATTTGACAGCTTTGAAAACTTAAAGGAACTGCGCTTGACCGCTTCAGAAACGACTTTTAAGGAAAAATCCAAGATTAAGGATATAAAGGTCATCATTACGGCGGATGGGACAACAGATTTGTACGCGTTTGATCAGAGTCTCATTGATATAATCCCCTCGGAGCTTGTGAAATGGGGGAAGTACAGGGGCACAAAGGAAACTGGCCTTCATGAGTATGTAAGTACTTACGTGGATTTCATCGGGTTTAATTTTAATGTAGAGATCTTCAATGATAAGCGCATACGACAAGCTATAGCCTCAGCTTTGCCTATGGATAAGATTATCTCCGAAGTCTACCTGAACCATGCTGTACGTACCTATTCCTTAATTAGCCCTAGTTCCTGGCTTTCTGAGCCGACTGTAAGCAAACAGGACTTTGATCTGGAGAAGACCAAAGAACTGTTGAACGAAGTCAAAAGTGAATGGGGGACAGATCTGTCCTTCCGCTTTTTGGTGAATTCGGAAAATGAGGAACGCATGAAAATAGCCAAGCTTCTTAAGGAGAACTTGGCCGGGATTGGATTTTTTGTGGAGGTGGAGGAAAAATCCTTCGCAGAATACGCTCAAGCCATTCAAGGGGGCGACTATGAGCTTTTCTTTGGTGGTTTTAACCTGTCTGTTGTTCCGGATCTTAGCTTTGCTTTTCATTCTACTAATGCAGCGGCACCGCAGGGTTCCACTCATAGCGCTACTAGAGACAAAGAGAAAGGCGCCGACGAGAGTTTGCCTCAGATTCAACAGATAGCCGGAAAGAACTTTTTTAATTATAGAAATGACCACTTGGACAGCCTCCTAAGTTTGGCTTTTAATTCTCCCACAGAATCTTCTTTTCGGGAAGTCAGCGGGGAAATTCAGCGCCATCTTGCAGACGAGCTGCCTTGTATCAGCTTGGTCTTTCGTAAGTCAGCTATCCTGACAGATCAGCGGGTAAAGGGCGAGATTAAACCGTCGGTTTTGAATGTCTATCAGAATATTTTTGAGTGGGAATTGGAGTAAAAAGATCGGTACGATTGCAATCGACTTAAGAGAGGAATTGTTACATGAGTTCAATTTTTGAGGCTTGTATGGTCATTTGCTTTGGGATTTCTTGGCCTTTATCCATTTATAAATCATGGAAGTCGAGATCGGCCAAAGGAAAGAGCATTCTATTTTTGTGCTTTATTTTCTTTGGTTATATTTGCGGGATTACCTCGAAGCTCTTGGCTGGTAATACTACCTATGTCTTGTTCTTTTACATATTGAACCTTATCATGGTTGGATTTGATTTGCTGCTTTATTTCCGAAATAAACGCTTTGATGTTTAGCGTATGGGAATTTTCTTTATGATGTTGTTTTGTTGGGTTGTAAAGTGTATTTATATAATGGGAGGTAGTGCTAATGGATATAGAGTATAAAGAGAATATATTGACAGCAGATGATTATGTCACGTTTGAGAGTAAAATGGGAGACCCTTTAACTACAAAAGAACAAGCAGAACGGTCACTTACTCATCAGTTGTTTTCTATTGCCGCAATAAAAAACAACGAGATAGTCGGAATTGCACGTTTACTCGGTGATGCAGCGATTTTCTTCTATATCAATGATGTATGGGTTTTACCGGAATATCGAGGAGAAGGTATAGGTAGCAACATGGTCAATAGACTAATCCAGTATGTGAGAGAAACAAGCATTTCTGGAACATCTGTATCCTTATGCCTTATGTGTGCAAAGGGGAAAGAGGGATTCTATGAAAAGTTGGGATTTTTACAACGTCCGAATGGATGGGAAGGTGCCGGAATGGAAATGGAAATGGATATAGAGTGAAGAAAATGAGCAACACCTTTAGTTGTCAATAACAGCAACAACCAAGGAATTAGGAAAATTATCCTTAAACCAAGTCACTACCAAGCATCTCCTTGTGGAGGTGCTTTTTTTGCGCCGTTTCCCAAAACTACAGCCAGACGGAGGTGAACCGATTGCTTGTTTCTCATGATGTAATCCTTAGCTATGTAATGGAAGCAATGGAAGAAAGTAAGAACGAGACTCAAAATGCTGATGAAACTTGGAATACAAAGACCAAGCGTAGTAATGGACGAACACGAAAAAAGGCTACTGGAGAATATCCAATAGCCCAATCTTACACCGCGCACTTTCTAATGACTGCCTGTCAAAATTAGGGTTGATAAATTCTGTTACATTCTCATATCAAAAACATATCCGTTTACGCCGGAGGGGCTGCCAGAGCCCATGGCTGAAAATGGATTCATCAGGCTCATCAAGCTGTTTTTGTCTGTCCTCAGTGCGTTTGTAGCACCGGCTTCTGCTGTGCTTGCAAAGCTGTTGACTACGAGCTTGGCAGCGCTTGGATTCTTTTCCAGAGCTGCTGTCAATTTGCTTTGGTCTACTTGGATGGTCTTGTCGGCCTTTACTGTGATCCCGATCCCCGATAAGCGACTCTTGTTGTAATTGGAAACGTTAAAGCCTGATTGTAACCTGAACGCCTGGGTGCTTTGCGGCAGCTTGTTTATGCCGCTGATGGCTGTGTTGTACTGCTCTGCAAAGGCCAGAATGGAATCCTTAACCGATTTTGTATCGATTTTGGCGGAAACATTGGCTGTTCCAGCCGTTTTTAGCTGAGCAGTGATTTCCTGGGTAAGCTTCACCGAGTTGGTGTCGGAGGTCTTTTGAATACCGTTCACAGAATACTTGGCGTTTTGGGCCTCTTGGGTGTTGTTCAGACCCAAGGCTCCCACTGCATCGCCTGATAGGCTGAACGCATTCTTTTCTCCAGATTGGCCACTCAGAACCAAGGTGGCTTTGTTGTTTTCCGTGGATACTGTGGCGGTAACCCCGCTTTTGGCTCCGTTGATGGCCGTAGCTATTTTTCTTAAGGCGCTTTGGTTCGTATCTGTTTCTGTAATGTCGGCGCTTATGGTGACGGTTTTTCCCCCTGCCTGCAACTGCAAGCTGTTCTTGCCAACACTAAAACCAGAGAGTTCATCAGCATTCAACTGCTCAGATTTACTGACCTGGGCGGCTGCTACTTGGCTGACATCCACCTTATAGCTTAAGGCAGTCTTCCTCCCATCCATAGAGGCCGTCAAAACAGTGCTGTCCGAGGAGGCAGCCTCTCCCTTGCTCCAAGCCCCGTTATTGGGGTTTTTGAGTTGGGCTGCCGCCTTGGATAAGTCCTTCATGGACGACAGCATTTCCGTAGTGCTTTTGACAGAAGCCTTGTAGCGTTCCGTTAGCTTTGAATAGGTTCCGGGCTTGTTAAGGTTGTAGGAGCCTTGTATACCTCCATAACCGCCACTTGGCCTGATGCCACCTGAGCCGATGGATCCAATAGAACCGATAGAACCAAAAGCTCTGTTTACATTGCCTACCATACTTTTTCCCCCTTTACCATACTTTGAGCGGGCACAATAGCACGTATTAAACAACCGCGCAATTCACGCCCAAGCATCAAAAGGGACTCCACCCTCCACTAGTACTGCTCGTAAGCCGTTTCGGGCGGAGTCCCTTCTGATGCTTTCATCGTAACGCTTTATGCGCATTGTGCCCGTGCATAGTATATTATATTTGCAGTACTGCTGACATTGCAGCCTGCTAACATCTATATTAGCCCCAAAACTTCAAAATGTAAATAAAGGATACACAAAAATTTCCTTGTTCCATACTATTTCGTTTAATTTAGCAAAATCACTACCCAAATTTTCTTTCTGTTCGCTGTATAGAATTACTTTGCGACTCTGCAAAAGGTTAGGTGATTTAGACAAAGTTACAAATTGACTCGATGTTTTACTACAGTTTTTTTTCAAACTTTTGAGCGATTCATTCATTTATAAACATTATGACTTAAATAAGTTAAAAAAAAAAATAATAATTGACAGATTGCATAAAATGTGATACTGTTAATTTAGTGATGTATCAAAAATTATTAGGAGGTTTGTTTGTATGAAAAGATTTGTATCAACAGCTTTAACTATGGTTTTGTTGGCCTCATCAATCATCGGTTGTAACAGTGCTAGTCCCTCTCCTGCTCCCAGTAGTAGTGCGAGCAGTTCAAGTAGTTCGGGCGGCGCGAGTACTGCTTCCAAGGTAAATGCTTATGGTTGGACAGTGCCTGAAAAAACCTTGGTGATTGACATTTATGCCGGTCAAGGGGATCCCACAGAAGCTGAAGAAGAACAAAAGATTATGAATGATTTTTTGTTGGAAAAATTTAATGTCAAGATTAACAAGATTTTATATGACATGGATGCCAACGAAAGACTCAATCTGATGCTTGTTTCAAATGACTATCCTGGTATAATTATGGGCTTGGGGGCCATGACCGTTGACAGATGGGCCTCTTTAGGCAAATTGCAGGAAATTTCAGGTTTAGTTAAGGCTCAGCCTAACTTGTATGACAGATTTGGTCCATATATGCCCAGATATATGACAGATGACGGAAAACTGTATCAGCTTGCTACAGGCTACGGCGGCATTGACCCGGATAATTTCATTCCGATTGCGGACACTTCGCCCATGATTCGTCAAGATTGGTATGAAGAAATCGGTTCTCCCGATATCTCTACCCCTGATGCTTATTTTGATGCCATTAAAAAGATCGTTGAGAAACATCCCACAACAGAAAAAGGCGATAAGGTTTATGGCTTAGCGACTTACAAATCCGGCAATGGACTTTCTATCATGCTGAATACGCATGTCGGCGCTATGTTCGGCCTGATCAGCGGCTATGATATTGGTTCAGACAATTCGGTTACGCACTGGGTAAACAGTGATAAAGGCTTAGCGACTGTTCGATACATAAACCGTTTTGTAAGAGAAGGTTTGTTTGATCCAGACAGCTTAACCATGACCGTTGATGAATGGTCCGAAAGAGGAACAAACCAACAATATGCTGCTTACTTGGGCCCCTGGTTCCAACCTGGATACTATATCTCGGATAACTGGTACAAGCAAATGGGTGATGCATATCAAGAAAACATGCGTTATGTGCATTACTTGGTAAAAGATCCTAGTGTTGAACATGCATATTACAATCCAAAATCCACTATGGGTTGGGGCAGAGTTGTATTTACAGACAAATTAAAGAACATTGAAGATGTAATGAAATGGCTTGATTTTGAAGCAACAGACAATGGTATTCGCTTAATGGGGTATGGCGTTCCGAACCTTCCTGAATCCGTTTGGAGTTTTGATGAAGCTACTGGTAAGAGTGAGTATGTGCAAAAGTATGTAGAGCAAATTTCCGCTCCACGCTCAACCTTTGATTATGATTCTTACTTCAAGATTGGTGGAGACAACGTTCTGTCCATCGCCATCACAACTGATAGCATGGCCGACGGCAAAAGTTGTTGGATTAACCAAAGCTTCAAAGACAAATGGAAAGAGTTGAAGGATGAGCGCTTGGTAGACACCTTTATTGACTGGACGGCTTTCTCCTCCATATCCATTCAACCGGATAACCCAATGACAGATGTAAGACTTAGATGTATTGATATTCTGAGCAGCGGTTGGGCAAAGGCTATCTTTGCAAAATCTGATGCTGAGTTAGTCAGTATTATGGATGAAACCCGTCAGCAAGCCAATGCAGCCGGATTAAAAGACCTCGAAAAGTATTATGAAGAGCAATTTAAAGCTAACCTTGCAAAGTTTAACCAAAAGTAAAATTACGTTAAAAAGGCAACAGTTATACTGTTGCCTTTTATAAAACCAAAAAACTGATACGAGGTGATCTGCGGTGCAATCAAAAAACAAATCTCGAGGCTTTTTCGGAAACATAGTATTTGAGTTTAAAAAAGAACCACAAATCTGGATTATCAGTATACTCATGCTATCTTGGCTTGCTCTATTTGCTTACTATCCTATGTATGGGTTAATCATTGCGTTTAAGAATTACCAGCCCGGTGACTCCATGTTTAACTCTGCATGGGTTGGTTTCAAACACTTCAAAGATTTTTTTACCACTCCTGATTTCCCCATGATCATGCGCAACACTTTGGCTATTAGCGGCTTAAACATCTTATTTGGCTTTCCGGCACCCATTATTTTGGCTATTTTGCTCAATGAATTAAGGTCGAACAAATTCAAAAAGATTGTGCAAACGGTATCATACATACCCCACTTTATTTCTTGGGTTGTTACTGCAAGTTTACTGTTCACCATTTTGTCCGTAAGCGGTTCCTTGAACACCTTACTATTAAAGCTTGGAATCATAGACGATGCCGTTAATTTTTTAAGTAGGGGCGAGTATTTTTGGACGATTTTAGTCTCTGCAAACATTTGGAAGGGCATTGGTTGGTCCTCCATTATTTACTTGTCAGCTATGGCGGGCATAGATGAAGAATTATATCAAGCCGGAGCCGTTGACGGTCTTAGCCGCTTTGGTATGGTGTGGCATATAACCCTTCCCTCCATTGCTGTTACCATTGTGCTTCTGTGGATTTTGGGCATTGGAGGCATTTTGAGTGCAGGTTTTGAGCAGCAGCTCTTATTAGGTAACTCTCAAACCCGTGATTACTATGAGGTTATAGACACGTATGTCTATAAGTATGGTATCCAACAGGGACGCTATTCCTTTGGTACGGCTGTTGGTCTCATGCGTAGTATTCTTTCCGTTATCCTTGTTTTTGGCGTAAATCGGATCGCTAAAAAGACAATGGATATATCCGTGGTTTAGGAGGTGAGCCTGTGAAAAAATATTATAGTGAAACGGTATGGACTCGATTATTTGATGTCTTTAATGTGCTTTTCATGTTGGTGTTTATGTTCCTGGTTCTGTATCCTCTGTGGGGCCAATTCATTATTTCGATTGCAGACACTTCCAAGCAAACCCTAGGGAGCTTAACCTTCTGGCCGACAAAGGGTATAACCTTAGATGCGTATGTAAAAATTTTCGAAGATGCAAAATTATTAAAAGGCGCTTTCATTTCTGTTTTAAGGGTTGTTGTCGGAACCGCCTCTACCTTGTTTTGTACAGGTTTACTTGCCTACATTACCACCATTCGGCGCTTTAGAGGCAGGAATTTCGTACGCCGTGCTTTCATCTTAACAATGTATTTTGGAGGCGGACTGATTCCGTTTTATTTATTGATGGTTAATTTGAAGCTGTTGAATACATTTTGGATTTATATCCTTCCGGGGTTGTTCAGCTCTTATTACATGCTACTCATTGCTTCTTACATCCAAAATATACCAGAGGCATTATTTGAGGCGGCACGGATTGACGGCTGCATGGAATTTGATATTTACCTCAAAATTGTTATTCCCGTTTGCTTGCCTGTATTAGCGGCTATTTCTGTTTATCTTGCAGTGGGTCACTGGAACTCATGGTTTGATGTAATGATCTACAATCCAAAAGGGAATTGGGACACTTTGCAAGTTTATTTGAGACGGATTCTGTTACAGGCTGATTCATTCTCAAAGCTTCAAGAGAGCGGTGCCAATGTGGAGAGCGCAGCCAGAAAGATTACGTCCTTATCCATTAGAGCCGCTACAACGATGGTTGTTACGATCCCCATCCTTTGTGTATATCCTTTCTTCCAAAAATTCTTTATCTCTGGCATCACAATCGGAGCGGTTAAACAATAAAAAAACCGTGGGGGGAAGGAGAAGAAAACTTTTTTCAAACGGCGAAAAAAGTTT
>CAZSXS010000009.1:0-56063 GCA_964611385.1 uncultured Defluviitaleaceae bacterium
TCAATAGAGAAGTTATAAATGGAGCACTATGGATTGGTCATACCGGAGCACAATGAATGTTTCTTTAACAAATTGAAACACTTTCGTTGTGTTGCTACAAGATACTCAAAACTTTCCGTCATGTTTCAGGCGTTCACTTACTTAGCTTGCATTATGATTTGGCTAAAATGACTTTGTTTTCCAATTACCGGATAGACCCTAATTCTCTTAATACCATATTGACTTCCGTAATAGGCTCAGAAACTTCCTTTAACAGTGCGTTAAGCTCTGTAATCAGTATTTGCCAGTCGCCCGTGAAAGTCTGTTTTGATACTTGCTTTTAAGTCCCCACGTTTAACCGCTTCGATCAGGAGTAGGGTAGCGTTGCTAAGAGCCTTAAAATTTTTGGTTACGCCTTCAATGATCTCGTTGATGATTACCTTTTTGCCTGGAAAGCGTTTGAACTGTACTGCGAAGTTTCCTTTGCCAAGCTCATTGATACAGTCCAATATGATGAGTGTATCCGCTACTTGATTTGAGAAAGCTGAATTGATATTGCTGACAACAGCCCGATAATCCCCCATAGAATTCGTCCTCGTTTATCGTGTAGCTATAATCCCCAGCGTTTAAGGCTTCGGACATGCTATTGATCTTAGTCAGGAGTAGCTTGAAGGTGTCTGTTAGCTGTAGAAAGGCAGCTGCTAATAAACCGATTTCATCATTTCCACTGTAACTTAGGTTTACATGAAGATTTCCATTCGCCAGCTCTTCTGCCGCAGTTTTGATATAGTGAAGGGGTTTTAGTGCTTTGTTGATAACAAAATATGAAAATAGAGTAAGTACAATCAGGCCAAAAACCGTAATAATTAAAACACCGAGCATCTCTTTTAATACAAAGGAGTCCACCTCTGCTTTAGTTAGGCTTGTTCCACTGAGCCAAACCATGCTTGCTTTGTTTCCGATATAAAACGGGATATAAGCACGGTAAAATTGCATGCCATCTTTCGTTGTATCTAAAAATATGAGTTTCTTGCCTTCGTTTAAGGCTTCTAATAATTTATCCGTGTAGATACTTGTGGAGACAACCGTAAAGTCCTTCCCGATTGAAGTTGGGTTCAGCGTGTGCATAATAATGGTACCATGCCCAAAGATGATATTGTTGAAAAAGCTAGTAAAGCCGCCTCCGTTGTACTGAAGACCAGTGAAGTAAATCAATATCAATATCGCTTCGAACGATGCCCAAAACCCTTCCGCCAGAATCGACCAATGATTGAAGGATAGTAACCACCTTATATTCTTTTCCGTCTATTTGCTTGCTGTAAGGGTCTAATACTGTAAGTTCTTTTGACTCATACACAGCCTTGTAATCATTTTCTTTTATGAATGCGTAAAGCCCTGCTTCCAGCTTTGTTCCAGAGGCAGTAGCCGAAATCGTTATTTTCGTCTCTGCAAGCGCTGGATCTTCTGAAATGAAAAACAAACTTAAGCTTGTATCACTTTCATCTTTTATACGCCCTATAAGCTCCCTGATGCTATTGAGCCTATATTCAAAAGGAACCTGATCAAGGCTTGATACTGCGCTTAATAATGCGTCCTGTTTATTTACAATGCCTAGCATTAGTTCAAGTATAAGATCCGCATTTTCAGTTGCAAGGAAAGCAAGTTTCTCGTATACCGTGTTGGTTATACGTTGCTTCGTTTCATTAGCAACCGCAAAAATGATACCTGAAAAGATGACAATCATACTGGCTAGAATGTAGACGGTAAGTTTTGTTGCTAATTTTTTAGTTTTCTTTTTTTGCTTTTAAGAACTTTGTCATGCCATACCCCTCTCTTAATTTCTTTCAAAAAGCAAAAGGCCGTCCATTTTTATCTAGACGGCCTTTTGCTTTTTCTGTTATACTCAGTCATGCTTTGATAATTGGCCTCCTTTTCGTTTTGGCCTTATGATAGCAATTACTTTTGCCAATATTGTGTTTTTTGTTATCTGTTTTTTAGGGTAGTTGTGGCCATGCTTGACACAGAAAAGTCACTAGTATTTGGTAGTCATTGTGACATAGTCACAGAGCAATTATTTTATTGCGCTTATAATCAATTCAAAATCAATGAGAGTCATATTACTGGAAGGAGTTTCAAATGGAGTACCTATTGTCATTTTTAGAGGGGATTATCACCTTTGTCTCCCCCTGTCTTCTTCCTATGCTGCCCATCTATATTTCTTATTTTGCTGGGCAAGATGCAGAGGGGCAAAAGCAAAAGACATTGAAGAATGCCTTGGGCTTCGTCCTCGGCTTTACCCTCGTGTTTGTTGCACTGGGGGCGTTTGCCGGAAGCTTGGGAAGATACCTAATAGACTACAGTACGGTCTTTAACATGATTAGCGGCCTAATTGTCATCCTATTCGGACTGAACTTCATGGAACTTATCCGTATCCCCTTCCTAAACACCAACCGGCAGCTGCAAGTGAACGTTTTGAATCTGGGGTTTTTTTCAGCAGTGCTCTTCGGTATGGTCTTTGCTGTTGGATGGACACCTTGTGTGGGTGCTTTTCTCGGCTCTGCGCTTATGCTTGCGGCTCAGCGTCAAGAAAGCGTGCGCGGGTTGCTGATGCTGCTTAGTTTTTCCCTTGGTCTTGGTATTCCGTTTATTGTAAGTGCTGTGCTTATTGAGAAGCTAAAGACTGCATTTGAATGGATCAAAAGAAATTATCGGATTATCAATCTTTTATCTGGTGGCTTGCTTGTTGTTGTAGGAATTTTGATGGCAACAGGAACGATGGGATATTTCCTGTCTTTGCTTAGCTTTTAGCTTAAAAAACAAAAAGCCCCTAACCAAGATTTGGTAGAGGCTGAAAATGTAGCAGTTGTCGCATTTCGTAAAGAGAGTATACGTCTGAAAAAAGAAGTTAAAAATGGCAAGCTAAAGCTTAGTGAATTTACATCATGGATTGTTTTTACTAGCAGTAACATCAATATAATATTTCGTTGTTCTTTTATAAATTTTAAACCGTCATTATTTTGAGTTACTTTCTCTATAAAAAAAGTTCTTGGATGAAATATACCATTTTCGATTTTTACAATCCCTAAATGAACATATGCATTAATTAAGTTATCATAAAAAATAATAT
This sequence comes from uncultured Defluviitaleaceae bacterium, assembly GCA_964611385.1. GTDB lineage: Bacteria > Bacillota > Clostridia > Lachnospirales > CAYPQA01 > CAZSXS01. The sequence goes on from CAZSXS010000009.1 coordinate 3,107, forward strand.
CAGAATCAATATTACTTTTTAAAACCTTTTCCTTATCATAATAGATACAATTATTACTATGTACTAACTTAGGCAGGAGATAAAAAAATACAAATTTATCTTTAACGCTATTAAATTTACTTTTATTCTTTTTTTTAGCGTTTCGAAAGTAATCAAATTATTTAGTATATTATTAAATCCATTAATACCCCTATATTCACCTAAATTCCTTAAACTAACAGTTTTGCTAACGATGGTTTCTATTCCAACAAGGTGACAAAAACATTCTAATGGAAAAAAATAATTATTTTTTCTGGTAAATCACTATCAAAAGAAATATTATATGTATATGGGGTTAGATAGGTACTATAATAGTTCAATAATAAATTTAAATTAATTTCGTTTATTTTTGGATTAATTTCTAACTTATACAATTCATCTGTAGTGTACATTGTAACCCACAACACGAAAATAGCCTTAATATTCAAAAAATATTAAGGCTTAGTAGTTAAAATAATAGTCATCTTTATAGATTCGGCTCATATTTAGCGTCTCTTCCGCAGAGAAATGGAGAGATGACACCCCAATAGCTATAAGAAGCTCTAAATTAGTATTTCCATTACAGTATATGATATTCAAATGATTTTGTCAATCAGTAAATGGTTACTTTTTCACTTTGTACTATTATTACTGGTTACTGTCCAGCAGGAAAGTCCTATTCTATCGTTTTGAGTGGTGACTTTGCAAAGCTTAACGGTACTGATTATAGGAGGAAATGATGAATTCGAAAATGAAAACGCTACTTGGAATTGGTATATTCACATTGTTCATTGCAATAGCCGGTTTTGCCTATAACACACTTTCGGAGCGATTCAAGCCGGAAACGCCCTTTGAACTGGCAGACGAAGAAGCTTCCATTGAAGAAAAGCAGCTGATGGCTGCTCCTGATTTTACAGTCTTTGATGATGAAGGTAAGGAAGTAAAGTTGTCGGATTATTTTGGTAAACCGATCGTACTTAACTTCTGGGCTTCTTGGTGCCCCCCATGCAAGAGTGAAATGCCGCATTTTAACAAGGTCTACAATGAGTTGAAAGATGAGATTGTTTTTCTGATGGTGGATCTGGTGGACGGGCAAAAGGAAACGGAGGAAAAAGGCAAAAAGTACATTGCCAATAACGGCTTTACCTTTCCTGTGCTGTATGATCTTGAACAAGACGCCGCCTATACCTATGGCATTCGGTCAATCCCGACGACCATCTTTATCAACAAGGACGGGGATATTGTGACTGGCGCAGAGGGGGCCATCAATGAGGACATTTTATTGAAAGGCATTGAGTATTGTAAGTAAATTGGAGGTTAGCAATGAAAAATAATCGATATCTTTTTCTGATTACACTTAGCTATTTTGCACTTGGGTTTCTTAACATCCACGTTGCTTTGCTTGGCTTACTATGCATGGGGATTCCGCTATTTATTTTGTTTAAGAACAGAAAAAAGACCTGGTGTCAAGGTTATTGTCCAAGAGCTTGTTTGTACTCTACCTGTGGAAGGGTTAGCGGCAAATGGTCGAGAAAAACCCCGCTCTTCTTTACCAAAGGCCCTATGAAGTGGATTATGCTTTCTTATTTTGGACTAAGCATGACTTTAATTATTGTTTCGACCATAGCTGTGGCAAAGGGGAAACCCGTCGCTGACTACTTAAGGTTTCTGCTGCTGTTTCCCTTACCCAATCTGCCTCAGCTTTTTAGCCTATCGTCACAGCCTTGGATTCTTCACTTATCCTATCGCTTTTACTCCATGATGTTGACAACAACCACGCTAGGGTTTATCTTGGCTCTTGTATTCAAACCACGCACATGGTGTACGATTTGCCCGATCGCAACGATATCAGAGGTATATATAAAAGTTGGTAGTCAAGCAAACAAGAACATAGACAAAAAAACTGAATCCGAAAAGAAAGCGGCCAAAGGGTAAGCCCTTGGCCGCTTTCTTTTTACCTTGAAATTTACAAGTGTATCTGTTACAATTTACTCACAAGCTGTACGAACGAGGTGCACTATGCTAAATGAAACAAGCCTAAGCGATATCAAACAAGTTCTTGATTTTTGGGATAAACTATCTGAGCACGAGCGGAGCATCATTGCCGAAAACACGGTTTCTGTTACCTACAAGCGAGGTGAAACGGTATACAGTGCAGCAAAGGAATGTGTCGGTGTTCTAATCATAAAGAGTGGAGAGCTTCGTACCTATATCTTGTCGGAAGAAGGAAAGGATATAAGCCTGTACCGACTGACAAAAGGTGAGGTATGTATTCTATCTGCTTCTTGCTTGATCAAAAATATTACCTTTGATGTTCATATTGATGCCGAACAGGATAGCGAGGTTTATCTGATTAATGCCGCTGTGTTTTCGAAGCTAATTGAGCAAAACATATACATAGAAAACTTTTCGTTACGAGTCGCAGTGGATAAATTTTCTGATGTGATGTGGGCGATGGAGCAAATTCTATTTATGAGCCTCGACCGTCGGCTGGCAATCTTCTTGCTGGATGAATCGGGAAAAACCGGATCGAATGATATCAAGCTTACCCACGAGCAGATCGCAAAGTATATGGGAAGCGCAAGAGAAGTTGTTTCCCGAATGGTCAAGTACTTTGCAAAAGAAGGAATCGTTGAAGCGCATCGTGGAGGAATCAAAATCCTGAATAAGGCAAAACTAAAAGAGACAGCTATGCATTTTGACATACAGAATTAATTTTGTGGTTATTTCAAAGCCCAAAACAGATAAATGATAAAAGGAGCGTGGTCTTATGATCGTACTGTAACTCTATAAGACAATGGTCATTTCATGTACTGTGTTGTTATTCTGTTTTTGTAAAACAAGCTCTGAACACATATGCACCGTTTTCATTAGTTACTTGTATTGTAGTGCACTGTATTGTAGTGCAGAATGAAATGGAGGAAAAGATGAAAAAATTATTTGCTTGCCTTTTGGTAACGCTTGTTTTTAGCATTTCCGTTAATGCCATCGCTAGTAGTAATAACAATGATTCACACGGTAAACAACACAACGAATTTACATATGCCGAGGCAATGGCTCAGTCTAACAGCCGTGTATCTGTAAACGAAGCACCTTCAGCAGATAGCAAGGATGATTTACAGGATAAAGGACACAATGAATTTACATATGCTGAAGCAATGGCCAACTCTAATAACACGGTATCTTCAAGCGAAACACCTTCTGCATATAACAACAACAATGTCCAGGATAAACAGCTCAGCACATTTACTTATGCTGAGGCCATGGCTCTTTCTAATAACACAGTAACTTTAAACAGAACTCCCTATGAATCCATCCTGTGCTGCCCGAATTTTGGCACCACTCCAGGGACCCAAAGAAGCTGTGTTGTTCCACAGGGAGGCGGATACTGTCAAGGGCATCAAATTTACAGCTATACTACATGTGATGCCTGTGAAAGTGTGTTTGATTCTCATGTGACTCATAGCACTACGGGCTGCGGAAGGTATTACGGGCGCTGATGAAAAGATGACTTATTTTGCATTTGTGGAGTGATGAACTGCGCAATGGCACAAAAAAAACAGGCTTTTCAAATGCCTGTTTTTTTTGTGCGTTTTGGGATTATATCCTGTATTGGAAAGCTTATTGAATATAAGCGTTCTGGAATCTTACAAGACCTGAACCTTCAAGGATGATGCCTTTGACTTCTGGTCTGTGAGCCATTGCACGAACATAGTAGTACAAAGGCATAACGATCATCTCGTCCATCAGCATATCTTCAGCTTGGCGGTAGTATTCCATCATTTTGCTTACATCGGACTCGCTCTCTGCTTTTTTGATCAATTCGTCATAAGCAGCGTTGCTCCACTTAGCCTCATTGGCGCTCTCCATGTTCTGTGTTGTGAACAAGCTAAGGGCAGAAGGCTTATATGTAGAGCAGGTGTTTCCGCAGCGGGCAATCTGTGCAAGACCAGCGGCACGCTCAGAAGCAAAAACAGCGGTTTCCTTGTTTGTCAAGCTGACGTTGATACCAAGATTCTTTCTCCACATTTCCTGAATGGCTTCTGCAACTTTTTTGTTGTTCTCGTTTGTGTTGTAGAAGATTTCAATCGTTGGGAAGCCCTTACCTTCTGGGTAACCAGCCTTGGCAAGCAGTTCCTTAGCCTTTTCTACGTCGCCCTGAGAGGAGAAGTAGGACTTTTGCTCTCTAAAATCCCCGTCGGGAGTGATAACGCCTTTGGGAACAAAGCCGGTAGCAGGAGTTTGCCCGCCCTTAGTAACCTGAGTTACAAGTGTGTCTCTGTCCACAGCCAAGGCTAAAGCCCAGCGAACATCCTTATTGCTTAAAGCTTTTAAAACTTCTGGATCCTTCACAGTGTTCATGCCGTTTTGGTTAAAGGCGTAGTACTCAACGGCAGCCCAGTTTGTGATCGAAAGCAAGCCTTCGCTTTTAAGCTTTTCAATTTCTGTTGCTGGAACACCAGTCAGGACATCAATTTCCTTATTTTGGAAGCCAGCGTAAGCTGTGTTTGCATCACTTACAAAAACGTAGGTGAGCTTATCAAGCTTAACCTTGTCTGCATCATAGTAGTTCGGATTTTTTTCAAAGACCATTTTTTCCTTGGGACTCCAAGAAACCATCTTGAAAGGGCCGTTTCCAACATAGGTTTTGGGGTCTAAAGTATACTCATCCAAAACGTTGGTTGCATCAATATGGCTGGGTACTGGACAGAAGTTACCACTACTCATATCTTGCATAAAGAAGGGGTTTGCAGAAGCCATGACAATCTCAAGGGTCTTTTCGTCGATAGCTTTTACGCTTAATTCCTCGGGCTTCATTTCGCCTGCAAGAATTTCAGACGCATTTTGGATTACATTCAGGCTTGTCGCGGACTTTGAAGCTTGCCCAGGATCAAGAGCGGTTTGGAAGGAATAAACAAAGTCTTGAGCGATTACAGGCTTTCCATCAGACCATTTGTGGTCGCGGATTTTGATGGTCAGGGTCTTGTTGTCGTCTGACAAAGTCCAGCTTTCGGCCGCTCCGCCGATCATCTTTCCGTCTGCGTCCGCTTTAAAAAGGGGTTCATAAACCTGCATGATAACGGTTCTTTGGTCCAGTCCAGAAGAGTTACGAGGGTCATAGGCGTTTGCGTCGCCTCCGGCATTGTAAACAAGCTCCTGCTTTGGTGCAGTGGCTGTGGCAGTGGTTCCACCCTGGCTTGTACTGGGCGATGGGCTTGGACTTGCCGAACAAGCGGTAAACAACATCGTTAGGGCTACAAGGCAAGTTGAAATTGATGCTTTTTTCATTTTTTTTCCTCCTAGTGAATTTATTTTTTCTCAGTCACGTTGAGCTTTGCAAAGCTGCTGCGTAGAATTAAATTGAACTGGGTTGAACAAAGGCGGCTTAGCAAGGGTTTAGGCGACTGGGTATAAGAACAGTAGTATTTTATAGGGGTCTTTCAAAATATATGTGGGATTGATACAGCCCTCAACGTCCGGCTTTTTTGAAAGACCCTTTTATGGTACCACTGGGTTCTCTAAATTAGCCTGGTTTTTGTGTGCTCTACTCTATACTCAGGGTTCTCCTTAGTGCAAATGACAAGCGCAGAAATGGTCGGGTGCGATTTCCTTAAGCTCGGGCGTCGTGTCCTCGCAGACCTGCTTTTTGTAGCGGCAGCGCTTCCGGAAACGGCAACCCACTGGAATGTCAATGGGGCTTGGCACGTCGCCTTCAAGGGTAATCTGCTCTCTTGCATGGCTTGCGTCAGGGTCGGGAATGGGCACAGAGGAGAGGAGGGCTTGGGTGTAGGGATGCTGAGAGTTTTTGTAGATGTCGTTTGAGGAGGCTAGCTCCACCAATTTCCCCAGGTACATAACCCCTATTCTGTTCGAAATATGTTTAACCATACAAATATCATGCGCGATAAAAAGGTACGTAAGGCCAAGCTCACTCTGGAAATCCTCAAGCATGTTGACAATCTGGGCTTGGATGGACACATCCAGTGCCGAAATCGGCTCATCGCAGATGATAAACTCTGGGTTCATAGCCAAGGCACGGGCTATCCCTATTCTTTGCCTCTGCCCCCCCGAAAACTCATGTGGGAATCGGTTTCCATGCTCGCTGTTCAGACCGACTCGACGTAAGAGGTTGTTGACGGTTTCATTAACCTCAGCTCTGCTTTTTCGGCCTTGTATCTCCATGCCTTCGCTGATGATCTCCCGACAAAGCATACGGGGGTTAATGCTTGCATAGGGGTCTTGAAATATCATTTGCATTTTACGCCTGTAGGCAAGCATGTCTTTTTTGGAAAGGCCGGATATATCTTGCCCGCCGTAAAGTATGTTCCCGGACGTGGGCTCGTAAAGCTTAATGATGGTACGCCCGCAAGTTGTCTTCCCGCAGCCGGACTCGCCTACTAGCCCTAGTGTTTCGCCCTTCTTGATCCCAAAGGATACGCCGTCAACAGCCATGACGTTGCTTTTTTTCTTGGAAAAAAGGCTTCCGGTGTTGATGGGAAAATATTTTTTTAGGTTCTTGATTTCAATTAAATATTTGTCCACGGAAGCACCCCCTTAAAATGTTCATGATATAAAAAGCAAGCGCATTTATGCCCTTCGCCAACAACATAGTAGGGCGGCATTTGCTCGTCGCAAACCTTCAAGGCATGGCTACATCTAGCGCAGAAGGGGCAGCCCTTTGGCGGTGCAATCAAATCTGGTGGTTGACCTTCAATCGGTGTAAGCCTTGTGGGGATTTCCTCTAGGGGGTTCGGAACGCTTTTAATAAGGCCTCTTGTATAAGGGTGAGCGGGCTTTGCGTATAAGTCCTTGGTGGAAGCACTTTCCACAACAAGCCCACCGTACATGACGTAAACCCGCTTTGTTATATCCGCAACCACACCCAAGTCATGGGTGATAAGGATAATCGCTGTTCCCAGCTTTATGTTTAAGTCTTTTAAGATGGTCAGAATCTGAGCTTGGATCGTAACGTCAAGGGCCGTTGTAGGTTCATCCGCAATCAAAAGGGAAGGCTCCGTAACCAGTGCCATAGCGATCATTACACGCTGCCGCATACCGCCGGAAAATTCATGAGGGTATTGTTTCATGCGCCGCTCCGGTTCTGGGATACCAACCGTGCGGAGCATTTCAATCGCACGTTTGTCGGCCTCAGCCTTGCTTAATTTTTTATGGATCTTAAGGTGGTCTGTCATTTGGTCGCCAACGGTGAAAACGGGGTTAAGGCTGGTCATGGGGTCTTGGAAGATCATAGCGATTTCGTTTCCCCTAATTTTCACCATTTGCTTTTCGCTCATCTTTAAAAGGTCACGTCCATTTAAAATAACCTCGCCTGACTTCACCTTTCCACTGTCTGCCAGCAATCCCATCGCGGACATCATGGTTACAGACTTCCCGCAGCCGGATTCTCCAACAACACCAATGGTTTCGCCCTCATCCACATAGAGGCTGACGCCGCGAACACTTTTAACCTCACCAACATGGGTAAAGAAAGAGGTTTGTACTTCTTTTATTTCTAAAACACTCATAATCCGCCTCTACTTTCTCATTTTTGGGTCTAAGCTGTCTCTCAGACCGTCGCCAAGGTAATTGAAAGATAAAATCGTAAACATGATCGCCAGTGAAGGGAACAAAAGCTGTGTCGGATAGGTCTGGAAAGTGGTAACAGCCTCGGAGGACAAAACGCCCCAAGAAGCCATAGGAGCAGAAACGCCCAAGCCAAGGAAAGACAAAAAGGCTTCATTAAAGATTGCGTTGGGAATGGTAAAGGTGAGGTTGACGAGAATGATTCCGATTGCGTTTGGAACCAGGTGCCGAAGGAGGATGTTTTTGTTTGAAATCCCCATAACCCTAGCGGCAAGCACAAATTCCTGCTCACGAAGTCGAAGCACCTCACCGCGAACCATACGCGCCATACCAATCCAGGCCGTGAAGCTCATAGCAAGCACAATGGACAAAAGTCCCGGCCCCAGCAACACCATCAAAAGGATCAGCACAAGCATATTGGGCACGCCGTTCAGAACCTCAAGAACACGCATCATGATAACGTCAACACGGCCTCCGGCAAAGCCGGCAATGCCGCCATAAAGAATGCCAATAAAAATAGTAAAGAAGGCAGCCGCAAAGCCAACCATTAGAGAAATTCTAGCGCCATAAAGCACACGCGTAAGAATGTCACGTCCAAAGTGATCCAGTCCGAAGGGGTGAGCAAAGCTGGGAAGCTCATTCACTCTTAGTAGGTCTTGTTCGTAGTATTCATAAGGGGTCAGTAACGGGGCAAAGATGGCACAAAGAATCAGGATTCCGATAAAAATAAGCCCAGCCATAGAAGCCTTATTTTTCTTAAAACGCCTCCAAGCATCTCGCCAATAGGAAACGGAAGGGCGTACAATCTCGTTTAGTTTGTTTGGGTTTTTAGGAAGCGGCTCAAACATCCCCGTAGCAATAGTATTCAGCTCCAAGAGTATTCCTCCTTTACTTGGAAAATTTAATCCTTGGATCAAGGAAAGCGTAAACGATGTCAACTAGTAGGTAGGTTGCAACCAGTATCATGCTGTAGAAGGTGGTAAGTCCCAGGATCATGGGGTAATCTCGGTTGGATATCGCAGAAATCATTTCGCCACCGATGCCAGGTATGGCAAAGATTTTTTCTATAACCATGGAGCCGCCCGTTAACATGCCCACAACCAGGGGGCCGACGAAGGTGAAAATCGGGAGCATGGCATTTTTAAGGGCGTGCTTGTAAATCACGATTCTGTTGGGCAGACCTTTGGCTTTAGCGGTTCTAATGTAGTCCTGTCTGACCACATCCAGCATAGAACTGCGGGAAAGCCTTGTAAGATAGGCAATGGGGCCGCCTGTCATGGCAATTACGGGCAATATGTAATGGGCCGGGGTCTCAAGCCGCATAAAGGGAAGCCCCTTGATCATGGTGTTTACATTAATGGGGCCGAGGCTAAATTTGATCGGCCCTATAGCCGATCCCAAGCGTTGCAGCTGCAAGCCAAAGACGTAAATCAGCAAGGTTGACAGCACAAAGCTTGGGATGGTGATGATAATGGGTGTAAGCACCTTGATGGTTCTGTCCTGCCACTTGCCCTGATTCAGTGCAGCGTAAATTCCGGCGAAGCAGCCAAAAATCAACACGATCACAACCGCACAGGCACCCAGCCTAGAAGAAACAGGAAGCGAGCGGGAAATGATCGAATTAACTGTCCTTGGTTTGTGAGAAATAGAAACACCCAGTTCCCCCTTAAAGAGGTTGCCCCAAAACTTGACATACTGAACGCCAAGCGGCTCATCAAGACCAAAGCTGGTAATCAGGTTTTGCTTTACTTGCGGGGAATAGATTTCAAGGCCGGTTGGGTCGAAGGGGCCGCCGGGTATGGAGTGCATTAGATAGAACGTAATGGTAACGATTACAACCAGTGACATAATACACATTAAAAGTCTGCCAAAAATATATTTTACCATTTTCCTATTCTCCTTTCTTCAACAAAGTGACTCTGCCGCAAAGTCCGGAGGGAGAAAGTGTACCCATACTCCGTTCTCTATGACCGTAAAGCCTCCTTTTACGAGTATCGTTAATGATCTTAGAAAAATAAGGATAGCCGTCGATTACGCCGTCCTCAATGATACCTTCCTCCCTGTCGGGATTTAAAAAGTCGTTTATCCAGGTGTTTACAACTCGGATGGAGATTTCGTTTTTACCCTCTTGGACGTAGTCGCTGATGTCCAGTTCCAAGGGCGAACGCCAAATGTCCCCGGCAATACTTCCGTTTAAGGTAACCTGGGCGCAGCAGTGCAGCTCTTCAAGTTTCAAAATAAGACCTTTAAGTCCTTCTGGATTCCCATTAAGCTCAAAAACGGAGTTGTAAACCCCTTCGCCGCAGTAGTATTTCGTCTTTTCAAAGCCCTCCCAGCAAAGGGGATGTGCTTCACTTTCAAAGACAAATTCTCCATTTATGCGAAGGCTCCAGCCCTCAAGCTCCATCACTTCCTTCAAAACAGGCTGCTTCACAGCTTGCAGCGGCTTTTCCCCAAACACAAGCATAATGGACATGTTCGGCCTAAAGGCAAGCGAAAGCTCAAGGCGACCGTTAGCAAAACGGTAAACCTCCGGCAGAATTTCACAATCATTCGTAAGCTCTGTGATAGTAAAATCCTCAGAAAAGCTGGGCAGGCTGAATCTAGCACGAAGCTCTTTATTCGTAATATTGGCAATGAAATAAGTAAGCTTGCCGTCAATGTTTCTGACGATGTAGCCCAGATCGTTTTCTGTTTTGAGTAAAGGCATAGACATTTCATCAAGAAGCTTTAGCAAGCCTTCGCCTCTGTCCTCGCAAAATGCAGCTCTGCCCTTGCCAGTGTTTCCTTGATCAAAGAGTCCGTGGAAGATTTCGGAAAGCACAGTCTCGTCCTCAGTCCTGTGCAAATAGCCCGTTGCTTTCAGAGGCAAGCATTCAGAGCAAATAAGCGTTCCGCCGCCCTCAACAAAAGCCCTTAGTCTTTCCGCTACAGGAACGGTAACTCTCTTGATTCCGATTAAAACGATTACCTTAAATTGGCTTCCATTGATCGTAAGACCGTTCCCGCTAATCTCACCTATGTCGGTAATGGCTTCGTCGTTCAGATAAGTAAACCAATGACCCGCGTTTTGAATCTTATTTACGGTTTCCCGCCCTAAATACTCCTCGATTTTCATAGCCATATGTAGCTCAGACATAGGCGTGTCTGCCCAAATATCCGGCTGCGGCAGATAGACCCCAATCTCTGAAACAACAGGGCCAGCCTGCATAAGGGAGGAAATTTTGTGTATGTATTTGGAAACGTGCGGATAGAATTCCCACCAGGTATTATTCATAGAAATCATGGTTGAAGCATAGAAAGCCCAGCCGGGTTTTCCGGCGGATTCGGGGGAGTACGCCCACCCATGGTTAATGATGTGATTGATGCCATCGGTAAAAATCCCGTCTGCCGAGCGTTTGATCATCTCAGGGGTTACCAGAAAGCGAGGCATTCTTAACCAGGTAAAGCTTTCGTTGGAAACGATGGGTCTATTGTAGACAACGCCTGCGGCTTGGGCAAGCCTTCTGTGAATTGTATTCAAAAAGGTGCAGTCATGTTCACCAAAGGTTTCCCCCTCAGGGATATGAGAAACGCCGTAGGCCTTCAAGATGTCTGCCCAGGTTCCGTGGGCTTGAACCCTTGCCTGAACGCCCCACTTTTCGCAGTGCTGAGTAAAGTTTTCGAAGAAGCCTTCTATGGTAAGCTCGCTGAAGGTTTTGAAATAATCATATCGAATGTAGCCTGTGATGTCTAAGCCTTCCTCCTCACCCATCTCTGCCCAAAGTGCGGGCATAAAGGGCGAAAGCTCATAACCCCGGCGCTTTTTAAATTCGGATAGCATGATGCCTGTCCAGTTGTTTGCACCAAGCTCAATGGAGTCGCAAAAAAAGCTGCGAAATTTATTATTCCCTAGCCGTTTTACCAGCTCGTCGCCCATGATCTTAAAATACATATCCGAAATATCCTTCCGGCAATGATCAATGGCATAGCCGTTCATATTTCCAGTTGGGATCCCCACAGGCTGACGATACTTTGAAACTACAAAGGTATATATTTTATAATTCCCCTTGGGTATAGAAACCTTGTTCAGCTTTTTACCCCATTCCCAGGAATAAATCCAGGTTGACGAAACCCTTTCGGTTATGTCCTTTGCTGTTTCAGCCAGCATAACCCCATCCTTGATTTCAACCATCACAACCCGTTCTATTCTTCCGGCAAGCACACAGGTATAGTCGTAAGAAAATTCCGTGGGGCCTTTCACGTCATGGGAATAAGGAATAAGGATTTCCGGAGCCTCATCCATGTTTACAAAGGAGCCGCCAAAGGGCCAGCCGGAACCAAGGGTAAAGTCAACCTCAATGTTCAACGATCCAGCCTTTTCAAGGGTATAGTTCATCATTTCAAAAAACTCTGGGGAGTAAAAATCAATGTGCTTAATACCGTCCTCGGGTTTATCTTCCGAAAGGGGGTAAAGAATTTGCAACTCAACCCCGCCGATTCCGGCCTCTTTCATGGCTTCAAGCTGGCGGTCAATATCGTGTTTAGTAACGCTACACCCAAACCACCACCACCTTGTAAAGCCAGCAGCCTGCTGCTTAGGCTTCTTGATGTAATCAATAACCGCCAAAAATACCACTCCAGACATTATGAATTTCAAATAGTGCAAAAAGCGTGAAAAATACAAATAGATTTTACCATATCAAACCCCTATATGCAACATAAAAACAGTTTCCAATTATTTAAAAAACCCCCTCTATAAGTTATATCAAAAATGAATAACATTGAGGGGGTTATACACAATTTACATGATTATATCCTAAACATTCAGCATCTGCATAATAACAGCCTTGGGCCTGGCACCGACAGCGCTTTGCACAACCTTACCGTTCTTAACAACGGCAAGCGTAGGAATACTCATCACACCGAACTTTTGTGCCAACTCAAGCTGCTCGTCTATATTAATTTTGCCAACCTTAGCGCTTTTGACCTCACTGGCGATCTCGTCCACCAAGGGCGAAACCATTCTACAGGGGCCACACCAAGGCGCCCAGAAATCCAGCAACACTGGCTTATCCGATTTTAAAACTTCTGCTTCAAAGTTATCTTTTGTAATTGTTAATACTGACATTGTAATTGCTCCTTTTTAATTTTGATCTGTACTATAGTATACCTTATCCCATCCAATGGTTCTGTAACTCAGTCACAAAGCTGATTTATCTTACTCAGTCACGTTCAGCTTTGTAAAGCCGTCGCTCAAAACAATAGAAAAAGACCACCCCCTTGAAAGGATGGTCTTCAAACGCTCTTCGATATTCCGAAAAGAGACGAAACCGTCTAACGCTATTCCCGAATCACCGTGGCATCGCTCCAAATTCTTTCCAGATTAAAAAACGCCCGCGTTTCCTTATCAAAGATATGAATAATCATAAAACCGAAATCCAGCAAAATCCAGCCAGAGGCATGGCCTTCCTTCGAAAGCAGTGGATAACCGCTTTGTTCAAGCTTTTTAACCACTTCGTCGGACAGAGCGTCAATCTGGTTTGCACTTTTACCGTTGGTGATCATAAAATAGTCGGTAATGGATGAAATTCGGCTCAAGTCAAGCATAACAATGTCTTCGCCAAATTTCTCGTCCAAAGCTTTTTTTGCAATCATTAAAAAATCTTTCATTAAATCTCCTCGCTTTTTCTCAATAAGTAATCTAAAGCCTCTCGGCTTAAGGAATGAACCATTCTCTTTTTTCTTTCGTTAAAGTCTATGCGCTGCCGTAAAGACAAGATGACGGCCTCGTCTAAGTTCACATAGGCTTTTTCCCGAACTTCGGATAAGCCCTCAAAAGGCTCGCGGTTGGGTTCCGTGTAGTCGGCAATAAAAATAATCTTTTCCAACAGAGACATACAGCGCCTGCCGGTGGTGTGAAAGCGGATGGCGTTTAAAATCTCCTCATCCTTGACCTGAAACTGAGCTGTTGCAATTTCCGCTGCCAAAAAACTGTGGGCTAAGTCCAGTTGCTCTTTGAGTACTTCGTCCAGCTTTATGCCGTATTCCTTGCAAAGCTTTCTTTTTTGAGCCGAGGGATACTCCTTGGCAATGTCATGAAGGACAGCGGCAATCTGTGCCTTTTCGGGGCTGACGTTGTAGTGGAGCGCAAGCTTGGCTGCCTCAGACACGACCCCCATGGAGTGAAGATAACGCTTTTCCGATAAGGACTTCTTGATGTATTTTTCCAGAAACGATAGGGAAGGCAAAGGGCTATCACTGAGAAGCTCCGTATAAAGATTAGCCTTATAGATGTACTTTTCCACCTCATCAGGCAGAAGGTATTTAATGGGCTGCCCGTTCAAAACCCGGTTTCGGATATCGGTAGAGGATATAGAAAGAGCCGGAACCTCTAAAAAGTGTAACCGGCTCTTGTACTTTTTCTTGATTTCAGAAATATCAGCAAAAACCTTCTTTTTATTATAGCCCGGACGGGTAACGGCAATGAAGCTACAAAGGGTCAAGAGCTTTTCCGCATCCTTCCAGGTGAGAATCTGGGAAATCGCATCCGCACCTGTAATAAAATAAATCTTGATATCTTTATTTAAAGCTCTGATTTCCATGATGGTATCAATGGTGTAGGTAAGACCCTCACGGTCGATCTCAATCCGAGAAACATCAAAGTAAGGATTGTCCACCGTAGCCAAAAACGTCATCAGGTATCGGTGCTCCGTATGACTGATTTTGCTCGTCGTCTTGTGAGGCGGGCAGCCGGTAGGAATGAACAAAACCCGTTCGACCTCAAACTCCTTGCGTACCGCCTCAGCCGTAACTAGATGGCCGTAGTGAATGGGGTCGAAGGTTCCACCCATCAAAGCAATTTTTTTACAATTTTTAAAACTTAGAATTTCTCTCATTATAACCTCTGTAAAAATCAAAGATAAAATGGTTTCATTAGATTAGCGTTCTGTGCCTTCTGAAGCACGGGCATATTATGTCAATGAAAATCATGTGTAAAAACAAAACCTTTTGGGCAAAATTGAAACATGACGAAAAAACACGAAGGAGGAAACTATGGATATTTCATCCCTTTCAATGAATGCCAACCATCCGAACAAAGGGCAAAGCGACCTTCAACGTAGGAAGTTCAAAAAGCCAGCCCAGGCAGCTGCCAAAAAAGCAAGCGAAAGTGATCTTCCATACCCAGACAGCTATATTGATATCAAAGCCTAGCTCTTGTTCCCGCGAAGCTCTTGACGATTCGAATGAAGTGTTTCTAAGGTTTTAATCATTTGTTCGTTGAGAGCTTTTTGCTGTTTAATAATCGCCTCTCTGGCCTCGTTGATGGCGACTTCGGCTTTTGAAATAATCTCATCAGCATAGTCGATAGCCGTGACCCGAAGCTCTCGGACACTCTTTCTAGTTTCGGCCATCAGTTCATTGGCGTCTTCCGTTGCTTTTTTGTAAATCTCATGGGAGCTGGTCAAGTCCTTAATCTTAAGCTCGGCTTCACTGAGCAAAAGGTTTGCCCGCTGCTTGGCTTCTCCAATAATGCGGTCATGGTCTTCGATAATTCTGGTTGCCTGACGCATTTCATTCGGAAGGTTCATGCGCATTTCGCTGATGATTTCAAAGATGCGCTCCCGTTCCACAGATATTTTATTCGAGAAGGGAATAGGCTTGCCAGAATCAAGTATGTCCTCAATAATGTCTAAATAATTAAGTAAAGATTCCAAATAATCTCCTCCTGTCAATTAATTAAGCAACCTACTTTTCAGCTTTATAAGAACGCTATCTGGCAAAAGGATGGAACAATCCCCGCCAAGCCCGGCAATATTTTTTGCCATCGTTGAGCTTACATGCAAATACTTCGGATCCAAATGTAAAAATAAGGTATCAACCCCACAGAGCTGCTTGTTGATAATGGCTTGTTGATTCTCATAGTCAAAATCGCTACTGTTTCTGCATGATTTAATAATGGCATCAGCCTGTATCTGTCGAACCAAATCAGCCAAAAGGCCGGAAAAGGTAAGAATCTCCACATTCGGAAACTCCGAGCTTAGGGCTTGAAGCATCTCAAGCCGTTCTTCCGGAGTAAATAAGGGACTCTTTGCAGGATTGACGGAAACAGCCACAAAAAGCCTGGCGGCAAGATTCGAAGCTCGTCTAATCACATCCAAATGCCCCAAGGTGGGCGGGTCAAAGCTACCCGGAAAAACCGCTATCCTCATTTTCAACCTCTATCAATTCTCTTTTTTCAAAAATAAAATCGTTGTTGTGGAATGCTTTCTAAATTTATAAACAGAGTACCCTTCAAATTCAGTTTCCTCTTTTGAGGACTGCTCCACAACCACCAGTCCATCCTCTGCCAACAACTCGTACTTTAAAACCAAGTCCAAAGCAGTCTGTATCAGATTTTTCTGATAGGGCGGATCGAGAAAAATCAAATCAAATTTATATTTATTTTCATTCGCCAATGTCATAAGCGCATTTTTATAATCGCTGAAGTAAACCTTGGCTTTATTTTTGTCTTTAAAATTAGTGTGGTCCAGATTCTTTTCTATGATTTCAATGCTCTTTTTTGCAGAATCTACAAAAGCCACAAAGTCAGCACCCCGGCTCAGCGCCTCAATTCCAAGGCCGCCGGAGCCTGCAAATAGATCCAGAACCACGCTTCCCTGCACATAGGGAGCCAGAATGTTAAAAATGGTTTCTTTGTTCATATCTGAGGTGGGACGAATATCAGTGCCCACGGGTGAATAGAGCCGAAAGCCCTTCGAAATACCGGAAATAACTCTCATAGATCCTCCTGAAGCTACATTTCTATTGCCAATCAAATTTGTACTGTATTAAAGCTTTCCCTTTTTATCATTTTTATGCCTGCCCCATTCAAAACGGCTTGCTGAGCAAGCTTAAGCAGCTCCATATCCTTATATAAGTCAGCAATTTTCATCAAAGGGATTCCGGATTGTCTTGTTCCGAAAAAGTCTCCCTGCCCTCGAAGCTTTAAATCCAGCTCTGATAAAACAAAGCCATCACTGGTTTTTGTCATGGCTTGAACCCGTTGCCGGGTGACCTTTGCTTTCGAATCGGTGATTAAGATACAGTATGATTTCTCGCTTCCTCGGCCAACCCGCCCCCGTAGCTGGTGCAGTTGGGAAAGGCCGAAGCGCTCCGCATTTTCAATCAGCATAATGCTTGCATTGGGAACATCAATGCCGACTTCAATAACCGTAGTGCTGATTAAGACATCCGTGTTACCTGTATAAAATTCCTGGATGATTTGCGTTTTTTCCTGCGGCTTCATCTTACCGTGGAGAATAGCCACAGACGCCCGTTCCTGGAAAACTATTTTCAATTTTTCCGCATAATCCAATACACTGTTCAATTGGTATTTACTGAAGGAGTCCTCCCCATCGTCTGATTCAATCATGGGGCAAATAATGTAGGCCTGTCGGCCTTTTTTTATTTCCTCCAGGATAAAGCTATAGATCCGGGAATGATAACTTGAATTCACAGCCACCGTTTGAATCGGCTGCCTTCCTGGGGGCAGCTCGTCAATGATGGATATATCCAAATCCGCATACAGTACAAGAGCCAAGGTTCTGGGGATGGGTGTGGCCGACATGACCAAGACATGCGACTCTCCTTTTTCTGAAAGCTTGCTTCTTTGACGCACGCCAAAGCGGTGCTGCTCATCAGTGATAACGAGGGCTAGCTTGGAAAATTCCACCGCGTCTTGAATCAAGGCGTGGGTTCCGATGATCATTTGAAAATAACCCGATTGAATCCCTTCATAGACTGCTTTTTTTTCTCTTTTTTTAATAGAGCCGGTTAAAAGCGTCGTCTGAATTGCAGAACCTTGACTTTCAAGCCCCTCAAAGAATCGACAAAAGCTGTTAAAATGCTGCTCTGCTAAAACCTCCGTGGGAGCCATCAATGCAGCTTGTCCACCGTTCTTGATAATGATGTAGGCTGTTGCAAAGGCAACAAAGGTTTTTCCAGAGCCAACATCTCCTTGAATCAAGCGGTTCATGACCTTTTGGCTTCTTAAGTCTTCTATGATTTCTCGAAGCACTCTTTGCTGGGCCCCCGTGGGTGTAAAGGGCAACTTGAGTTCAGACAAATCTGTATCCTGGGGAACAAAGGAGTTTCTTTCTTCCTTTAAAATCCTTTTGTATTCACTTAAGGAAGCCATCATGGTGAAAAATTCGTCAAAAACCAAGCGTCTTCTGGCTAAAAAAAAATCCTCATCCGAATTTGGAAAGTGGATATTTTTAATGGCAAATTCTTTATCAACTAACTGGTATTTTTTTCGAAAAGCCTCCTCATAGTCCTCAAAGAGGGAATGGGCAAAAAGCTGATCAATCGCCTGTTTGATCAGGCCACGAAAGGTAGCTTGCGAAAAGGCCTTTTCCAGTGCGTAGATTGGTACGATCCTACACCCAGATAAGAATTCCTTTTCGCTACTATCCTCCACATCGTCCAATAAATAATACTCAGGGTTCTCCATTTGAAGGTGGCCAAGATGCTCCCGCACCTTCCCGCAGAAAAAATAGATCTTCCCAACCTTTAGGCTTGCTTTTAAATAGGGCTGATTGAACCAAGTGATGGTTAAAGAAGCGGTTTCATCCAGAAAGCTCAGCTTCGTCAGGATTTTATTTTTATATTCCATGTTCTCTGGGGGGGAGATCACCTTTTGGATGATATAGTTATAAGCCTCGGGGATCAACTCGTTCAGTTTTCGAATCTGGGTTCGGTCTTGATATTCCCTGGGATAGAATTCTGCCAAGTCTTTGAGACTGTGAACGCCCAGCTTATTTAAGGCCAATGCTCGCTTTTCTCCTATCCCTTTCAAGCTTGTTAGCAATAATGGATCATCTTCTATAAGTTTCATAGCTTATTCAACGGATATAATATAGAAATACAAGGGTTGACCGCCGTAATAGGCGGAGGCCTCACAGGCGTATTCGTTGGCGATCGACTCTGCTAATTCATTTGCAGTTTCTTCCAACACATCATTTCCATAATAAATACTAACGGTGCTATATTCATCCACCATTTCCCCGATCAGCCTTTTACTGCCTTCTTGCATGTCTTTCCCAGCTTCTACGATTTTCCCTTCACGAATAAAAAGATAATCATTTTCCTCAATGGGGAAACCGCCGTAATCTGAATTTCGCACGGCATAGGTAACAACAGCTGTTTTAACCTGAGAAACGGCTGCGGTCATATTTTCAAGATTCTCTTCGGTGGAATAAGTTGGCGCATAAGCTACCATAGCTGAAATTCCCTGCGGTATAGAGGTGGTTTCCAGCACATAAGCGGAAGTACCATAGAGCTCTGCCGCTTGCTTTGCAGCCAAAATAATATTTTTGTTGTTCGGTAAAACAAAAACGACCTCGCTGTTAGCCGCTTTGATGGCAGTAAGGATTTCGTCGGTACTGGGGTTCATGGTTTGGCCACCCTGAATAATGTGGTCTACACCTAGCGTTTTAAAAAGCTCGTCCAAACCGTCGCCCATGGACACGGCCACAAAACCAAAAGGCTTCTTTTTGCCCATGCCCAGTAGATTTGTGTGCTGAATGCGCATGTTTTCGATTTTGATTTGATTCAGTTCCCCGCTTTTCAGCGCATATTCTAAAACGCTACCCGGATTGTTGGTATGAACATGAACTTTTATTAGAGAATCTCCCACCACAATGGCAGAGTCCCCGATGCCGGTTAAAAAGCCCTTAAAGTCTTCAATAAATTGACTGGCTTCCTCTTCAGAGAATTTGGTATCAATAAAAAACTCGGTGCAATATCCAAACTCAATCTCTTGCTGTTCATGCACAGGGCTTGTGGGAATGGAGCTGTTGCTCTCCATGTCAAGGCTTTGTGGAATGGATGCTTCGTAATATTCACTTAAAATAATATCGCCGTCATGCGTTAGGGCCTTGAGCATCCCCTCCAGGATGCATAACAGACCCTTACCACCGGCATCAACGACCTTCGCTCTGGACAATTCTGGCAACATCTCTGTTGTTTTAGCCAGCATGTCCAGCCCATAACGAAGTACAGCAGCCAAAAATTCCCAAATATCATCCACATCATAGGACAGTTCTTTTGCTTTTTCGGATACAGCTCTGGCTATGGTCAAAATGGTACCTTCCTTTGGCTTCATAACAGCCTTATAAGCCGTTTCTGTTGCCTTTTCGAAGGCTCTCGCCAAAGCTACCACGTCTGCGGTCACTGTATGTTCCAAGCCCTTGGCAAAACCCCGAAACAGCTGCGACAAAATAACGCCGCTGTTCCCCCTGGCTCCCCGCAAAGAGCCTTCCGCTGCCGCCTTTGACACAGAGCCCGTGTCTAAACGGGCCTTGTTACATTCCTTTGCAGCAGCGATGATGGTATAAGACATATTGGTACCGGTATCGCCATCAGGCACGGGAAATACGTTCAAGGAGTCTACAAGTACCCGATTTTTTGCTAGCTCGTTCGCTCCGAATATAATCATTTTTTTTAAAGTATAACCGTCAATGCTATTCATTCTTTTCCCCCTGCTTAGTTGTCAACCCGGACACCCTCTACAAATATATTAATATGAACGACCGATAAGCCCACATATTCTTCCACTCTGTATTTAACCGCGCTGATTAATGATTCTGCAATGGCAGGGATGTTTGTTCCATACTCCACAATGATGTGAAGATCGATGGAGGCCTGATTCTCATTGATTGTAAGCTTTATCCCTTTCGTTAAGCTTTCCTTCTTTAAAAGCTGTACAAACCCATCCTTTACATTCTTTGAAGCCATTCCGACTATGCCGTAGCAATCCATTGCAGTCATACCTGCAATCCGTGCTATCGTTTCGTTATCCATGCTGATGGTTCCAATCTCATTCTTTGTTATAAAGGACATGAACATCCCTCCTAATTTATTAACTTTCATTCAATGATTCAGAATTATACACTATTCAATACCTAGTTATCAAGTCTATGTTGTATTTTTTGTGCCATAGGCCGTCCTTATTCGAAGACCTTCTCCTTACGTTCAAAAGCTTTGTCTAGCTCGATGTTGCCCTTAAAGCTTGCTACTTTTTCTGACTCAATATAAAACTGTACCTTCTTTACATCGCTTAGCTCGGTCAAGGTGTTGACGATGGAATAAATTGTCAGCGTTTCCATAATCGTGCCGCCGGAGTGTTTGCTAATGAAGTCGTTGCTCAAATTAACATAGCAAGTTCCCTCATCGGATCTTACGTTTCGGATCTTCGTTTCTGCTGGAATGGTGGGGTATAAATTTTTGCTTTTGGGACCAGCTATGAGTTGTTCCATCAAGTATTTCTCAATGGGCTCGTTGGGATTGACAACGATGATGCGTTCCTCTGGAACGAGCTTGCTTAAGCTTTCATCTGCGAAATACAAAGTAACTGTTTCCGATTCAATCCGTGCTGGGGAAATCTTTGGATTAATCTGCACTTTATCTCTGGTAAGCTCACCTAACGGATTTCCCAAGGAGGTCAACAGTTCCTCTCCCTCCACAAAGATATGTACCGCTTTAATAAAGCTTAATTCCGTCATCGTACAGACCAGGGCACTTCGAAACAAAAGTTCCTCAGTCGGTGTCATTTGATGGTATTCCTTAGAAAACTCCACCTCCAAAACTGAATCATTTACATACTTCGAATTTAAAATCTGCACAAAGTCTGGTACAGCGGAGACTAATTCCTTATTTTTAGGGCTTTCCTTTAACATATTCAATAAATTTTTCATTAATTCCCCGTTGTTGTCATAGTTCAAATAACGACTGTTTGGTACCAGATCTGTCTTGCTTGCATTCAGACAGTATACATTTACCTTGAGCCGAGAATCACTGTTACTTAAAAGCACGCCTATAAGCACAATGAGTACAACAGTTGCCAAAAAGACCACTGCTTTATTCACAATAGGCCTTTTACGCTTTTTTTTCAATTCTAACCTCTCCTAACATCTTTAGCGGAAGTCGGACAACAAAGGTGGAACCTTCGCCTTCCTTACTGCTGACCCGTATGCTTCCGTTATGCATGAGCACTGTCTTTTGTGTAATGGACAGACCCAGGCCGGTTCCGCCAGTCTCCCTGTCCCTGGTCTTATCAACCCGGTAAAAGCGCACGAAAATTTTACTTTGCTCCGCTTCGCTGATGCCAATTCCCGTATCGGATACGGTAATAAAGGCATTTTGATGGTCGGCATCCACGATAACCTTCACTGTTCCGTTTTGTTTGGTGTATTTGATGGCATTTTCTACAATATTGGATAGAGCCAGGCTCAGCTTCATTTCATCGGCCTCTATCGTGACCTTCTTCATATCCTCATACAGCATTTCAATATCCTTGTGCTCTGCCAGGGGGTGCAGTCTTTTCAATATCTCTTCTACCATCTTATTTAGGTCGGTGGGCTGAATATTTAAGGAATTTTCACTTTCATTTAGACGAACCAAGGCCAGCAGATCGTTGACAATATTCGTCATTCGGTCGATTTCGGAGTTGATGTCGGCCAAAAACTCCTTGTACATTTCTGTAGGTGTGTTTTCTTGCAACAAGATGGCTTCCGTCAAAACCTTTATGGAACTCAAGGGGGTTTTTAATTCGTGGGAAACATTGGAAACAAATTCCTCCCTTGTTTTTTCTACCTTTTCCAATTTTTCGGACATGTTATTAAAAGCGTCACCAAGCTGGGCAAATTCGTCATGGCTGGTTATGCTGACTCGAGCGTTTAAATAGCCCTCTGTCATTCTCATAATCACCTTTAAGGTATTCTTGAGTGGATCAATAAAGAGCTGGGATATTAAAAGCACCAAGATAATCAACAAGACGATTGTGAGGATAACAAAAAGAACGAGCTTTTGCTCAATTTCACCGATGGCTACATAGATTTCACTAGCTGGAGCTATAATCAGTACAACTCCCGCTTTCTTTTTGGTTTCCGTTTCGATTAGGGACGCGGCATATACCGCTTGCTCGTCCTTTCGCAGTTTAACGGCATTCTTTTTTTCAAAGGCTTCAATTACCTCCGGAATAATCATGGTCTTTCCGATGTAGGTCATTGCGGAATCGTTAATCACAATGCCACGGCTGTCCAATACCAAAATACGATACTCTCCAGCCCGGCTTTTGGATTCAATTTCATTATCAAAGAGAATGCGCTTTGATTCATCAAATAAATAATTATATTGGGAGATACTGTCGGCAAGAATATTGGCGTTTTGCTGGTGCTTTTTCTCCTTATCGACGCGAAAATAATCCTCCATGGAAACCGATATGGTCTTGTAGGAGAAAAATAAAGGCACAAAGCCTATCAGTATATAACTGAAAAACAACTTCCAACGAATACTGATAAACCATTTGATCTTGGGTAGCTTGAAAAAATTAGCTACTATAATAACCAACTCCCCATTTTGTGAGTATATACTTCGGTTCGCTTGGGCTTTCCTCTATTTTTTCGCGTAAGCGTCGTACATGTACATCCACAGTTCTTTCATCCCCGGGGTAGTCGTAGCCCCAGACGGTTTTGAGCAAATGATCCCGGCTGTACACCTTGCCCGGCGTTGTCAGCAAAAGTTCCAACAAATCAAATTCCTTTGCAGTTAAGTTCACTTCTTTACCACTCACAAAAACCCGACGAGATTCCAAGTCCAATTCAAGATCACGGATTTTTATAACATTTTTCTTTGGCTCTTCGGGATCAGGACGGCTGTTACTTCTACGCAAAATGGCCTTGATCCTTGCTTTCAGCTCCAAAATGTTAAAAGGCTTTGTAATATAGTCATCAGCGCCGTATTCCAGACCCATGATCTTATCAATATCCTCACCCTTCGCTGTACACATGATGATAGGCACACTGCTAAACTCCCGAATCTGCCGACAGACATCCAAGCCGTCAACCTTTGGAAGCATGACATCCAACACGATCAAGTGGTAATTTTTGCTTCTGGCTAGTCTCAGTGCTTCTTCGCCATCATAAGCCACATCTATTTCCATATTATCTTGCTCAAGGCTGAATTTAATTCCCTTCACAATTAATTTCTCATCGTCAACGACAAGTATTCGATTCACCATAGTTGCCTCCGATTGTTTTGTCTTTCTAAGGCTCCAAGTGAGATGGGCTTGGGATTTTTGGTAAGTAACCCTTAGTAGAAAGACATATTTTTTGAATTTAGTAGGTAGATTTTATTATTCCTTATGGTTTTTGTCAAGCGTGGGATATGCTTGCAGCTGTTGTTGTTGATTTTCATCGCCTTTTTGCGTATGTTCCTCTGCTATACTCAGTACCGTTAAGCTTTGCAAAACCACTAGTTATAAGAACACAAAAAAATAAGCCGCCCGGACAAGGTATGGTTTATTTTTTTAAAACTCTTACAATTCTGAGCTTAGTCATACACCGTCAATAGTGTACAACAAGAGAGGGTATTTTCCGCAATACAGTTGTTCGCAGAAACCGACCAATATAGGTTGGTCAACTAAAAAATATGGATGTTGCGTAAAAATAGGACGGCAATTCACTCAATAATAAAAAATTGGTGCTTTTAAATTAGAAATAAGGATGGTATAGTTATATTAGAGAGGAGTTGTACCAAGTGGCAACAAAAACATTTGACAATGCAAAAAAATAAAGCCGATGAATTTTATACACAATGGGCGGACATAGAAAAAGAAATACAAGTATATTTGGAGTTTAATCCTAATGTGTTTAAAGATAAGACGATTTTATGTCCTTGCGATGATCCCTATGAAAGTAACTTTTTTAAATATTTTGCATTAAATTTTAATGATTTAGGACTTAAAAAGTTGATTGCAACTTGTTACATAGGTTCTCCTATTGCGAATACACAGTTGACGTTATTTACCAATGAGCCAGAAGATGATAAAACCACAAGAACACCGCACAAAATAGAAATTAAAGAGGTTGCTGACTATAATGCGGACGGTGCGGTTGACTTGTCGGACGTTGAATGGCTTCTCGCTAATAAGAAGAATGCACTGACCCGCCTTAAGGGGGACGGCGATTTTCGCAGTGAGGAGATAAAGGCTTTGCGTGATGAAGCTGATTTTGTCATTACCAACCCACCGTTTTCGTTGTTCCGTGAGTTCATGGCATGGATAATGGAAGCAAAAAAGCAGTTTTTAGTTATCAGTAATATGA
This sequence comes from uncultured Defluviitaleaceae bacterium, assembly GCA_964611385.1. GTDB lineage: Bacteria > Bacillota > Clostridia > Lachnospirales > CAYPQA01 > CAZSXS01. Next base: position 27,835 of record CAZSXS010000009.1, read on the forward strand.
ACGCTATTACCTACAAAGAGATTTTCCCGTTAATAAAAGATAATCGTATGTGGATGGGCTTAGCTTTTGGGAGAAGTTTTCAAGGGTTTATAGTACCCAAAAACTATCCGTTAAGCGGTTCTGAGGCAAGAATTGATGGGCAAGGAAACAGAATAGTTTCAACCAACAATACTATTTGGCTTACGAACATTGACCACGGTCGCCGTCATCAATCGTTGCAACTTATAACAATGGAGAAAAATCTTAAATTCAGCAAACATAAAGAAATTAGAGGTAAAGAAAGCTACGATAAATACGACAACTATGACGCTATTGAAGTGCCTTTTACTGATGCTATTCCCTCTGACTACGATGGGGTGATGGGTGTACCCATTTCTTTCCTCCATAAGTATTGCCCAGAACAGTTTAAGATTATAAAATTCAGAAAGGGCGATGATGACAAGGATTTATCAGTTGGAGGTAAGTGCCCTTACTTTAGGATTTTAATTAAAAATAAAATGTTGTGAACTACTACCACTTGGTGCTACTCAGTCTGAAATGGTGACTTTTGGAAACAGAACGCAAGAATTCACCAAATAGAATGGTCTATTGAAGAAATGTTGCCAATAATGATGGATATTTCCACTACTTCTCTAAAAATTATAGGCGTAAATGAATAAAAAACAAAAAAATACACTGATTGTTTGGCAGTTTGAGATGATTATCCAATCTAATAATGATGACTAACTTCTCAGTATAAGCGTTTTAAAACCAAGTAATATACGCACCTAAACCGCTTAACAAATGTTAAGCGGTTTTTAAATTTCTTCCCCTAAGAATATTTCTCTATAAAATTATAGGCACAGAAGCCCCTATATATAGATCATGGTATACTGATTCTTACGCTTTGCACTGCAAAATATATTCCCACTTTCCCTTGCATTTCCCCCCCTATTGAATTTCTCCCTCAGTAACAGTATAGTAACCGAAAAAGATTTTGGGCTTAACCAGAAAGGACTGTATCTATATATTTGGAAAAATACTTTCCGGAAACAGAAAAATAGTATATATTGGTAAAAAAGCAAAAATAGGAGAAGCCAATGCATACAGATAAAAATAATGATGAAGAAGAAATCCGGATATTGAGAAAATTATCAAAGATTACAAAGAACCCTCGAATGAAATTACGTTACAATGTGATAAGGCTTTACTTGCAGGGTTATGATAAAAGAAAAATTGCAGCTATATTTGATATTTCATATGATGCTGTCAATGATTATGTTAACAGCTATAAAGCTAATGGAATAGGTGGCTTAACTATGGGCAAGAGTACAGGTTGCCCAAGGAAACTAACACTTTTACAAGAGTAACAATTAGTTGAAACTGTAACAGATAAAACACCAAGTGATGTCGGATTTTCTCCGTTTATGAACTGGACGGCTAAGCTTGCATGTCTATGGGTAAAGAAAGAATTTTCTATAAACCTCACCGAGCGTGGTATGAGAACAATATTCTATAGATTGGGTTTGAGTTGGACGCGTCCGACTTATACGCTTAAAAAGGCAGATCCTAAAGAACAAGTGCAATTTCTTGCTGACTTTGAAGATTAAAAAAAGCTAATTTTTGAAGATATTGACCACCTCTTATTTAAGGACGAGTCTATGTCGTGACTACCAAGCCATTTGTAAGACGTGGTTTTTCAAGGGTCAACAAAAAATAATCCCAACTTATGGCAAGCATGATGGTGCTAAACTTGTTGGTGCCCTTAATTATGAAACTGGAAATATATATGTTGAAGAACATAGTTCATATGATGCGGAGGTATTTCTGTCCTTTCTCAAGAACATTCTTACTCAATATCCCATTGGTAAAATTGTTATCATTTTGGATAATGCAAGGATACATCACGCCAAATTATTAAATGAGTTTTTGAAAGAAAACAAATCAAGATTAACGCTTAAATTTTTACCACCTTATAGCCCTACTCTTAACATGATTGAGGAGTTGTGGGGTTGGCTCAAAAACTCAGTCATTAACAACGTATTCTTTAAAGATGTTGTTGAAATTAAATCTGCTGTTAGAGGGTTTATTGATTGGGCAAACACTGTTCTAGGGCAGGTTATCAATAGACTTTGTATGCAGTTCTAAATTGATGGTTGGCAACATTATTGCGGAATATATATAAAAGCACAAGCGGGTTTGGTATAGTTGAATTCCTTTGTTTTGACCCACATAAGAAAACCTTGCGAATTGTCGAAGCAAAGAAAAGTACACCTAACTTGAATGACCCTAAGCCACCCCCCATAAGCAAGATAGTGTTAATGCTGTAGAGAAATGGTCAGAAGCTATTTATGTCAAGGTAAGAGACTATGCAATTTTTATTACCGATATCCGCAAGATGGGAACACATTCCAAAAGTGCAATTTTCAGAATTTGACTACCAAACAGGATACGAAAATTATTTGATAAATTTTGATGAAGCGTTTTTAACAGAGCGTAAAATAGCTTTTGTGCTTGTTATCAAAAATATTTACAGACCACAAGAATGGACTAACCAGAAATATATTAAGTATATAAAGCAAATAAAACAATTGCTACTTAAACGTTTTTCATCTTTAATAAAAATTTGGAACATTGATTGTTTTGTTTTTGATGAAGATATGGCTCGCAGACATAATCTTGTCATCTAAAATGTGCTCGATGTGCTAGAAGATGTGTAGGTTAATATTACGTTGGGACAAAAAACTGAAGCAGAGCGAATAATTGATGAAGTGCCGACAGTGCACCCATTTATTATTGAGAAGATTGTGTGTTGGTTCTTAACGAAGGCGAAAAACGTAAGGCTTTGCTTACGCGGTGGAGATAGAAAAAAAGGTCTGCCGATGGTATGGTTTCAACCTGCTTAAATTCGATTGTTTTGGATGGCGGTTTTGCAAAGCTGAACGTGATTGAGTATAAAAAAGAGACTTGTCAGCACCCACGCCGACAAGTCTCCTTTTTTATAGTATGATCTTAACCTTGCTTCACTTACCGATTCGCCAAAGCCTTATACTGCTCGTAGCGTCTCTTTGCATCCTCGGCAGCTTGCTCGAACAATTTCTCGGCTACACCTGGGAAGCCAAGCTTCAAGGAAGAGTATCTAACCTCACTGTTGATGAACTCCTTGAAGTCTGCGGTAGGCTCCTTGGAATCTAAGCTGAACGGATTCTTGCCTTCTTGTTCAAGAAGTGGGTTGTATCTGTACAGGTGCCAGTAACCACAATCAACGGCACGCTTAGTTTCAAGCTGGGTGTTGCCCATGCCAAGGCGTAAGCCGTGGTTGATACAAGGAGCGTAAGCAATGATTAAAGATGGACCAGGATAAGCTTCAGCTTCGGTGATCGCCTTAATCAGCTGATTCTGGCTTGCGCCCATAGCCACCTGTGCAACATAAACATAGCCGTAGCTCATAGCCATCATGCCCAGGTCTTTCTTACGAATTCTCTTACCGGAAGCCGCAAACTTTGCAATGGCAGCGGTAGGTGTAGACTTACTGGATTGACCGCCTGTGTTGGAGTAAAGCTCGGTGTCAAAGACAAGGATATTGACATCTTCGCCGGAAGCAAGCACATGGTCTAAGCCGCCGTAACCGATATCATAAGCCCAACCGTCACCACCGAAGATCCATTGGGACTTCTTGACCAGATGGTCTTTGTTATCAAGAATATATTTAACGTTCTCATAATTCTTGCAAGAAGAATCACACTTTTCAAGCGCCTTGGTCAAAACTTCTACTACATCAACGGAAGCCTTCTTGGAAGCGTTGCCATCATACATGGTGTCGATCCACTTTTGCAGAACAGCCTTTACTTCCTCGTTTTCGGTATTGCTGATGATCTCGTTCATCTTCAGCTCTAAGCCTTCTCTCAGCTGCTTAACACCCAGATACATACCGTAGCCGTACTCAGCATTGTCCTCGAATAAGGAGTTTGCCCAAGTGGGGCCTTGACCCTTTGCGTTGGTGGTGTATGGTGTGGAAGGTGCACTTCCGCCCCAGATAGAGGAGCAGCCTGTAGCGTTAGCGATGTACATTCTGTCACCGTAAAGCTGTGTGATCAACTTCGCATAAGGTGTCTCACCGCAACCGGCACAAGCACCGCTGAACTCAAGTAATGGTTGCTCAAATTGGCTACCCTTAACAGTTTCAGGGCTGGTTGGGTTCTCCTTATGAGCCAGGCTGATCGCATATTCCCAGTTCTTTGACTCAGCAAGCTGGCTTTCGATAGGCTCCATAACCAGTGCTTTTTCCTTTGCAGGACATACTTGTGCACAGTTTCCGCAGCCTACGCAGTCATACACGCTGACTTGCATTCTGTATTGATAATCCTCCAAGCCCTTGCCGACTGCTTTTTTAGCTGTAAAGCTTCCAGGAGCATTCTTCATTTCTTCCTCGGTTAATAAGAAAGGACGAATGGTAGCATGAGGACATACATAGGAGCATTGGTTACATTGGATACAGTTCTCAATCTTCCATACAGGTACATCAACGGCAATACCTCTCTTTTCGAAAGCGGCGGTGCCTTGTGGGAAGGTTCCGTCTTCTCTGCCCTTGAAAGCACTAACAGGAAGATTGTCACCCTTACCAAAGTTGATGGGGAAAACAACATCTTTAATGAAAGCTGGAATGGTTGACTCAGCTTCCTCTTTGTCAACAGCAGTTGCCCAAGTATCCTTAACCTTAATTTCCTTCAGACCTGTAATACCGGAATCAATGGCAGCGTAGTTCATGTTGACTACTTTTTCGCCCTTCTTGCCATAGGTATTCAGAACGGCCTTTTTCATGTAAGTAACAGCATCCTCAATCGGAATGATGTTTGCAAGCTTGAAGAAAGCAGCCTGCAATACGCTGTTGATACGATTGCCTAAGCCGATTTCTTTTGCAATGCCGATACCGTCAATGACATAGAATTTAATATTGTGCTTAGCGATGTAGCGCTTCATTTCAGCAGGAAGCTTCTCGTCCAACTCGTCCTCATTCCAAATGCAGTTCAAGAGGAAGGTTCCGCCGTCCTTTAAGGATGTAAGCATATCATACTTATCAACATAAGATGGATTATGGCAAGCAACGAAGTCAGCCTTCTTAACCAGATAGGTAGAACGGATTTTCTCCTTACCAAAGCGTAAGTGAGATTGGGTGATACCGCCGGACTTCTTGGAGTCATATGAGAAGTAAGCTTGTGCATACATGTCTGTATGATCACCAATAATCTTGATGGAGTTTTTGTTGGCGCCAACGGTTCCGTCAGAGCCAAGGCCCCAGAACAAGCAGCTAATGGTGCCTTCTGGTGTAACGTCGATTTCTTCGCCCACTGGCAGAGAAAGATTGGTTACATCATCCACAATACCAACAGTGAAGTGATTCTTGGGTTTGTCCGCCTTTAAGTTGTCATAAACGGCAACGATCTGAGCCGGGGTAACGTCCTTAGAACCTAAGCCATAGCGACCTGCAACAATGACAGGATGCTCGTCTTTTTCAAAGTAGGCTGTGCAAACATCTGTGTATAATGGCTCACCCAGAGCGCCGGGTTCTTTTGTTCTGTCAAGAACTGCGATCTTCTTCACGCTCTTTGGAATAGCCTGTAAGAAATGCTCCATAGAGAAAGGTCTGTACAGATGTACGTTAACCAAACCGACCTTTTCGCCCTTGGCATTCAAATAATCAATGGTTTCTTCAATTGCATCACAAGCAGAACCCATGGCAATGATGATTCTGTCAGCATCGGGAGCGCCATAGTAGTTAAACAGCTTGTAGTCTCTGCCGGTTAACTTGTTGATTTCGTTCATGTAGTTTTCTACGATACCAGGAATGGCCAGGTAGAAGGGGTTACAAGACTCTCTGGCTTGGAAGAAGATGTCTGGATTCTGAGCGGTACCACGAAGAACAGGATGCTCTGGATTCAGGGCATTTCTTCTGAATGTATTAACCGCTTCCATATCAACCAATTTCGCTAAGTCATCATAGTTTAAGCATTCGATTTTTTGAATCTCGTGAGAGGTACGGAATCCGTCAAAGAAATGAAGGAAGGGTACACGTCCCTTGATGGCGGCCAAGTGAGCAACCGCACCTAAATCCATTGTTTGTTGAACATTGGAGGAAGCCAAAAGGGCAAAGCCGGTTTGACGACAAGCCATAACGTCAGAGTGGTCACCAAATATAGAAAGAGCATGGCTAGCAAGGGCTCTAGCACTAACATGCAGAACACCTGGTAAAAGCTCACCAGCGATTTTGTACATATTTGGAATCATTAAAAGCAAGCCTTGAGAAGCTGTATAAGTAGTCGTTAAAGCACCAGCAGCCAGGGAACCATGAACAGTACCAGCAGCACCGGCCTCGGATTGCATTTCAATGACCTTTACGGTTTGACCAAAAATGTTTTTCTTGCCATCGGCAGCCCATTCGTCGGTATGCTCGGCCATGGGGGACGAAGGCGTAATCGGATAAATGCCGGCTACCTCGGTAAAAGCGTAGGAAACATACGCTGTTGAGGCATTACCGTCCATTGTTTTGAAAACCTTAGACATTAAAAATATCCTCCTTAAGTCTTGTCATTTTCTAACAAGAACTTTATTAATTTTATCGCGTTGGTTATTATAACACATTATAAAATTTAGTAAATACCTATCGGTGTATCTTTTTGACTTCTTTCAATATATTGCCTAAAATAAGCTGATAATCGCGAATTTTACCCTGAGCCTTTTTGATGCGAGCCTGCTCCATCAATACTTCTGTATCGGTTTCTTTCAAATTTAGAGCCTTTGAAATGGCGCTGGCGGCAAGGGTCAGATTATAGTCCAGACGATAATATCGCGCCAGAAGCACCCAAAGTCGGGGAGCGTTAGGGTTAACGATCAGGGCCTTTTCGATGGCCTTGATGGCAGCAGGAATATTATTGGACTCAGCAAAAACCTGCGCCTGATTTTTAAGGAACTCCTCATAATTTTCAGGTTTGTTAGCCCCTTCTAGGCTTAGCACCTGCTCGACGGCGGTGGTGGCCTTATCGAACTGCCGGAGCTTGATGTGACATCGGGCCTTTAAATAAAAACCCTCTTTCAGTTTCAAACCCTCCAGAGCGGATATGGCCTTTTCAAAGATCCCAGTTTCGTAGAACAACAAACCGGTTAAGTACTTATGCCGGATTTTCAAGGCGGTCTCATAAGCTGTATCCGGTTGATCATGGACACTGCGCAGCCACTCGTAGACGTTACGCAGTTTATCTTCCGCTTCATGAAAAAGTTTCGAATAGATCAAGCTTTCTGCTGCGTTCAACTGGATCAGGGCTGTATCCTTATGAAGCTTCCCATCATATAGGGCTAGCGCTTTAGTAAAGGATTCGTTCGCCTGGGTGAATCGCTTGAGGTGCATAAAACTAACCCCTACATTATTTAAAATCGTAGGGGTTTCTTTTATAGCTGAGGATTTTTTATAGAAATGAACGGCTTCGGCAAATGCTTCTTTTTTGAAGAAGAAGTCACCGCGATCCTTCAACCGCTCCCATTCCATGCGAGATTCCCATTTAGACAGTTTCGTCTTCAGTGTGTCAAGCTCCGCCTCATTAAAATAATCAATGAGGGTCAAAAAGCTCAATAGTCGCTGGGTTAGGCTCTCCTGTGTCCGCAGCTTGGCAATCTTCTTTGCATAAAAGACAAGGCCAAGCCCATGAAGCCAGGACACAAACTCCTCAGAACAAAAGTCCTCTGTAGACTCCTTCCAATAATGAAAGCAGTGGTACAGAGCCTCTTCTAAGGAAAAGACGGACATCCCCGTCATCTTAAAGGTATAGGCTGTCGTGTTTTCTGTCTGTGAGGTACAAAGCAGTAGTTCAGACATTGAGATCACCATTTTATAAGCGTATTAACTCCGCAATACTCATTGCGATATTATCAAGAATATCGAAAAACTTATCATTCATGTCGTAGTACTTCCCATTGGGCTTGGTTACAGGGGAATAGGCGTTGATGCTTTCGGCATCCTTTCGGGCTACGATGAAGGTGGTAACGTTCTTTGACAGAAGCATGTCGCAAATGTTGGCAACACTCTTACCGCTCTTAGTGGGGACGTGAGGTGGAGCGTCTGTGATGAGGATGAAGATGTTTTTGGAGCCTGCCTCTACCTTGGAGGTGTTTAGCAACTCTACGCCTGTCTCCAGAGCATCCAGAGAAGACTCGGGAATATCGCCTCCATAGGTTCTGGGAATGTTCTTAACTTGCTTCTGGAACTTGGGTACATCGTCGGTAAAATTGTATACGCTTGGCTTTTCACGCTCGTTTAGGTCGCCGAAGCCAATCAGTCCAAGCTTGAATTCCGCTCCCTTTGATAAGAGGATATTCGAAAATTCAATGGCTCTGTCCTTGACCCCGTTGATATAGGTATCCATGCTACCTGTGGTGTCAATAAGAAATACAATGTTCAGCTTTTCTGATACGGTGGCTGTCCTTGCCGGTGGTGGTGGTGCGGAAGGCTTGCTCCTATCAAATTCCGCCTTCTGGACGTTACCCGTGGACAAATCCTTTACATAGACTTCAAAAAGGTTGTTTTCGTCCAGTGCGTAGGTGATTTCCACCTGAGTGGCGCCCTTTAAGCCAGAGAGCATGACGCTACCCACATATTTCTTAAGCTCCTCCATGCCTTGTTCCCATTGGTAAACATCTACGTTGACCGCGGAAGCGCCAGACATGCTAGAAAACTTGCTGTCGGACAAGCGGCAGGGAATTGGTTTGCCCATAGGGATGATGGGGATCAGTTTCTTTTCCATGGTGTTGATATTGATGACCGCTTCGGTACCGAAAATTTGTCTAGTGATCTGCCCTACCTTCACATTGCTGCTGGGCAGATGGATGAGATAATTGTAGATGGCAGCACCCATGGCTACGCTCTTGGCTGGGTCGGTAGCCCTATACGGCTCCTTGATATATCCGGCAACCATGCGCTTGACCATAGGAATGAGGGTTGAGCCTCCCACCAAGATGACCTTGGAGATTTCGTCTGCTTTTTTTCCGGCTCGCTTTAAGGCTTCTTCGATGATGTCTCGGCTGCGGTCAATGTACTTCCGAATCAGAGCCTCAAAATCTTCTCGGCTCAGCTCCGCAGAAAAATTCTTGGGTACACCTTCATAGATCAGAAGCGGGTTGATGCGGATGGAGGCTTTGTTTGTGCCGGATAGCTTTTTCTTGGTCAGCTCGGCTTCCTGCTTGATCTTTTGCAGTACACGCTTTCTTTCCGTGTTTTCTAGGGTGTCCAGGTCTATACCACTAGTTTCCTTAAATTTTTCCTTGATCCAGTGGATGATTTCAGAGTCAAAGTCGTCGCCTCCCAAGTTCATGTCACCTACATCGGACAATTCCTGGAAAACCTCCCCTTCCTCTGTCTGTGATACCTTCAACACACAGGCATCGAAGGTACCGCCGCCCAAGTCATAGACCAAAAGCGTCTGGGCATAACCCTGCCGATAGCCATACTCTATGGCGGCAGCCAAGGGCTCCGAAAGCAGATGCACGGTTTTAAAGCCTGCAAACAAGCCTGCCTGCTTGGTGGCAAAAATCTGTCTGTCGTTGAAGTAGGCGGGGTGGGTGATAACCACCTCGTCAAAGGTTTCTTTGGCAGTTTCCTCCGCTGCCTTTTTCAACTTCTTTAAGATCTCTGCACTGATTTCCTCTGGAGTTTTTAACTGGGAGCCCACATTGATTTTTTCTGTGGTTCCCATGATGCGCTTGACAGAAATCACGGTGCTTTCCGGATAAATGATGGCGCCGGCTTTTGCTTCGCTGCCCACGATGATTCCGTCTTCCGTGTAGCTGACAACGGAAGGCAAAATCTCGTCGGTTCCATCAATCTTTACGACTTCAATACTGTCACTTTTATCACTGTATATAATGGCTACCGAATTGGTGGTGCCTAAATCGATTCCTAAATAACTCATACCTTCGCCCCTTTCATTACAGTTTTATTAAATCGGCTTGGGTCAAACCTTTCTTTGAAGTCTGATGGCGGATATTCGTCCAGATACCCCAAGTCCTTCACGCTTCCCTTCACCAAGCCGCCTTCTTCTTCTACCAGCAAGGTGATCTCCAGGCGGGTTTTTCCGCTGGGACGTTGCGGCAGGCCAAGTATTTGCACTTCGCCGATAAGCTTGCAGTTCTCTATGCTGTCTTGCTTGTCGATCCGCTCCAGAATTTTCAAATTGAACTTAGTCATGTCATCCGGCGTAAGTCCAGTCAAGGTAAAGACCTGGCTCTTCTTTGCAAGGGCGTAGGAGGTTCCCCGCCGTATCATCGTATAGAAAGAATTCTTACTGCCATTCTTGATCTCAATGCCGATATCGTGGGGGACGGTGACATCAAAGTCTACCTTTCGCTTATCCGTATCCAAATCATGATGGGACAAGACTCCCATTTTCATGGCAGCGTAATAGGTAGCGCCTAATGAGATATCCAAGGCCGGACGCTCCGAAGTGTAGATTTTGCTTTCGTCGTTAAAGATGCTGTTCAGCATTTCCTTGACCCAAAGCATTTGAGAGGAGCCGCCCTCCAGCAGAACCCTGTCGATATCGTCCGGAGCAAGGGGGGAAGTATACGCTTCCCGCAAGGCCTTCAAAACCAGCTTGCGCGTTTTTTCAATGAAGGGGCTGATGATTTCTTCAAAGCTTTCGCGGGTAATGGTTTCCACAAAGGGGGGAATCGCAAAGGTAAAGGGGATACGAAAGGTCTTGATGCCCGACAGGCGTTCCTTGGCCTCCCTGGCCCGCATGTAAAGCTCAACCTGATTTTCGATCGCAATGGACTCTTTGCTTTGGCCACTTTTTTTATTGATATAGGTAAAGCATTGATCCAACAAGAGTTCATCCACATTGTCACCACCATGGTAGGCCTCGCCTCCCTCACTGATGACTTGCAGACGAATCACATCATCATTCCGTTCTGTCACATGAAAAATGGTGATATCTAAGGTTCCGCCGCCAAAGTCAAAGACCATGATTTTTTCGTCCTGGTTCAGCTTGTTGCGGAAGTTGTATGCTAAAAGAGCCGCCTTGGGCTCTTCGATCAAACAGATCAGCTCCTCCGAAAGCCCTGCCAGTTCGCAGGCCTTCATGGTAGCCTTCTTGGCTCCGTCATCAAAGTCGTAAGGTACGGATACCACCAAGCCAGCGATTTCCGCCTTCGGGTTCATGCTTGTACAGTGGGCAAGCAGCTCCTTTAAAATCATGGCAGATATTTCTTCGGGCAGGTAGCTTTTGTCTCCCAGTCTTACCCTTTCGTTGGTGCCCATCTTCCGTTTGATGGAACGGACGGTGCTTTCAGGGTACAGCTTCATGGATCGATAGGCTTCTTCACCGATCACCCATTCGCCTTCCCCGCTTTCGTCCTTTCGATACTGGACAACCGATGGCAGAGGAATTTTCCCAAAGCCGTTACTAATATCAATAGACTCCGGCCTTTCGTTTGCAACAGACCAGTAGCTGATTACCGAGTTGGTCGTCCCCAGGTCAATGCCGCAAATGTACCATTCCTCGGGAATTGGTTTGCCTTCATCGATGTGCTTTTTATAGTCTAAAAAGCCCATGGACATTCCTCCTTTTTTACTTTAGGTGTAATGTAAAACTCTCATCATAGCTGGTCTTGGGGAAAAATTCGCCGAAGCCCAGGTCCATGAAGTTAGCGATTAATTCGTTATAGCCTTTAAAGTACAGGCTCATTTGTAGGCGGGTAGTACCCTTGGGGCGAGGCGGCAAGGACAGGGTCAAGTCCATCAGAAGCCTGACTTCCCCCTTGACTGAGCGCTGATAGATGCCCACAGAGGCGGGATGGTCTTCGCTGATGCTTTCGTTAATGATAATGCTTTTGGATATCTTTTCCTGCCACCAAAAGCTTTCCCTTTCGATGATGGGAATAAAACGGTCATCGTTTTTCTTGAGAACGATACCGATATCAACCAAAAGCTTATGCAGATCCTCAATCAGAAGCCCTTTTTCGATCAGGCTTCTGTCTGGAGGATTTTTCTCTGTCCTTCGCTGCTCAGCAAAGGCTTTGGCTTTCAGAGCAGCGAGTACAGAAGCACCTTCTGCAAAAACGAATTTTGCATTCTTGACCGTGAAGACCTTCGCCTCTGGAAGCAGTTCTGTAACGGCTTGTCTGGCCCAGGGCATTTCAAAGCCTCCGCCGGTGAAGAGAATGGTATCAATCTTTGTGATGGGAAGGCCATCGTACAAGTTTCTGCCCAGCAATCTTCGAATGAAATCTCGAAAGCCCACAATATTTGGCCGAAGTAAATCTTCAATTTCATTTTTGGATACAGTTCTTTGAAAGGGAGGATAGATGAAGCTGAAATACAGCTTCAGCGGCTTGGTTAGTTTAGCTTGGAACAAGAGATCCTTGTGCTGGTGTATAAAGGCGTTTAAGCCACATTGGGTACTGAAGTTTAACTCGCTTTGCTTCAGCTGTTCCAGCAAGTATCCTTCCAGAAGCTTGTACACCTCTCCCTCCAGAGCGGAGGTTCCGTTTTTATCGCTCAAGGAGGCGATGCAACGCAAAAGCTGACTTTGATCGCTAAAGTCGGTTTCGTATACAGAGCCTCTTAGCTCCCGACTTCCATAATCCAAAAGAAGGATGCGTTCCTTCTTAGCTTCATTTTTCGTAAAATAGTATAAATAAAGGGCGCTTTCTCTATCGGAGACAAAGTCCAGCACCCGGTCGTACAAATTGGCCAAACGGAAGACTTCGGCCAGTTCCTTTTTGGCTTCGCTGCCCAAATAGGCAGGGACAGAAACAATAATACCGGCAATGTCGGCTTTTGGATTTAGGTTCTTGACATTGGAAACCAGCTCGGCCACAAACTTACTCAGCACCTCCGAGACTCGAATGCTGCCGTGATCCAGATCAATGCTTCCCCATTCGCCCAGGCGGCTTACCAAGGATGATAAAGTGATTTCCTGCACGGAGGACGAGCCGGAATTTAAGATGGCATATTCCCCGAAAACCCATTCATTGTTTTCGGGAATATATTGAATCACCGTGGGAACGGAGGGCTTTCCGTAGCCTCCACTGATATCGATGATTTCCGTCACGTTTCGGTTGATGTCAAAATAAGCCATAGCCGAGCTTGCATTTCCGATATCAATGCCCAGATAAAATTTTGACTCGTCCATTGAATCCTCCTGTGTTCTTCTTATCTTGCTGCAATAATATTTGCACGTAAAATAACTGTTTCTTCATTTTTAAAGCCGGTATTGACCAGTTTGATGACCTGACCCTTAGCAAAATCAGGATTGCTTTCTGCAGTAAGGATTTCATGCTCCTTTGAATCAAAGGGGCTGTGCGGCTCTGGACGGATTAAGATAAAATCGTTTCGCTTGCAGATGTCTTCCAGTTCCAAAAAAGCTTCATCCATGGCCTGTACAAAACGCAAAACAGCTTGATCGTCGGCATTTCGTAAGTAGCTTACGCTGTAATTCATCAACTCTTCAAAGGTTGTAATTTCAGCAAACAGACTTTCTTTATAAAACTTTAAAAAGAATTTTTTGTAGCTTTGGCTTGCCGTGCTGAAAAACCTTTTGTTTCTGTTGTAGCAGTTTTGATAAGGGGATTGAAGCAAGCTTTCGGCAAAGCTTTCATTAATCAGCTCAATCAGATCTTTGTCTTGATTTATCTCTTCCGACATCTTCTGAACAAACAATCGGAAACAGTCTTCATAAATAACCGAAAATTCTTCGTCGGTCAAATTTTTGTAGCTTATCAGATCTGCAATTAATTTTTTAGATTCATCGGTGAGAATTGAAATACCCTCGTTTATGCTTTCAAGCTTAATATCAATGGTTTCGGCTATCCCTTTAATGATTTCATTTTGTTCAAGGGCTTCTCGGTTAAAACGATATTCTAAAATCAAGTGTTCAAACAAACGTACAAAGTCATTAGCGATTTCGACGCAGGCTGCGCTGCGCTTGCTGATTTCATAAACTAGCTTTCTATAATTGTATTCCTTAAGCTCAAACAGCAAGGATTCATATAACTCGGTTTTAAAAATCTCCTTAAACAAAAGTAGCTTATCATTGTAGAAAACAAATGCCTCGTGAAAATAGGCCACAACCTCCCGAATCGAACGCGTCCGGTTTTGCTCAAGCTGCATCAGCAGTTCGCTGCGGGCAATTTCAAGCTTCTTCCAAAAGTACTTAAGCTTTTTTTGTGATATCTCGGATATTCTTCTTCTCATACTCAATTCCTTTAATAAAGCTCATCCACCGAAAGTTCGGTTTCTACTCCGTCAACACCCGTACATCTTGCGGTTACCCGTAAAATGTTGTCTTGACCCACTGTAAAGATGACCTTTACCTTTTCCTGACCTCTGGGCCCCTGGGGAATGCCTCGCAAGGAGGTTCCCGCAAGGCGTTTCATGCCCTCTTGGGTAACGGAATTCGTCTTTAGTGTGGGGTTGGTGTTTTCGTAAACAACGATCGCCATACTGGTAACAAAGTCAAAATTGGTGGTCAAAAGCTCACCGGCTTCCACCCGTAAGCCATCCTTGGGGATATCCAGGCCGCTACTAACGATTTCCATAAAGCGTCTTCCGGCTATCTCCAGACCCAAGGGATGAATGGTTTTTTCATGGACGGTGGGACCCTTGACCGTCGGCATCATAATCATACTACAATACATAGCTGCACCCTGAGAAATACTGAGGGCGGGGCTGATTTTGGATTTATAGGGCTCCTTACCAAAAAATTCCTTGATCTTATCGCTGACTGCCGGAATAGAGGAGCTGCCACCCACCAAAAAGATTTCGTCAATATCCTGAATGCCCGTACCTGCAGCATTTGCACAGGCGTTGATGCAGTTCATGGTGATATCAATCATATCATTTAAGCTTTTATCCTTAAACTTTTCAAAAATCGCCGCACTATCTCCAAGGGGATTCACACGCCTATGTGTGTAAAAATCCTCACGGGTGATTTCCATGTTAATATTGACGATTTTAGGTTCCTGAATCAAGGGGGCTAAAACGACCTTTGCAGACTTTGCAGAAGATAAGCGCTCCTTGGTCTGGTTGGCTACCTGAGCCAGCCGCACTAGGGCGATTTTTTTCTGGCGGGCGGAAACCCCATCATCCAAGGTTTCGTCAAACAAATCAATCTCGTTATTGGTTAGCTTTTTAAATTCCTCATAGATCATATCCATAACCAGCTTATCCACATCGTTACCGCCCAGGTCATTGTCACCCAGGGTGCTTAAGATAGAGATTTCCGGTTCGTTGTCGGTGGCGCTGATCTGTAAAATACAAGAGTCAAAGGTACCACCGCCGAAGTCGTATACCAGCACTTTTTTGTCCTTGGTTTCGTTGATGGCGTAGCTGATAGCAGCTGCTGCCGGCTCCAGACGCAAAAATACATTTTCCGGATCAAAGCCCGCTATAATGGCGGCTTCCTTGGTCATTTTCTTCTGCTTGTCCGATGAATTGGCTGGTACAGTAATCACACAGCCAGAAAATTCGCCAGCCAAATTCATTTCTTCCTGTACATAGACATTGGCTCTTTCCTTTAAGTAGGCCAAGATTTCACCGACAACCTGTTCGGGCGTGAACTCATATTCTTTTTCGTCTACTAAGATTTTAATTCTCTCTTCACTACCCAAGGCACGCTTTACAGACAAGATGGTGCTTTGAGGATAAATCACAGCTGCTTCCTTTGCCTGAATGCCGAATACTCGTGAAAGCTTGTTTTCGTCCTCCGGGTCAGTTTCAAACTGAATGGCTGAGGGGAAGATATTGCTCCCGTCAATCGGAATGGTCTGCACCTCTCCTGCAGCAAAGTTATAAATACTAATTACTGAGTTTGTTGTTCCAAAGTCAATGCCTAAAAATAATCCTTTGTCTAAATCTAATCCTAATGATCCCATATTTACCTCCATACTTTGTTTACAATATTGACGCTAAAATATTCGGCGACGGTTCCAGTAAGTCTGAAATAATTTTTTCTGCCTGGTCATAGTAAAACATTTTTTCGTAAATCAAGGCGTTATTGACCTTGAAGAAATTATCCTCATTCTCATACAATGTACTGATGTTGTTTTCAATGATCATGGTCTCTGTGGACACCGTTCCGGTCTTTGATTCCTCTGTAAAATAATACGTAATCCGCTCTCCGTAGTAATGAGGCAGGATGCTTAAATACAAGCCGAAACGGAAATAGGTCATCTTCTTGGTCAAATACCCTTCACCGTCAAAGCTGTAAATCAAATACACGTCCTTGTCGGGAGCAGCCTTGTAGATGAAGGACTGGTTTTTGGCTAAGAAGGGAGTAGCCGGTACGGAGGCTTCCTTGAAGGGCTTGAAAATAAACCCGTCCTCTTCCATGCCTTTTAAGGCGTCCCTGGTAATTGCCTCCGAGTGAGCGCTTCGGATCGAATGATAACTATACGCATGCGCAAGTGCATAGCACAGCAGCTTTACTTCTCCTTGGCTATCGGCTTTTTCTTTTTTACGTAAGTAAAGTTTTTCCAGTAAGTCAAGCGCTTCATACTCAGGTTTGAATTTATTTACGATCATTTCCATCTCAAAAAAGGTGATATAGGATAGGACAAGCTTGCAGTCCGGCGCCGTCTCAAACATTCGGATGAAGACCTTCTGCGTACCCTCGTCCAGTTTGCGAACCCACAGACTGTTTCTAAGTATGATTTCGTCAAGACCTTTTTCATAGACGGATATCATAGAAAGCGCATTGCTGAGCACCGTCCATTCTTCGGAGCTGCCCTTATAATTTTTGATGACTAAATCTAAAAGCTGGCTGTCGTACCAGGATTTCAAAATCAATTCATAGGCGCTGTTTGCAATGAGGGGGTGATATTTTTCAAAAGTACTGAGTTTTTTCAAAGCAAAGAACAATGTACGATCGGAGATACAGTGGGATTTTTTCATGAGGATGCGAACCGCTTTGTCGTATTCTTTGGTGTTTAAGAAAACCATAATCATCTTTTCAATAAACTTATCGTTCAGCAGATTTTCATCCACAATCTTGTAATGTTCTAAGGCCAGGTTGTAGCGGTTTTCTGCATACAGTGCATTCCCCAGGGCAGCGTTCAGCTGCATTTTAAAGGCCTTGGAAAGTTTATTCAGGGCTAGTGTTTCCTTGATGATGCCGATTTTTTCCTCGGTATGAGGTGTATTCATCAGATGCTTGGAAATGGCAATCAGAAGGTTGGGACTGCGCAGTCCTTTTTTAAAAAAGTGAAGGTACACTCTATAATCTTCATTATAAATTTGCCGAACGATATTCACCTTTAGATCAAGGGATTCCTTGCCCTCTTCATCCAGGATAAAGTAACTAAAGCCTTCCCCCGCAGTTTCAATCCTGGTCCAACCCTCGTTCAACTTATACTCTGTAGCTTCTGACTTTTCTTTTTCGCTGATTAAAATCGAACCCGCAATGGATTTTGCATTTTTTTCAGCAGTCACGTACACATCGGTTTGAAACAACGAAGCTAACAAAAATTCATCAATCGTCTTTCCATAGTCTCGCTCATAACTGTCGTTTATCAGTGTTCCGTCTTTATAAAGTTCCGTAAGCAAAAAATACTGATAGAGGCTATTATAGAAAATCCCTTTTTTCTTATTCTCAATGCAAGAAACGGTATAATTACGCAAATCCAGCTGGATCAAGTGAACCAAGTCTTCAAAGCGCTTATTCCCAAGCAAATAGTGGTATAAAAAGGCTTTCTCGTTGGTTTCCACTCGATTATTTTGCAAATATTCTTCCAAGGCGTAGCGACTAATCCCAGCCTCGTCGGGCATGACCATTTCACTACAATAATACCGAATAAAAGCCTTTACCAAAAAAAAATTAAGCCCCTTGATAAACATTTGATGTTCTGCGGCTAGTTTGTAAAAAGAAAAAGCTTCCGGGCTTAAATCACTATTGGCAATGAACTGATTGCACAGCAAGTGGACAATCCACTCCCCAGGATAGGCTTTATAGATTGCTTTGCAGAGGGGTAGGTCTGAATCAATTTCCTTAGAGATGCTTGCGTTGTGCTTAAGAAAAATTTGGGTCAGATCAAAATTATGCGCGATGGCCCACTTTATAAAACGCAACAAGAGCTTTTTAGTTTCGACGATCTCATCAATCGCAGAAAAATGCCGGTAAAGACTCAGGTAAAAAAAGGCGCTGTTGTTCCCATAAAAATAAGAGGTCGCCAGATAGACGCCCGCTCCTTTTTCATCCTTTAATTCCTGTAAAACAGAAGCAATCAACAAAGGATAACGGAAATCCTTACTCTCCGCGTAAAGCTCCTCCAAAATCTTTAAGTGCTTCTTACTCTGCTTGCTGTCCTGGGTCTTGATGAAATAAATGGTGTTCAAATAAATATATACCGCATATTTGTTGGATTCGGAGGATTTAAAATAATTCTTATGGGGGCTGAGGTTTTCAAGCTGATCCCTAGCCACATCCAAATCATCAAGGGCAAGACTCAGAAAAATCTTCAAAAAATAAAGCCCCATATCGGTCAGACGCTTGTTTAAGGCACTGACAACAACATGCATGGCGCGATGAATTTCTTTCCGATCATTGGTTTTTATATAGTTGAACCAAAGCTTTAAAGACAGGCCTAAGGCCTGCTTTCCGCTCTTTACGATTAAATCTTCCAAACTCATGAATACACCTTCATCACTATAAGACTGAGAACACTTTCAGCTTCAAATCTTTTTTATGCACTTTATAATTCAAGACAATTTTCATCGAAATCACGCCCTCCAAATAAGGCTGTTTTTTAAAGCTCATTTGGGCGCTTTGCAGAGCGGAGAGCTTAATTGTAAAGGGAATCATCACTCTGTCTCGCAGGGGATAACGTTTGGCTTCCAGCTTTACAAAGCTATCAGGGCTGAACACTTCCACAAAGCTGTCTGCTCCGCACAAATTCTCAATGGTCAAATAGCCTTTGTCGTTTGAGGCAAAGGCTTCCTGGTTGATGCTGAATAAAAAAGGCCTGGATTTTTTCACACTAAGGGAAATGCTTTTTAAGGCGGGGAGACCGACTCCCTGAGAAAGGAAAAGTGTGGCCTCAGCTGCCTGTTCAAAAGCCTCCGTATCCATGCTGAGCTGTACCCTGGCCAAGCCGCCCTCGTCAAAGGAAGCGGAAGTTAACTTTTCCGGCTGAACCAGAAGCCAGTGCTGGTCTGAATAAATCAAGCAGTCCGCATAACCCCAACCAGTTTTTTTGACCGTTATAGTTTCTTTATATTCTTTTGTCCCGGATGGAATGATATATTCCAGTTTCGGTTGGGTAAATTCCAAGGCAACCCTATTTTTAAGCTTATTAAACAATAAAAACTTTTCTAAGGATCTTTCCTTATTGGTATCCTTTAAAAACTTTTCATACACATTCATTGGCTCGTAACCGATGTCAAAAAGCCAAATCATAAATTCATGAGAATTGAACAAAGCCCTTGCCGCTACAGGATTTTTCTTGGCATACGAAACAAAGCCCTTCAAATCGCTGATTTTAACGGTGCTGTCTTTTTCCTTCGTGCGGGTAAGCAGCAGACCCTTTGTAAACTTAATGATGGTGGGTATTACGATTTCCCCACCATTACTGGTGATAACGCACTCAGTTTGGATCTGATCTCCTTCACGGAAATAGTCCATGTTCAAAGAAAAATGAACAACCAAGCTTTCCTCAAACTGGAAACTTTCAGGATGAAAGGAAAGCAAATTGCTGTTTGAAAAAATCTGCCCCTCCAAAATTCCGCCACCGTTATTTTTGAGGGTGATGCTTCCCTCATAGCCTCCGGTGGTTTCGATCACAAGCTTTTCAATGTCGGGCTTCAGCTCCGGCAGGGCGTACTCGAATTGATCCATATTGTACATGTTAAATCTCTCCGTTCGGAGGGTTCAAATAAAAATCCATTTGCTCCTTCAGCTGCTTGATGGCCAAGGCCTCTGCCCGGCTTTGATTCATCATGGAATCAAAGAGCTGTTGGAGCCTTTGAATTAATTCGGTGTTTAAACTCGTGGTTCTGTCAATGTTTGATTTCAAATCATCATTGAGCTTACCATAAGCTTCCTTGACTTGAAACTCCATAATTCGGCCAAGTCCGCTACCTACTTCTTTGGTAACCTCATGTAAGGCGACCTCATAACTTTGCAAGCTATCCCGAAGGACGCTTTGGTTTTCCTTAATATAGGACAACTGTCCTTTCATGGTGTCAGAGGCAAGGGAGAACGGCTCCATGATGGCTTTTAAGTCCTCTGTGGTTTTCAAAAGTTTCTTAACCGTGTCGGACAAGCCACTGATATGCTCTTCTAGCTTGAGATTGGTCTCCTTGATCTTGGAGCCCAGCAGGTTTGTTAGCTCATGGCTAAGGCTTTGGGTTGTCTCAGAAAGAGAAACACTTTGCCGATTGATCGCAGCAACAAATTCGCTTTTGAAGCGGTTAATAACAGGGATGAACTCATTGGAATAGAATTGTCCGATTTCCCGGTTGATATATTCTGTTAATTCTTGAGTCAATCGCTGGGTAAGGGTTTCAAAATCCAAAATTACGGACAAGAACTTAATCAGGATAAAGGCTGAAACTGCCAATACCCCAAAGGTGAAGGCATAATTGGTAAACACTAAGGAGAGCAAAATCCCAGTGAACAGAGAAGTGACTTCAAACTTATGAATAAAGCGCCCCATACCCTCATAGCTCCAGCCGCAAAAGCTCAGCTGCAAAAGGTGCTTTTTAATTAGCTTTTCGGTATCGAAGTAAGAACCTTTTTTGCTATTTTTAATGTAGTCCTTTATGACCTTGTTAAACACGCCGAAATTGGAATCCTTAACGTCTGTGATCGCTTTAATCTCTTTGGATTTCACTTTGAAGATCGCATATTGGGATTGATAGCCAATAACGAGAATTATTCTGATCAAGAGGGCAAAAACATTGATCGCAGCAAAGACAATTGCAATAACCACTGCATTGTCCGGCGTATTCAGATATTCAAATAAAAATTTAAAATAGTCATTCATAGCTCAACTCTATACAAGATTATTTTCATTGCTATTTGCAGAATCTTCTTCTACATTCTGGTGCGTGGATTGCTCCGATTCATCTGGACGAACCGGAATCTCTGTGACGACAAAGGCAGGGCCATTATCAAACACAGGAGTGGAATCGTTTAAAGAAAGCTTACTGATGGATTCACCAATGAGATCGTCTGCATCCATTTCTGGGCGATAGCGTTTAAAGACCTTAATAATAAGATACGAAACGGCAAAGGCATAAGTACCCATAGCGACAACGGCAAAGAGCGGATAGATATAAGAGGCCAGCAAAACTGCCGCACTGGCGACTAAGCAAAGAATGGAAGTAAATATATGCTTGTTTGCCATAAAAAATGCTGTCTTAAACGTTTCTTTAAAGCTCATATCGAAGCGGGCAATAATGGGAAAAATATAGATGGTCAAGAGGGATAACTCAATCATAAAGCAGATTTGGAAAGGAAAGATAATTGATTTCATGGAGCCGATGGCATTGATATTCAACAGATTAATCAAAATGATAATGAAGAGCAGCACAATCACCAGCCAACTCAGGGTTGCCTGCTTAAAGTTCCCTTTGAAGCTGGTCCAGAAATCCCGCATTAAATAGCCTTCCTTATTGGATATGCGGCGAGTAACCACATAAAAAAGTGCTGTTGTGGATGCGCCGATGGTAAACAAGGGAATACTAAAAAAAAGCCAGACAAAGCTCAGGATCATAATATCTGCTACGATATTCCCGATCCGATAAAACGGACCGTCGATACTAAAAAATCCTCCCATAAAAAACCTCCTTTAAATTGTATGTAAAAAGGCAAAGCATAGAGAAAAGAGAAAGACCTTGGGGGCGGGAAACTTTTTTCAAACGGCGAAAAAAGTTTCCCAGCCAACTCGTTGGCTAACACCCTAACCCCCACCCTTCAAAAAAGCCGGACTTATACTCAGTCACGATCAGCCGAGATGAGAAGACTTTACAACCGTCTTTCGTCTAAATAATTTTGAAAATTCCTTAATCATTTTTCATTTTTAGGATTATACAAGAAATATATGGATAGTGCAAGCTAAAAATACGGATGTGCGGCTTTTTTATGATACTTAGAAAATCCAAGGCTCAGTTCTATAAAATTTATTTAAAAAATAAAGGTTAAGCAAAACTCGTGTCGAAATTATTTTGTGTAGAAGAATTTCAAAGAAATTTTCAGAGGTGGTGTATGCTTTACTCGCAGGAAGTTATTGAGGAAGTTCGAAGAGGCAATAATATTGTTGATTTGGTCGGATCTTACGTCACCCTTGTGCAAAAAGGCGCTTATTATTTTGGGCTTTGCCCCTTCCATCGGGAAAAATCTGCTTCTTTTTCCGTCAGCCCCGACCGGCAGATGTACCATTGCTTCGGTTGCGGCGCTTCTGGAAATGTCTTTACCTTTTTAATGCAGCTCGAAAACGATACCTTTTTAGATGCCGTTAAACGCCTTGCTGAACGAATTAATTATAAGTTGCCAGAAAAACCCTTGTCGCCCGCCTATAAAAAAAATTTGGCACTCAAGGAACAGCTGTATGAACTCAACAAGGTGGCAGCTAAGTTTTTTTTTGATCGGCTGAATGCCGAAGAGGGCGCAGAGGCCAGAGCGTACTTGGATGAACGCAAAATTACTCAAAAAGCCAGACGCCATTTCGGCCTGGGTTACGCGCCTTCTGATCGAAAAAGCCTTTATAAGCACCTGATGGACTTGAATACGGATTTGTCCCTGCTGGAACAGTCCGGACTGGTGAAGTTCGATAAAAATAATTCCGACCGATTTTCCGGACGGCTCATGTTCCCTATTATTGACGTGGCTGGGCGGATCGTGGGCTTTGGTGGCCGAATCTTAGCAAAGGGGGAGCCTAAGTATCTGAACTCCTCCGAAAGTTTGATTTTTGAAAAAAGTCATCAATTGTATGGCTTAAATTTTGCCAAAAAAGTCCGTACCCGTGAAATTTTGCTGGTAGAAGGCTATATGGATGTGATCAGCCTGCACCAGGCTGGTTTTCAGAATGCGGTGGCGGCTCTGGGCACAGCCTTCAATCAAGAACATGCCAAGCTACTTCGCCAATATGCGAATTCCGTTGTTTTGATCTTTGATGGTGACGAGGCCGGTGTGAAGGCTTCTTTACGTGCCATCCCGGTTTTGGTCAGCGCCGGGCTTTACGTTAAGGTTCTGAGCCTGCAAAATGCCAAGGATCCCGATGAATATATCAAAAACTTTGGCGCTGAGGGCTTTACGGAGGCTTTGAAATCGGCGGAATATTATCCAGATTTTCAAATAAACTGCTTGAAGAAGAACTATAATCTTGAGAACACGGCTGAACGTGTTGCCTTTTCCAATGAGGCGGCAAAGATTTTGGGTGCTTTGAAAAATGCGATTGAGCAGGATGCTTACATCAAAAAAGTGGCTCTTTTGTCAAACATTTCAGAAGCAGCTATTCGGAAGGAGAGCAGTCAATATAAGCCTGAATTGTTAATTAATGAAGCCGCCGTAAACAGTAATAAATTTTTTCAAATACAGAATACTAATCAAGGCAATCAAGGCGCAGCTGATTCGACTGGTAATTTTGAGGGATTGGGCGGTAAAAACGTTCATAAAATCGAAGAAATCGGATTAATTCATGCCAAAAGGAATATTTTATCTATAATTGCCAACAATGGTAATATACGGAAAAAGATTGCCCTAATTTTAAAACCAGAGGAATTTCTGGCTGATCCCTATATCAAGCTCTTACAGGTCATTTATGAATCTGAAAAAGAGAGCATTGAACAAGGAGAATTGGTAAGCTACTTTGAGACCATAGAGGAGCAAAACCTAATTGCCTCCACTTTTACAACGGTTTCAAAGCTATCGGAGCCTAGTAAGCTCGAAGAAGCTTCTGATGAAAAAACCCTACAAAAAATGCTGACAGACTGGCTGAGAACCATCAAGACGGCCTACCATAAGGCCTGTCTGGATACCGCCATGGCAACTGGCGATGCTAATTTAATTAAGCGAATGATGGAGTACAAGGCGAAGGAAATCAACGGTCTGCAAGTGATTTTATAAAAGCAAACATCTAACAAGAGAAAGGGTTGAACAGATTGGAAAACCAAGAAGAAATAACCTTAATGATAAAAATTAAGGACTTAGTGGCGAATGCCAAGAAAAAGAAAGGTACAATTGAATACAAGGAAATTATGGATGCCCTAGGCGACATAGACCTAGACCCAGAGCAAATAGAAAAGATTTATGAGTTTATAGAATCCCAGGGCGTGGAAATCGTGGGTGTAGCCGAAATCGTTGAGGAAGACGTAGAAAAGGATCTGGAACAGATTTCTTTAGCTGAAGGTGCCATCAGCATTGATGATCATGTACGCATGTATCTAAAGGAAATCGGAAAGGTTCCCTTATTAAATGCCGACGAGGAAATCGCCCTGGCTCAGGAAATGGAGCAAGGCAACGAGCTATCCAAGCAGCGGCTTGCAGAGGCCAACTTACGCTTAGTGGTTAGTATTGCCAAGCGCTATGTAGGGCGGGGTATGCTCTTTTTGGATCTGATCCAAGAAGGAAACCTTGGTCTGATTAAGGCGGTTGAAAAATTTGACTACCGCAAGGGCTACAAGTTCAGTACCTATGCGACCTGGTGGATCCGCCAGGCTATCACCCGAGCCATTGCCGACCAGGCCAGAACCATCCGTATCCCTGTACACATGGTGGAAACCATCAACAAACTGATTCGCGTTTCCAGGCAATTGCTCCAAGAATTTGGGCGGGACCCTACCGCAGACGAGCTGGCTCGTGAAATGCAGATGCCTGTTGAAAAAGTACGGGAAATCATGAAGATTGCCCAAGAGCCAGTTTCCCTAGAGACGCCCATCGGTGAGGAAGAAGACAGCCATCTGGGGGACTTTATACCAGATGACGACATTCCGGCACCAGCGGAGGCAGCAGCCTTTACGCTTCTGAAGGAGCAGCTGATGGAAGTTCTGGACACCTTAACAGAGCGCGAGGAAAAGGTTTTAAGATTACGTTTTGGGCTGGATGACGGACGGGCGCGCACCTTAGAGGAAGTGGGCAAAGAATTTAACGTTACCCGGGAACGGATACGGCAAATTGAAGCGAAGGCCTTACGGAAGCTTCGGCACCCAAGTCGCAGCAAGAAGTTAAAGGATTATTTGGACTAATGAGAAAAGCATCCAAGCGGCTGGCCGCCATAGCAGCGGAGGTCGAATACAAAACCATAGCAGACATCGGGACAGATCACTGTTATCTACCGATATACATGGCCAAGAACAATCTAATAACCAAGGCGATAGCCTGCGACATGAACGAAGGCCCCTTACAAAGAGCCAAAGCGAACGTACTTGCCAACAACTGCAGCGATGTGATTGAACTTAGA
Organism: uncultured Defluviitaleaceae bacterium; assembly: GCA_964611385.1. Taxonomy (GTDB): domain Bacteria; phylum Bacillota; class Clostridia; order Lachnospirales; family CAYPQA01; genus CAZSXS01. Next base: position 53,254 of record CAZSXS010000009.1, read on the forward strand.
AAGGGTTACGGCCTTTCACGGCTTGGCGTAGGAGAGGTTGAAGCGGTGATACTATCCGGAATGGGAGGCTGTTTGGTCATAGAGATTTTGACAGAGTCACTCTCTGTGGTCAAAAGCGCAAAGCAACTCATCCTTCAACCCCAACGAAACCTTGACAAGGTACGTGATTTTTTACATACCATTGGGTTTGAAATCAAGAGCGAGGCACAATGCGAAGAAAACAACAAGCAATACACCATTATGAACTGTAGACCGGTAAAGTAAGTTCTTTTGAGGGTGATTATTTGGAAAATTTAAGTGAGATTATGCAATGTTTAGAAGCCTATGCCCCCCAGTCCCTTGCCTTGGACTGGGATAATGTCGGCTTGCTTGTCCAGGGGCGGGCTGAGGTGGAAAAGGTGCTTTTGTGCCTTGATGTTACGGATGCTGCTGTTGAAAAGGCTCGTAGGGAAGGCTTTGATTTGATTGTCTCTCATCATCCACTGCTGTTTAAGGCGGTTAAACGGATTACGGAGGATAGCCCTGTCGGGAGAAGAATTCTTCGGCTGATTGAAGGGAAAGTTTCTGTTTTTTCTGCCCATTCGAACTTGGATTGTGCTGCGGGTGGATTGAATGATATTTTGTTTGATCAGCTGAGGCTTACGGACAAAGAAGTGCTGGTGCGGGACAAAGACGTGAGGCTGCACGGTGATGATCAGGGTAGAATCCAGGGGATCGGTCGTGTTGGGAGACTGGCGGAGCCTCTGACCTTGGAAGCCTATGCTGCCTTTGTGGGTCGGTGCCTAGATTTTGGCCCTGTCAATTTTTATGGGGATTCCAAGGCACTGCTGGATAAGGTTGCTCTTTGTACGGGTAGTGGCTTTGAGTATTATAAAGAGGCTCTTCGACAAAGTTGCGGCTGCTACTTGACAGGAGACTGCAAGTATCATCAAATTCAAGAGCTTTTGGACAGCGGCCTTTTCCTCATTGATATCCCGCATTATCATTCAGAGATTATTTTTGCCGATCCCATGAAACAATATTTGAGTAAACTAAACTTAACTATTGAGGTGCATCATGAATGCTTACGTTGGTAATGAACGGATTCAAGTACTTGACACAGAAACATTGTTGGATATTTACAATAGGTTATATGGCAAGGCGCAAAGGACGGGATCAGGGTCGGAGTCGGCAGTTCAGTCACCGGTTTTGGCTTTGGTCAACAATGAAGTTTTTGAGTTGAACAAAAGCCCTTCTGAGGATTCCGTAATCGAATTCTTGGGACTTGATAATACTCACGGGTTTCGGGCGTATCAAAGAAGCATGGTTTTTATTATGATTTATGCTGTCAAAGAAATCTGCGGGAAGATGACTCGGGTTGTGATTCAGCATTCGATTAACAAAAATTATTACTGCGAAATTATGGAAGATTTTTCGGACAATGGCAGTTCGGAGCAGTCAAGGGAGCTTGTTACGGATGCCTTGCTTGAGAAAATCAAGGAAAAAATGCTGGAAATCATTGAGAAGGATATCCCAATTACCAAGCAGTCTTTGTCTGTCGAGAACGCCATGAAGAAATGTCAGGACTGCGGGCTTTGGGATAAGGTGAAAATCCTCAAATACCGCCGGACTTCAAATGTCAATCTCTACAAGTTGGATTGGTTTTACGATTATTTTTATGGGCCTATGGTGCCAAGCACCGGCTTTTTGAAGCGCTTTGCACTGACGAAAAAGGACAACGGCTTTATGTTGCAGTTTCCCGTTGCCGAAAGTCCGGACGAACTGGCTGAGCTAAAGCCTTTGGATAAAATGGCACAAGTATTTAAGGAATCAGCAGACTGGGCTAGGATTTTGAAGGTGGAAACCGTTGGGGAGTTGAACGACATTATCTGCAATGGGGGCATCGGGGACTTTATCCGCATTTCGGAAGCTCTTCATGAAAAGAAAATTGCCTACATTGCCGACAGCATATCCCAGCAGAATAAAACCCTGGTTCTCATCGCAGGCCCTTCCTCCTCGGGTAAAACCACCTTTGCAAACCGCCTTTGTATCCAGTTACGGGTCAACGGGCTTAAGCCTCACGTGGTTTCCTTGGATAATTATTACAAGAATCGAAGCGATATCCCCTTGGACAAGTATGGAAAGCCGGATTTTGAATGCTTGGAGGCCTTGGATCTTGCCAAGATTAACGAAGACCTACAGGGACTTATGAATGGGCAGGAAGTTTTGATTCCCACCTTTAGCTTTCTGTCCGGCAAGAGAGAGGGCGGCAAAAAGCTGAAATTGGGCAAGGATGAGATTATCGTCATGGAAGGGATACACGGCTTAAACGAGGGGATTTCGGAAATGGTAGCCAGGGAGCAGAAGTTCAAGATTTATATCAGCGCTCTGACGCAGCTGAACGTAGATGACCATAACCGGATTTCCACGACAGACACCCGTTTGATTCGAAGAATCGTTCGAGACAGCCGCTTCCGGGGAGCAGACGCAGCTCGAACCATTTCCATGTGGCCTTCTGTAAACCGGGGCGAAGTACAATACATCTTCCCCTTCCAAGAAGAAGCTGACGCATTCTTTAATTCAGCCTTGGTGTATGAGCTGTGTGTGTTGAAATATTTTGCAGAGCCCCTTCTTTTTCAAGTGGAAAAGGATATGCCTGAGTACTCTGAGGCTAGACGGCTGGCCAAGTTTTTGGACAGTTTTCTGAGTATCAGCAGCGAAGAAGTGCCGAAAAATTCGATTCTGCGTGAGTTTTTGGGCGGGAGCTGTTTTTCGGTTTAACCTGAGTTGCCAAGAAGTCCCCAACCTCTAAGGTGGTGGGATGAATTGGC